>JAGCVU010000207.1 GCA_017962175.1 Bacteroidales bacterium | reverse complement strand
GAACGCACATCAGAACACCATTAACGAAAAACAATATATGACAATCTGTGACACGTGATATTTTACCATTTTTACGTCAATAGCCTGACCTGTAAATACTTTGTAATACTGCTTTTCCATTGTGTGTTTGTTTTGAGGGTACAAATTTAGTAAATCTTTTTAGCAAAATAAAAAAAATTTACTTCGCCAAACACAGCACCGCCACACCGGCCAGCACTCCGCAGAGTATCAGGCTTTTTTGCAGGATATTCTTTTCGTGGAAAAGCACTGCTCCGGCAAGGAACGATATTACCACATTGCTACGGCGGATAAGCGAAACTATGCCTATCATTGCCTCAGGATGGCTCAGTCCGTAGAAATAGAAAAAATCTGCCACCGTGAGCAGCACTCCCACCAACGGAATTGAGATTCGGAATTGAAACTTGTCGGTTTTTTCGCGATGTGGATACCAAATCACTGCGGCGAGTATGGCGGCTATCAGAAACTGATAAAACGAGAACCACGCCTGCATCTCCATCCTATCCATCTCGATGGTGCGCAGGAGATACTTGTCATACAATGCCGACGCCGCGCCAATCAATGTTCCGGCTATAAGCAAGAATGCGAACTTATTGTGGCTGAACGATATACCCTCTTTTCTACCCGACCGGGCGTAAAGGTAAAGACACGTTAATATAATAGCCGCGCCCAACCATTGCCAAGCATTGAGTCTTTCGCCAAGTATCAGCACAGCGCCGAGCAGTGTCCACGCAGGAGCCGACGAGCGCACAGGTCCCACGATAGATATAGGCAAATGTTTCATAGCCCAAAAGTTGCACAGCCACGAACTCTCCACAATAAACGCCTTTAAGATAAGGTACATCTGATTGTGAGCGGTGGTTTTGGGAGTTTCAAACATAGTGCCGGCAAACCATCCGAAATCGCACACCGAATCAATCAGTATGGGTGCGAACATCAGTAGCGACATTCCCGACGAAATCACCATCACCGCCAGCACGGCATTCTTTTTAAGCGAAGTTTTTTTGCAAACGTCGTACAGTCCGAGCACCACCGCCGACGCAATTACCAATGGAATCCACATTTTATCTGCAATTATTTTGGAGTGCAAAATAAACGCAAAAGTGTGAATACATTGCTAATGATATGTTAAGTTAATGGATAAAAAAAAGGGCGGAAAATTGGTTTCCGCCCTTTTATATGTTAGTTGAAATAATGTGCTAAATTATTTACCAGAAGAGTTTTTGGGAACTGCAACGTAGCCTGAAATAGAAACTGATCTAGTAGCTTTTGCAGATATTACTTTAGCAACACCTTTGCAACCATCAGATGTTTGGAAAGCTATTACCTGTCCGCTTGAAAGCTTACTTACTCCAACACCAAGGTTCTTTGAATCACCGATATACGAAGTGCCAACACTCATATTTTCCAAAACATTCACATCGTAGTAATCTTGTATATCAACAATGCCAAGATTTTCTATCTTTGTGGAATTAGTATTGCTGTAGTTTGTGTTATTAACAGTTGTATACATTTCTTTTGCCCAAGAAGCATTCGGTGAACAAAGAACTGTACCATATTGGCTTTGCCAAAGTGCGCAAAAATCGGCATCGGAACTTGTTGCAGGAACAGCTTGACGAGAAGAAGCACAGAATGCAGAACCTGAACTTGGCTTTCCAGAATCATAATTCAAAGTAGTATTAAACGAATACATCTGATAATTTTCGTTTTCGTCGCCATCGTTCTGAATGGGGTCATTGGGGTTTACTTGTTCATCTTCGCAAGAAGTAAACGTTGTGGCAAACACTGTCAATGCCATCGTCATAAACAAATATATCTTTTTCATGGTTTTGTAGTTTTTAGTTGGTTATTTATTTTCTTTTTGTATTAAAATGCCGTAGAGACGTGTTATGGGCACGTCTCTACAACAATGATTTTATTCGTTAGTTTTTGGGAACCAATGCGTAACCTGTAACGTGTACTGATTTGTTGGTTCTGTCAACATTAGTAGCTTTGGCTACGATTTTCTTACCGTTGATGTCAATAGCAAGAATCTGACCAGCCTGAATCTGAGCCAAAAGAATTGCAGCAGTTAAGCAGTTTTGTGTAGTGGGGTCGATTTGAGCTTCAACTTCCAAAGCTTTCATAGCGTCAATAGACTCAAATTTTTTGATGTCTTTCTCGTTCAAAATCTGAGCTTTAGCATCAACTGATTGGTAGTTGATGTCGCCGGGGAGAGTAGGTGTAGTACCGGGATTAACTTGTGATGCGTCTTCCTCTTTGTAAACCAAATCCTCATCGTATTTGTAGAGGTAATAGGAATCATCTGAATCCAAAGTATTCGCAGTTGCCCATTCGTCTAATTTTTGTTCGAGTTCGTTTTTTACTTCATCTTCATCGTCGCCGCAAGATGCTGAAAGGAATGTGGAAGAGAGCATTACAGATGCTACAAGAAATAATGTAAGTTTTTTCATTGCTGTAAGTTTTTAATATAGTTAATGATAAATTAATTTTCAATATTTTAGTAACGCATCGCGTTTGATATTGTTGCAATAATAGTTGAAAATAAATTGACGGAGTGAAAAAAAATCTACAAAATTTTTTCCACCTGCGGAATTATCATTTTAATGCCGTCGTTGATAATAGTATATTGGCAATATGAGGCTATTTCATTATCAGGCATTTGGGCTGACATTCTATTTCTAACTTCTTCTGCAGAAATACCATTACGCTGCACAACACGCTGAATACGAACTTCTTCGGGCGCTGTTACCAACACATTATAATCTGTAAAACGATATAATCCGCATTGTACCAATATTGCGCTTTCCATAATAATAAAAGGTGCGGCAGAATGTTTAATCACAAAAGCATCAAACGCCTCTTTGACAAGCGGATGAACGATGGAATTAAGCGTTTGCAATTTTTCGGGCGACGAAAACACAATGGTAGCTAAATGACGACGGTTGAGTTCACCGTTTTGATAAATATCTTTGCCAAATGTATCAGATATTTGCTTGATAGCCAACGGGTGACGGGCAGTTATGATATTAGCCTCGGTATCGGCAATAAACAGTTTGGCACCAAGAGCTTCAAACACCTTAGCCACAGTAGATTTTCCGCTGCCAATACCGCCGGTAAGTCCTATTATTTTCATTGTAAGTCGTTGTTAATAGTAATATTACGTTCAACAAGATATTCTACACTCACCGGCGAAATACGTATGTCGGTAACGCCGAGATGTTCGGGTGAGCGAGCAAGTTTAATGGTAAGCATATCAGATTTGAGTGGCGAATTGAGATCGTTATAGTCTACTGTAACAGAAAACATATCTTTTGTCACTTTCTGATAATTGGACCATCCCACAAAAAACTTAATGGTGGTGGTTTGCGGAAAAATTCTCAATAAAATAGAGTCAGGTGTATTTATTTGTCTGATAGGCAATATGATAGACTGTTCTGTGTACTTTTCGGTGTTGATTTTCAAATCGGTGTACAGAGTGTGACAGTTTACTTCGTTTGGAATGTCGAAATGCACATGCCGCTGCACGGGCTCTTGAAGATTGGTAAGTTCCAAATGCTCGGTTTTTACAAACGTGATAGAGTCGGCTATAATGGCAGAAGTGCTTATTTCTACGCTGTCGGGTACAAGGATAATGCCGTCGGCTGCTCGGTATTGACTTTCAAATGAAATGTCGGCATCTAAAAGCACAGGAACTTTTTTGGTGATAGAGCGTCCAAAATCCAAGAAAATGGTGTCGGGCTGCACCGAAACAAACTTAAAATCGGTGGGCAACTGAGCCTCTATCTGCTGACGAAGATCGTCGTCGGATATATATTTGAGTGTGGAATCAGCATGGGGAACATTTCGCAAAGGCAGTTTAGAAAGATCAATGCGCAAGAAATCCTGAAAACTACCGGATGTAAGCAGTCTGGAACCTTTTACCGAAACCGACACCTTAACAAACGATGTTGTAACGCCCGGAAGAAGAATTTTGTCGCCGGGAATGCCAGAATATTCCACTCTAAACACTTTTGAGGTAGAAATGTAGCTACCGGTTTTGTTTAGAAACCAGAATATCGAAGCAAGCACCACCGAAACTAAATACACCATAAGGTTTCGGTTTATCTTCATTCGTTTTAGTCGCCAAAATGAAGCTTTGGCTTTTCTGAATAATCTGCGTATGCCGTTAGCCATATTATCTGTATTTTTCTAAATAGTCGTTTGCCTTATAAACACGATTCTTAACAGCAGTGTTCCAATCTCGTTTGGCATCGTCTTTTTTGCCAAGCATATAGTAGGCTAGTCCACGGTGCAAATAGATGTCAAAAAGTGTGCGGTCGAGGTCGATGGCTCGGTTAAAGTCATCAATGGCAAATTGATATGTATCTGATTGTAAATATATTATACCACGCGAACGGTAAAATGCGGCGTTTTTGTCGGGCATTGTATTCAAAACCTTGAGAGCACCCATACAATCGCCTTGTAGTGCAAGTGATTCGGATAGAATTGCAATTGCTTCCTCATCGTTTTTAAACATAAGAAGATACAAACGAGAGTATTTTTCAGCTTTTTCTAAACTTTTGCTTTTTAAATACGCTTTTGCCAAACCAAGGTAACTATTTACCGACATTTCATCGGCTTTGATTGCCAAAATCCACGTTTCGGCTGCCTTAGTGTATTTTTGTTGTGCAAAAAGAATATCTGCCAAAGTATTTAAATACAGCGAGTTTTTGCTGTTGAGTTTAATAGCATGCTCAATATCCGAAAGGGCAGATTTGTAGTTTCCATCGTTGAAATAAGCCTGAGCACGCACAAACCACGCACGATGTGCCGACGGATGTTTTTTTATCACTTGATTCAATATCAAAAAAGCATCGCCTCTGCGATTAGTATTAATAAGGTGTTGTGCCGATTCCAAATCTTTCTGATAAGGATTTACATCGCGCTGATTCAAAACGTTTTGCCAACGAGAATCGGATTTAAGGGGTTCAAAATCAGCATCAGCAGCTATTTTGGCTATCGACATTCGGTCTTGATAGCGGCAATATGCAGTGAGCGAGGCAAATGCAGAATCATACATATTGGCTGATACATAAGCTTTGGCAGCCTTCAACTTTGATGGTCCGCTCTGATTTTTTTCGGCGGCTGAATAATATCGCGCAGCCTCTGCATATTGACTCATAGAATACAATATGTCGGCTTTCAAGTCAAGACGTTTTGATGTAGATTTTTCTGCCAATGCTTTGGTAGCCAAAGAGTCGGCATATTCAAATTTGTGCATTTGAAAAGCCGCACAAGCCAACTGTGCTGTGTTGACAGTATCTTGCGACAATGCTGAAAAGGGCAGCAATGTCATCACTATAAATAAATATGAGGCTAATGTCTTCATTTTTTGTCGGTTTGTTTGCTTAATATGGTAATAAATCCCTCCAATTCGCGCTCCTCCAAGCCCGAAAGCCTGTATTCGTAAACTGTGCAACGGTAAAAATATACGCCGTCGGGCATCTTAGCACCTGTTTGCTGGTCGTTGCCGTCCCAATTGATATCGGGGTCGTTAGTTTTGTAAACCACTTTGCCCCAACGGTTTGTGATGGTCATATCTATGCGGTCAACAAATTGGTATGGATATGGGTGAAAAAGATCGTTTAAGCCATCGTCGTTTGGAGTAAAGACATTTGGCAAACGGTAGTATTCACAATTGTCGATACAAGTACGTTGGTCGGGGGTGCCAGTGTTGCCGGCAAAGTCGGTAGCTGTAACTGCATAGCAACCGGCCATACCCACAGTGGGGTGATGATCGTATTCAAGCACAGTGGGTTCGGCATCGGCAATAAGTTGCATTTCGCCATCGATGGTTTCGCTATAATAGATATGGTATTTTTCCACATCTATTCCGCAAACTGTGTCGGGATACCATTGCAACTTGTTGATAGCATCGTCGCAATACGATGTAAGATTGAGTTTTACGCACGGCGGCACTGTGTCAATCGGAATACCCGATGCTATCTGCGACCAGTTTTCAATATGGTCGGGAAGACCTTCCTCTGAATAGTAGCCGATGGTTTTCATCTTGTAAAAATACTCCACATCGTTGGTAAGACCGGTGTCGAAATATGTACCGTCGGTAGAATATCCGATAGAATCAAAATCGGCAGCACCCGGATCGCGACGGTATACTACAAAGGTGTCGTTTTTCCAAGGCACATCGGCCTCGTGAGTAATTCTGATAGAACGGTTTGAGCACTCAAGTTTGATAAACACCGACGATGCCATTGATGCCGAACCAATTGAGTTCCATCCGCCGGTCTCTTGATTGCGGTTGGTAAATGTTATTTTGTAAATACTTCCTTTGCTATAGGTGTCGATATTGGTTTGAGTGTAAGTGGTGTTGTCAATACCGTCGATTTCTATCTGCTGAGTGTAGATGCCATCGTAAATGCCGTGGGCAGGGAAAAGCAGATAAGCGTAAGGGGGCTTAACCACATTTTGGTCAAGTTTATCCGGCTTTGTCCATTCAAGATGAATAGCGCCATTGGTTTCGTCGGTGGTTTCAACGGTAGCCTGAGTAAATACTATTGTTCCGCGCGAAAGTACCTTACAAACCGGTTTTGAAACAATGCTTTCTGCTCCATCGGCAAATAGAGCGGTAACACGATAGCAGTAACAAAAGCCCGAGGCAAGTCCAATGCCATTGTTGTTGTCGAGATACGAAGTTTCGTTAGGATTGTCTACCACCTTGATAAGTTCGTAACCCCAACTCGAAGGCATTCCTGTTTCGCACGATCCGGGTTCAAAATTGTCGGGACGAGCTCGACGATAAATTTTGTATCCCACAGCATTATCGTTGCCGCCATTGTTCCACACTATCTTGATGGTACTGTTGGTAGGCTGAGCCGAAACAATTTCGGGAGGTGGAGCTATCACAGTAATCTTGTTTTTGCGATATGCGGTCAATGGCACTTTTATATCATCGTCAACTGCACGGAAAAGCACATCGTAAGGCATTCTGCGAATATGACTACGGTGTGTTTGCCACGAAAAATATCCTACTGGATTTTTGGTATGATTGCCCACAACCTCAAACTTGGCTGGACTTTTATCCACCTGAAATACGCCACCCGATGCCGATAATTCTACCAAATCCTGACGGTCGGGGTCGTGAGCTGTAACTTTAAACTCCAACAACGAATCGGCTATAACACAATGGTTTGCAATATTGTCAATTTCGGGCGTTTGGTTGTCAGTATTCATCACATCTACCTGAATATCACGAAGCACCTCTCCTATCTTCACGCCTTTGCGCCATTCTTCAATTACCATAGCCACATTAAACGAGCCAATTTTAGAGGGACGATCCCAAACAAAATCACCCGTATAAGGGTCTACATATATGGAATTTGTAACCGGAGGAAACGAATATCCCACTATCTCCTCTCCGTTTTCGGTAAGGCAACGGGCAATTCTGTAACTGAGACTATCGCCGTCGGGGTCGTAAGCACCCGGATTATGCACAAATATTTTATTAAGAGCAGCCTTGTCCATAGGCGGATTGAGCAAAACCGGCGAACTATTGTTTCCGGCTACCGCACTTATCGAAAGGGTGGTCTTTATGGAGAAAACCACATTAACCGAATTAGGAATGTTGTCAACGCCTTCGTTTCGGTTTGGGTCTTCCATATATAAGGTGTATATTCCGGGACCCGAAAATGTGTGTTCGCCCTCGTAAATATTTTTACAAATAAGCGTGTGAGCCTCTTTGGTATGGTCATTAAACGGTGAACCATCGTCCAAAAACGTTTTTGAAGTACGCTTAAGTACCTCTTTGCCAGTGCCGTCGCCACAATCTAATTCAAGTTCATCGCGGTCGGCGTCGGTTAGGGTATAGCAATAGGTATATATAAAAAGCTTGTATTTATAGCCCGAAATATGTTTGAAGACAATTTCTCCCGCACGGTTGTGAGTAGCCCACAGCGGTGTTGAGGTCATAATTATACAGGCCAAAAGCAAAAACTTTACAATTTTGTTTAACATAAATCAGTTTTATTCGTTTTTTTCAAAAAAATATCTTTCAGAAATTTTACAAATTTAGATAGTTTTTTTATTTTTATAGCCTTAAAAATAATTAAATTTTTGAAGAAGCAGCATATTACTAATATTATGGAAAATAATACAGACCAAATACTATTCAACGAACTATCAGACGACGATCTGAGTTTCATATACTTAGGGCAATTTGACAATACGGTGTTAGGTATGGCCACCGAACTATGGAAAGGTTATATGGCCAAAAGCGCCGACACAGAAGGTCAGAAAAACAAAGTATCGTTTCTGATGATTGAGAGTTTCCAAAATATACTCAGATACGGACTTTCGGGCAGACCCGACGACGAAACCTCTGGCGAAATTTTTGTTGTACGACGCAAAAACAACAGTTATTACATAACATCGGGCAACTATGTAGACAATTCAAAAATAGGCTACATCAAGCAAAAACTTGAGATGGTGAACTCAATGACCGCCGACGAACTGAAACAAATTTTTGTGGAAACCCTCACCAACAAACAACTCTCGAAAGAGGGCGGCGCAGGTCTCGGGTTTGTGGAAATGATTCGCAAAACCAAGGAAAAATTAGATTTCAAATTTGTGCCAATAGACGACAATCATTCGTTTTTCTACTTTCAACTCAGACTAAAATGCGGCATTGATGACTCTGAACCCATCAGCATCGACCGCACAGAATACATCAAAAAAATAATGGAAGACCATCACAAGTTTATTGCAGTTAAGGGCGATTTTGACCGAAACGCTGTTAATCAAATACTTATGATGGCAGAAAACAATATTGCAGTGCTCGACCCGCAGCTAACAACTCAGCGCAAGGTATACCACATTATGGTAGAAATGATTCAAAACATTTCGAAACACGCAAAAGTATCTGATAAGGGCGCTCGAGTAGGACTGTTTTCTATAGGTAAAGCCGGCACGCAGTTTACCTTAACAGCCACCAACAGAATAAAATGTACCGAAATACAAACATTAAAAGCGTATATCGACAACATCAACAACAAAGACCAGCAAGCACTCGATGACTATTACCGCCACATTCTCCGCAACGGGCACGACGATTTAGATGTAGTTTCCGGTCTGGGATTAATCGACATTGTACGCGAGAGCAAATTCGGAATCAAGTATATGTTTGACAATGAGAAACCGTCATATGATCCATTACTAACAATGGAATGTAACATTTAACAAAAGCGATTTTTAGAAAAAAGGTGAAACTTTGTACTTTTTTTTGAGTATAATGATACCAACTATTTATTTTTTATATATATTTGCACTCAAAAAATAAATAAATGCAGATGCAGAAACTTTATATAGAAGCCACAAGTACCACACCGCGTATTGTATTCGACCCCGACGAAGGCAAATTAACTATCGCAGGACGTTCTATGCCCGAAGACAGCGATGCTTTCTATTCGCCAATTTTTAAATGGTTGGAAGATTACTCAGCGCAACCCAAAAGTTATACAGAGTTGATTTTCAATTTTGAATATTACAACTCAGCTACTCTACGCTGCGTGTTGGAACTTATGTCGATTCTTAAAAGCATTAAAGAACCCAACACCCTTAAAATCATTTGGTACTACGAAGACGGCGATGAATCTTCGCAAGAAAACGGCGAAGACCTCCGCTACACTATCAATTTCCCTATCGAACTCAAGGTTATCGAATAACCTACTCTTTTATTGATTGTTTCTATAAAAAAAGACTGAAGCCGTTTATTATAAACGACTTCAGATATATCAATTAGTATTCCATTTCCTTTTCTACCACACTCACGCCCAATTCTTTGGTACGATTCGACGGAGCTGCGCCGCCGATAGAAAATTTGTATACACCTTTGCGTAGTTTCGACGAACCATCTTCCTCAACGGTTTTTAAACGGTCGGCATCAATTTTAAACGTTACATCAACGCTTGCATTTGGCTGAATTTCAACACGTTTAAAGGCTGCCAATTGTTGCAACGGAGCATCTTTGCCAGCACCGGGAGCCGATACGTAAACTTGAACAGTTTCTACTGTGGTAATATCAGAAGTATTTGTTACCGAAACTTTTACATCAACGGTAAGGTCATTATTAAATTTTACCGAAGGATTTGAATAATCTACTTTGCCATAACTCAATCCATATCCAAACGGATAGAAAATATTATCACACATATATTTATAGGTGCGGTTTTGCATAGAGTAATCATCAAAGGCTGGCAATTTAGCACCATCTTCGGGGAAAGTAATTGGCAAACGTCCTGAGAAATTCTCATCGCCAAAAATCAAATCGCCAAGGGCATAGCCGCCTTCTTGACCGGGATACCAAGCAAGCACCACAGCATCGGCAAGTTGTGTAATTTCGCGCATATCCACCGGACTTCCGCCGGTAAGCACCACAATTATACCGCTTTTGCCATCGTTGTTTTTGGGTCGGCTTTGGTATAATTGACGAAGGAAATTTATCTGACATTCAGGCAGTTGAATAGAAGTACGGTCGCCACGGGTATCGGAATCGATAGCCTCGCCTTCTTCGCCTTCAAGATTGCTGTTATTGCCCATTACCACAATCACATAATCGCTACCAATAGAATCGTCGATAGCCCAATTGATAGAATTGCGTGTGGGCGAATTTTCTAACACTCCCGGACGGAAATTTACCGCCGTACCTAAGCTTACTTTCGACACAATACCCTGTAAATAAGTGCAATAGCGGTCAGAAATGCCATAATAATTGCCCATCAACCAAAACGCATCTGCCGCACCTGCACCCGTTACAAAAAGGGTATGAATATCTTTTTTCAAAGGCAAAATTCCGTTGTTTTTAAGGAGAACCATACTCTCAACAGCGGCTTTGCGTGCCAGCGAAATATGTTTTTCACAGCCAATAACATCTGTCGAAAAATGGTTGTAAGGGCAGTTTTCGTCTTTTTGCAGAATACCGAGTTTAAGACGCGTTACCAAAAGCGGTTTTAATGCGCGGTCTAAGTCTTGTTCGGTGATAAGTTTTTGAGCCACAGCCTCTTTGAGACCTTTTAGAGTAGAACCACATTCAACGTTCAATCCCGCTTTAACGGCTGTGGCAGCGGCTTCCGCCTCGGTTTTAACAATTGCATGACCTTGATAAATATCGGCAACAGCATCGCAATCCGACACAATATGACCTTTGAAACCCCATTGACGGCGCAAAATATCGCTCAAAAGAAACTTGCTTCCCGAACAACTTTCGCCGTAAACACGGTTGTAAGCTCCCATAATTATCTCAACATCAGCATCTTGCACAAGCATTTTAAAAGCCGGAAGATATGTTTCCCAAAGGTCTTTTTTCGATGGTGTAACATTGGCAGTGTGTCGTGTAGCCTCAGGACCCGAATGTACGGCAAAATGTTTTCCACATGCTGCAACTTTCAAATAATCAGGGTCGTTGCCCTGCATTCCTTTTACAAAAGCCGTAGCCAGAGTGCCGGTTAAAAATGGGTCTTCGCCGTAGGTTTCCATGCCTCTACCCCATCGCGGATCGCGGAAAATATTGATATTTGGCGACCAAAATGTTAGTCCTGTGTAACGGGCAAAATTATTGTTGCTACGTGCCACAACATATTTAGCGCGGCTTTCGGTGGCAATAGCATCGCCAATTTTGCCCACGATTTCGGTATCAAAAGTAGCCGCAAGACCAATAGGTTCGGGAAAAACTGTTGCCTTGCCGCTACGTCCTACGCCGTGCAAACCCTCGTTCCAATAGTCGTAAGGTTCGATACCGAGGCGCGGGATTCCCGGCGTGGCATTCATCATCTGTGATATTTTTTCGTCCAAAGTCATCTTAGAGATGATCTCTTCCGCTTGTTTTTCAAAATCGGTCATAGTATTAATGGATTTGTTTCGGCAGGCAAGATAATAAAATTTATTAAGATATTACCAAAATTCGCATTTTTACCCTAACTTTGCACCGTCAAGAAAAAAGATGAAGATATGTCGTTTCAAGTAAAAATACTCGGCTGCGGATCGGCTCTGCCATCAAAGCATAGATACGCCACAGCGCAGGTGGTGACTCACAATACGCACCCCTTTCTTGTTGACTGTGCCGAATCTACACAGATTCAAATGAACCGCTTCGGCATACGCACGGCAGCCATTAAGCATATTTTTATATCACATCTTCACGGCGACCATTTTTATGGTTTGTTCGGATTGCTGTCATCGTACGGTCTTTTAGGACGCGCCAACGATCTATATATTCACGCACATCCCGACCTTCAAAAAATGCTCGAAGGCGAGTATTCGCCAATCAAACTCAACGAACTTGGTTTCAAAACTATCTTTGTACCATTAACTTACGATAGTGTGCAACTTATCTACGAAGACAAGGCTATTGAGGTGTACAGTGTACCTGTAAATCATCGCATACCCACCTGCGGCTTTATTTTCAAAGAAAAACCGGCATTAAAAAATATCCGTCCGGAGATGATAACCAAATATGACCTTTCAATTGCTGAAATAGTGGCAATAAAAGAGGGTTCTGACCTTCATCTCCAAAACGGAGAAACCATACCAAACACTGAACTCACCATTGAGCCTCCAGCACCCAAATCGTATGCCTTTATCACTGATACTCTTGCACTTAAATCAGTAGAAGAGGCGGTAAAGGGTTGCAATGTGCTTTATCACGAAGCCACTTACGACAAAACTTTGGCTGAGCGTGCAAAACTCACCTTTCACACCACCACAGCACAGGCTGCGCAGATAGCCAAAAACGCCGGAGTGGAAAAGCTAATAATAGGTCATTACTCGCACCGATACGGCAACGACCAGATTAAATCGCTCTTGGAAGTGGAAACACAAGAGGTTTTCAAAAATTCCACCGCCGCCGAAGATGGTATGGAATTTACTGTATGACAATTAATTAAACAAACACCAATATGCAGCAAAAAATAATAATTCTTGATTTCGGTTCGCAAACCACACAGCTTATCGGCCGCCGTGTGCGCGAATTGGACACCTT
>JAGCVU010000206.1 GCA_017962175.1 Bacteroidales bacterium | reverse complement strand
GGTATTGTTGCAGTAAAGATGTGCGTAGGTAGAATACTGACGGAACACGTTGGCATAATATTCGGGAAGCATATTGCCGCCGCAGCCCCACGATTCGTTGCCGATGCCTATATAGTCGAGTTTAAAAGGTTTTTCGCGACCATTCTTTTTGCGGAGCGTTACCTCGGGAGTGTCGTCGGTGCCGGTGATATAGTCGAGCCACTCTGCCATATCACGTGTAGAGCCGGTTCCCAAGTTGATCGACAGATACGATTTGCATCCAAGACGTTCGCAAAGTGTGAAAAACTCGTGAGTACCAAACGTGTTGTCTTCCATTGTGTTGCCCCAGAAGACGTTTTTGAGGGTGGGACGGTCTTTTTGAGGACCAACACCGTCGCGCCAGTGGTAAGTTTCGGCAAAACATCCGCCTGGCCAACGCAATACAGGGATTTTCAACTCTTTAAGAGCGTTGAACACGTCGGTGCGGTAGCCGTCTTGGTTAGCAATGGTGCTGTTTTTGCCCACCCAGATACCGTCGTAGATACAACGTCCGAGGTGTTCGGCAAACTGACCGTAGATTTCGGCGGGAATCACGTGAGCCGATTTTCCATCGGTGGTGATTTCGGTTTTTTGAGCGTTGGCACACAACGTGGTAGCCAATGCCGCTGTTAATAATAATGTGCGTTTCATAAATATTAGGGTGTTTAAAAATATACTAATTATATGTTTCTTTATCACTATGCTGCGATATGGCACGGAAGCACCTTCAAGATATGGTTCAATAGGGCCTAACTTAGGATTTTCACGAAGAAGATACACAATGCGATTTACCTCTGCAATAAACTTTGCACGAGATGCTTGACCGAACTCCTTATGGATATATCTTGCAGTATGACGTATTCTTTGTTTCGGTAGAGTTAGGATAATAATTTTCATGCCTCGGCAAGTTCAAGTTCTTCTACATGATTATCATATACGCCCTTGCGCAAGTCTTCTTCAAAATCCTCATCAAGTTCACGAAGAAGGATTTCGATATCGGTATAATTTCCCATAGCAATCTGTTTTCTACCCTCCTCAACGCGGGCTATTAACTCCTCGCGGGTGTAGGGTCGGACATTGCCGTTTTCGTCGGTAAGATATAATAACGGTTCTTGTTCCATAACGATAGATTTTTTGCAAATATACTGATTTTTTTTATTTATCCGCCAATGATTGCAACAAAAAAACAGGGGACGTAGTACTACGTCCCCTGCTTTTATATCTAATGAATGGTTATTTAGAACTTGTATGTAAGAGCTAAGCCTAATACTTTAGTTTTGCAAGAATTATCGCTATCGCCCTTGGGTGTAAGGTTCGACAATCCCAAATCATAAGTAAGTCTTACACCGAGATTGTTAGACATTTCGAAACCTGCACCAAAAAGAAGACCAATATTCATACGGTGAAGATCGTCACCATCTTCATATTCGTTGCCTGTGTTGTCGCCGAATTTTAAACTTGCATCGTCAGACTCTTTCTCTCCATCTTCTTCCTCTTCCCATTTGACTTTTCCTGAAAGACCAATACCCAAAGTGGGACCTGCAAGGAAATAAAGATTGTTGTCGCCTACAGGAAGATTTACTCTAAAATTAACAGGAATAGTGAAATAATTAATGTTGTATTTCTCAGTGTACTTATATTTGATACCATATGCTGATTCAGAGAATTCCATTTTGCTTCCTTTTTGCTCAAACTGCAAACCAGCTTCTAAAGCGAACATATCGGTAAAGTTAAAATCGGCATAAGCTCCGAGGTTGATTCCGGGTTTCATTTTCAAGTCGTCTACTGATTTCCCATCTTCCTTTACATTGAAATTTGAAAAATTAACGCCGGCTTTTACACCGAAACTGATATCCTGTGCAAATGAAGACACAGAAAACATTACTGCCGCAGCAGCCAAAAATACTTTAATTTTCATTGTTTGTTAGTATTAATATGTTTTTAATGCTCCGTAGAACTTCCCAAACTCGGAATTAACCATAAAAAAGACGTGGGAATTATTACATAAATAAACGTCCTTTGCGGAATTAGGAAGGAATGTCCCTCATATCCACGCTGCAAATATAATGAAAAATAATTAAGTGGATAAAAAAAAGTGATTTATTTGATCCTTTTTTTGAAATTTTTCCAAACAATAACTACGGATTATACCGTGCCTTGTTGTATATCTGATTCATGTCTTTGATTTGCATCAATTCTTTTAGGGTAACGTCGGGATTGTGGCGCATATAGGAGCAGACTATGCGGTAGCCGCAATACGAGGCACAGCCGGGGGCAGAGTTGTTGCCAAAGGCGTTGGTGAACGGACCTTCGCCGGTGAAGTTGCGCACGGCTATGGGATTGGTGTCGAAAAGCATCTTCTTGTCCACAAGATAGTCCCAGATGTCCTCTTCGTAATACTCTGCCCAGCGGTACTGAAAATCGGTGTAGCCCCAGCGTACTGAATCGGGAGTTTCGGGGAGCATACAGTTGAGAAAGTATTGTATACGGCCTTCGTAAATCATCTCGTTGAGAATGTTGAAGGCGGCGTTTTCGTCCTTGGGATAGTTGAGCATTGCTATACAGCGGAAATAATCGGCGGGAATCATCTCGGGAATCATTCTGCGGCGTTTGTACACCTCAATGCCGAGACTTTCGTAATGTGGGTATGTGTTGCCGAGATATTTGTCGAGACTTACCGCTATTATGCCCTCGGTGGGAAACATCGACTCTTGAAACCCTGAAACCACAGTGTAAAGTTTGGGCAAGGTATCGTTGGGAAAATAATATTTAAAGTGCTTTGCGCCTTGATTCATAAGGGATTTGAGACTGTTGAGGTCGGGAAATTGCTTTTGCACATCGTCGAAAATGCCGTTGCTTTTGCAATAGTTAGAAAAATCGCTATAAGCATTTGCAAGTGTGGGAGTTTCTACCGTGCCAATGCCAATTATTCCCTCGGTGTAAAACTCGGCAAAGTCGCCATATTTTTCAGTAAGGGCATTGAGCGAATATTGAATGTTTTGAGGGGCAATGGTATCAAAATCAAGGTCGAAACGCTCAATGTCTATTTTGGCGTCGATACCCGTAACGTCTACATCAAAACTGTTTCCTCCGCACGAAGCAAGCATTGTGGCGGAGAGGAGTATCAAAATATTTTTTTTCATTTTTTTTGTTTTTGTCAACGAATTAAACGAATTAATACGAATTACCTTTGTTACTAATTAATTAACAAACAACAGGTTGTTTGTTAATTGGACGAATTAAACAAATACAAATTTAAAGTATGGTTGTTTAATTTGGTGTCAAAAATAATAAAAAATAGCCGGAGAGTTACACCGGCTATAAAGACAAATGATATAAAAGTGAGTTTTTGTGTGTCAAATGTTTATTTGAGACCTGCAATTTGTTTTTCAAGAGCCTCAATTTTCATCTTGGCGTCGGCAAGTTTTTGTTTTTCACGGTCTACCACTGCGGCAGGTGCTCCCGAAACAAAACGTTCGTTAGATAGTTTCTTTTCTACCGAAGCAAGGAAACCGCGGGTGTAGTCGAGTTCGGCGTTGAGTTTTTTCAACTCCTCTTCCTTGTCGATTTTGTCGCCCAAAGGTATATAATATTCTACATTTTTTGCAACAAAAGTTTTAGCACCGTCGATGGCCTCTTTTATAAGTTCCAATTTGGCAAGGTTGCAGTGCTTGGTGATTACGGCGTTGAAATAATTGTCGTAGTCGCCGTCAACGAGTTTTGCAAAACATTCGAGAGACTCTTTCTGTGCAAGACCGTTATCCTGACGTATCTGACGGATTTTGGCGATAACATCTTTCACAGTTTCAAAGCGTTCAAGAAGTTTTTCGTCGTAACTGCCGGCTTCGGGCATCTGAGCCACCATAATGCTTTCGCCCGGTTTGCGGGTTTCGAGCAACTGCCAAACTTCCTCTGTAATAAAAGGTATGTAAGGATGGAGCACTTTCAACAATTTGTCGAAGAAAGATATTGTGGCTTTGTATGTTGCACCGTCGATGGGCTGTTGGTATGCGGGTTTAACGCTCTCCAAATACCAAGACGAAAATTCGTCCCAGAAAAGTTTGTAAACCAACATCAACGATTCCGAAAGGCGGAAATCAACAAACATCTTGTCTAATTCTGCCAAGGTTTTGTTCAACTTGTTTTCAAACCATTCGATAGCCTTTTTAGAAGCCTCAGGCTGAGGAATGTTATCGTCTACGCTCCAACCTTTTACAAGGCGGAATGCGTTCCAAATCTTGTTGGTAAAGTTGCGACCTTGCAAGCAGAGTTCATCGTCGTAAAGAAGGTCGCCACCTGCGGGAGAACACAGGAGCATACCCATACGAACGCCGTCGGTAGAGTATTTTTCCATAAGTTCTATCGGGTCGGGACTGTTACCCAAACTCTTCGACATTTTGCGGCCGAGTTTGTCGCGAACAATACCTGTAAAGTAGACATTGCGGAATGGAACGTCTTTCATATACTCCTCGCCTGCCATAATCATTCGGGCAACCCAGAAGAATATAATATCGGGACCCGTTACAAGGTCGGTGGTAGGATAATAATATTTTATCTCTTCGTTACCGGGTTGATTAATGCCATCGAACAGCGAAACAGGCCACAACCACGACGAGAACCAAGTGTCAAGAGCATCCTCATCGCGTTGAAGTTGGTCGATAGTGATATTTTCATATCCTTTTACCTTGTGGGCAAGTTCCAAAGCCTCTTCGGGAG
>JAGCVU010000205.1 GCA_017962175.1 Bacteroidales bacterium | reverse complement strand
GACTCTGCCAAGGCTGCCAAGGAGCAGATGGAGCAACTCACCGCCGAAAACGAAAAGATAATGCGTCAGGCGCGTGCCGAGCGTGAGGAGATGCTCCGCGATGCCAAAGCCACCAAAGATAAGATTGTGGCTGAGGCACAAGACGCCGCCAAAATTGAGGCTGATAAGATTATTGCCGCAGCACGTTTGGAAATCCAAGCCGAAAAAGACGCGGCTATGGCAGAACTTTCTGAAAAGGTGGGACAACTTTCGGTAGAAATTGCCGAAAAAATTCTCCGCCGCGAACTCAGCAACGAAACCAAGCAAGGCGACTTTATGAAAAAACTCGTAGCGGACATTTCGCTAAACTAATTTTTTTGAATAATGAACGACAGCAAAATTTCGGTAAGATACGCAAAAGCACTGTTTCAAACTGCGGTACAAAAAGGTAGCACCGAGGCGGTAAAGTCTGATATGGACAGCCTGCTTGCCTGCATTAATTCTGTGCCCGAGTTTAAACTCCTGCTCGAAAGTCCCGTGCTTTCGGGCGATGCCAAAATGACGGCTTTTGGGGATATGTTCAAATCTAAGGTAGATCCGCTAACAATGGAGTTTTTTAAACTTTTGGTTCAAAACAAGCGCGAAAACTACCTGAAAATGATATGTTTAAATTATGGCGGATATTACAACAGCCACAATAATATCAAGAAGGTGAGCATCACCACTGCCGTTGCCCCGCCAGCATCATTGTCGGCTTCTATCGAGGAGATGGTTTTGAAGGCTAACCCCGGATGCAAGGTGCAACTATCTACCGAAACCGACGAGAGCATAATCGGAGGCATTATCATCGGTATCGACGATAAGCGTTACGACGCAAGTGTGAAAACACAACTCTCTGTATTTAAAGATAAATTGATTAATAATAAATAAATTCACATACTTATGGCTTCTATAAAACCAGGTGAAGTTTCCGAAATACTAAAACGCCAACTGCAAGGCATCAGCAATGATGTGGAACTGCAAGAAGTGGGCAGCGTGTTGCAAGTGGCCGACGGAACGGCACTTATATATGGTTTGTCGAACGTTCAGGCGAGCGAGATGATCGAGTTTGACAATGGCGTAAAAGGTATTGTGCTCAACCTCGAAGAGGACAACGTGGGTGCGGTGCTTTTGGGTTCGTCAGACGGCATTCACGAAGGCTCTACTGTTAAGCGCACTGGCAAAATCGCTTCTATCGACGTGGGCGAGGGTCTGCTCGGAAGGGTTATCAACACCCTCGGCGAGCCTCTCGACGGCAAGGGCGAAATTCCCGGCGAACGATACAATATGCCTTTGGAACGCAAGGCCCCGAGCGTTATCTACCGACAGCCTGTAAAAGAACCGCTTCAAACAGGATTGAAGGCTATCGACGCTATGATTCCTATCGGTCGTGGTCAGCGCGAGTTGATCATCGGCGACCGTCAGACAGGTAAGTCGGCGATTGCTATCGACACCATCATCAATCAGAAAGAATTTTACGACAAGGGCGAACCCGTTTACTGTATCTATGTAGCAATAGGTCAGAAGGGTTCTACCGTTGCCAATATCGCCAAGACCCTTGAAGAAAAAGGTGCGATGCCCTACACCGTTATTGTGTCGGCAACAGCATCGCAGCCAGCAGCGTTGCAATACTACGCTCCTTACGCAGGTGCTGCCATCGGCGAATATTTCCGCGACACCGGTCGTCCGGCTTTGATTGTTTACGACGACCTTAGCAAGCAGGCAGTGTCGTACCGCGAAGTGTCGTTGCTTCTCCGTCGTCCGCCGGGACGTGAGGCTTATCCGGGCGACGTATTCTATCTGCACTCACGTCTTCTTGAACGTGCAGCCAAGATTATCAACAACGACGAGGTTGCCCGCCAGATGAACGATATTCCGCCATCTATCAAGCACTTGGTAAAAGGCGGCGGTTCGCTCACAGCTCTACCGATTATCGAGACACAGGCAGGCGACGTTTCGGCGTATATTCCTACCAACGTGATTTCAATCACCGACGGTCAGATATTCTTGGAAACCAACTTGTTCAACGCAGGTGTACGTCCCGCTATCAACGTAGGTATCTCGGTATCGCGTGTAGGTGGTAACGCCCAGATAAAGGCAATGAAAAAGGTTGCCGGTACTTTGAAACTCGATCAGGCTCAGTTCCGCGAGTTGGAGGCATTCTCAAAATTCGGTTCCGACCTCGACGCCGCCACTGTTGCGGTTCTCGAAAAAGGCCGCCGCAATGTGGAAATCCTCAAACAGCCGCAGTACCATCCGTATCGCGTTGAGCAGCAGATTGCTATACTCTACTGCGGTACTCACAACCTTATGAAGGATGTTCCTTTGAACAAAATCAAAGACTTTGAGGCAGACTTTATCGACACTCTCGAAAACGCACACAAAGACGACATCCTCACCCCCTTGTCGCAAGGCACTATCAACGACGACATCACCAAAGCCATCGAAACTGTGGCAAAGGATGTGGCCGACAAGTATAAGGCATAGACATTTATCTTACACATTTTAATTAATCCCGCCAGCAAATTTCCGCCGGCGGGATTTTTTGTTGTATTAAAATATTCTTTATATTTGCATTGTATAATAACTTATGATCTATTCGCTATGGTTCGACAAATATTTTTACCCCTAGTCATAATCTCCCTTGTAGTGCTGTGCAGTTGCGGCGGAGGCGTCAAAAGCACCGACGGAACAGGCGGCAAAAAAACATACGCACTCTCTGCCGATTCTGCCGACCGTCCCGGTGATGAGGCGTTGCTAAAAATGCTCTATCCCGACGACCCCAAGGCTCGTGTCGATTTTTGCAGTCCGATACTCGTAAATGGCAAGAAATACTACTTTGTGCAGGCATCGCACGGATTTTTCGACGACGGAGCTTTTTACTACGGATTTACCGACTACCATTTTGTAAGCGTCAACGGCGGCAGTATTAATGCCGACTTTACCATAAAAGACACCGACACCACATTCTACGGCAGCGAAATGGAGTTTGAATCTAACGCCATGCGTTACAGCCTTGTAGCTATTGGCAAAGGAAGCGTTGGTTTAACCACAGCGATAAGCGCCACCAATCAGGGATTCTGTGAAAACTATAACCTCTCGCTCGTTTCTACCGAAAGCGTAATCCCACTTTTCGACATTGAATCAAGCTTCGACAATGCTATGTGGTTTCCCGACAACCCGACAGTTTACGACAACGAGGTGAAAATAATTGCTACGCAAAACGATATGTACGACCTTGTGGTAACGCACAAGACCTACGATGTGATATTCAAGGGCGAAGACCTCGACTATGACACCAAAGTGGCAGAGCAGTCAGAAACACGTTACATTTTTTCGCCAATCGAGTTAAAATATGTGGAAAAATAGTTGTTCGTATTATATTTTTCCGTAAATTTGGCTTATTAAAAATCTTATAATAATGGCAAACTTAAAAGAAATCAGAGGACGTATAGCGAGTGTAACCTCCACTCGGCAAATAACTTCTGCAATGAAGATGGTGGCAGCTGCAAAGCTCCGCAAGGCTCAGACTTTCGCCACCAGGATTTCGCCTTACAAAAACAAGATGGCAGAAATGCTGTCGCTCCTTGCCGAGACTCTCGCCGAGGACAGCGACAACAAGTTCACTGCCAAACGCGTGGTGAAAAACATCCTCGTGGTTGCCATTAGCAGCAACAAAGGTCTTTGTGGCGCTTTTAATAGCAATATTATCAAGGCCGTGGCAGAGTTTGACCGTAGCACCAAGGAGCAGACTCCCGGCGTTAATATCAAATATTTCGCTATAGGCAAAAAAGTGTCGGAGCAGATTACCAAACGAGGTTTGGATTTGTACAAATCTGATTTTGAGTCGATTGAAAAAGTTTCGTACGAAACCGCTGGAAAAATTGCCCAAGAAATTACCGACATCTATCTTTCGGGTGAATTCGACTGTGTTAAGGTAATTTACAACAAGTTTGTAAATGCCGCAGTGCAGAATACCGAAATCGAAAATTTCCTTCCGTTGCAATTTAAAGCCGAGCCGACAAAATTCAAAACAGACTATATTTTTGAGCCAGATAAGATTACAATTGTAAACAAAACCATACCACAATGGCTTAAAACGCAGTTTCTTTCAATTCTTGCCGAAAGTGCTGCTGGCGAGCAAGGTGCACGAATGACCTCGATGAACAAGGCCACCGACAACGCCACCGAACTTATCAAAGAACTCAACATTAGTTACAACAAAGTACGCCAAGCATCCATCACCAACGAAATTATCGAAATTGTTTCGGGTGCAAATGCGGCTAAGTAATCCAAAACCAGAATACTACAACACATTATCAATATTATATGGCAAAACAAAGTATTTTTACAAGATTCGACAGCATTGTTAAAAACGCAGGACTTGGTCGCAAATACGCCTTGCACTGCTATATGCGCTATACCGACCTGTTCTCAAAAGAAGACCGCGAGCAGGTAGAGAGTTTCCGAAAACTCTACAACGAAAACGGCAACAACGTTACCGTAATGGAGTCGGCAGGATATGCCGATGATCAGATTGAGGTTATCGACCGTTTTGTGGCGTTTTGCCAAAATTTGCCATGCACCAAGTTTACAGGTTGGCTCAGATGGCTGTTTAGCCGTCGCCGTGCAAGAAAAGAACGTGAATATCATCTTCAGCATAGTGCCGACATCAAAGTGTCGAAAACCAAGAAATTAAAATCATTTGTTTCAGAAGATGATTTCCTCACAAACAGATATTTTAGTCAGCAGAAATTCTTTAGCGACAAATCGGCTGAATGTAAAGATCGATATCACAGCAACCAGAAAAAGATTATGCTCTTCAGCGTATCTGTTTCGGTGATTTCGGTTCTTTCTGTGTTTGTGGGCAATGTTATTTGCAGTATTTTCCATTTTGAAAGTTCGCCCGAATGGCTTGTCAACGGTTTTAGTCTGTTGGTGGCTGTAATTTCGGCTATTACTGCTTATATTTCTTCAAACGACAAATTATTTCAAAACCTTGATTTTTGGGTTAGATACCGAGTCGCAAGTGAAAAACTCAAATCAGAATACGCACTTTATCAAGGTCGCTGTGGCGACTACAATATTCCGGGTGATACCAAAGACAACAATGGTCACACACTTGCCGAAAAGAAATTCCGTGAGAATGTTGAGGCTATTGTGCAAGAGGCTAATGATAATTTCACACGTATACTTCAAAACAACGGCGACCAACAGCCTCCTCAGGTTCAAAACGATTTCCATCCAGCTCCATCGGCACCCAAAACAGTTGAAATGGCACCTCCGCCATTACCGAAACCGGAGCCGGAATCAGAACCGGAACAAGTACCAGAATCGGAAACTTTTGCTGAAGATGCTCCCGGAGGTTTCGGCGACGACAATGCTCCTATAGACGAAGAACCATTGACTCCAGCATCCGACGATGATTTCGCTGAACCGGATTCGTTAGGCTGATAATCAGCTTTTTAAAAAGAAATTTAAAAATAATTTTTTTTATCCGAAATAAAGACTTAACTTTGCGGTGTACTTGGAGAAACCGTAATACAACAATTACGGTTTCTCTTTTGTTTTATTTTTTTTTGAACAAATCAACATTTTAAAATGAGCAAAATAACATATCTTACAGAAGAGGGGCTCAAGAAACTTAACGACGAACTCGACCACCTGATTGCTGTGGAACGCCCCAACATATCGAGACAGATTGCCGAGGCTCGCGAAAAAGGCGACCTTTCGGAAAATGCTGAGTATGATGCTGCCAAAGAGGCACAGGGACTGCTCGAACTTAAAATCTCCAAACTTCAGGAGACAATCAAAAATTCGCGCGTGCTTGATAAATCGCAAATTCAGAGCGACACCGTGCAGATTTTAAGCAAGGTTACTATTCAGAATGTAAAAAATAAGGCCAAAATGACATATACTCTCGTGGCTGAAACCGAAGCTAACCTCAAGGAAGGCAAGATTTCGATCGAGACTCCTATTGCCAAAGGTCTTTTGGGCAAAAAAGTTGGCGAAACTGTCAAAATTAAAATTCCCGCCGGCGAAACTGAGTTCAAAATTCTTGACATTAGTATTTAATGCTTAATGCATAATTTGTAAATCGTAATTCTTAATTAATTATGGCAACAATATTTACACGTATCATAAATGGCGAGATTCCTTGCTACAAGATTGCTGAAAACGATGAATTTTTCGCATTCTTGGATATCAATCCCGTGCAGAAGGGTCACACTCTCGTAGTGCCCAAAGAGGAAATTAGTTATATTTTTGATATCAACGACGACAAACTCGGTCGCTATATGGCTTTTGCTAAGCGAGTTGCAGCCGCTATTAAGGCCGCTGTGCCTTGTATTAAAGTGGGCATTGCCGTTGTGGGCTTAGAAGTGCCTCATTCGCACATTCACTTGATTCCGCTCAACGAGGTTAACGACCTCAACTTTGAGCACAAGATGACACTCCCGAAAGAGGAGATGGAACAAATTGCCGAAAATATCGTCAAGAACTTTAAGTAAAATACTATTTATATTTATTAAGACCGGTTCACAAAGCCGGTCTTTTTTATACTCAAAAAACAAATGGATACATTAGAAGCATTAATATTAGGTTTAGTTCAAGGACTTACAGAATTTCTCCCCGTTAGTAGTAGCGGACATTTAGAGATTGGACAACATCTTTTGGGCGTAAGTGAAGATGGCGGATTAACATTTGATATTGTAGTGCATGTGGCTACTGTGCTTGCCACTATTACAATTTTCCGCAAAGAGATTCTTGCATTGATAATTGGTTTCTTCAAAAAACTTAATCCTGATACCAATCTTTCACTTTGGCGTAGATTAAACGATGCTCAACGTTATGTAATACTGATAGTTATATCTATGATTCCGATTGGAATTGTTGGACTTTGTTTTAAAGACAAAGTAGAAGAGATTTTTGCAGCAAGTATCACGGTTGTAGGTGTATGTTTGATAGTTACATCTATTTTACTTGCTCTTACATTCTTTTTTAAAACCAATCCTGAAACCGAAAAACGCGAAATATCTCCTCTACACGCATTTATAATTGGTATAGCACAATCAATAGCCGTTTTGCCGGGACTTTCACGCTCTGGTAGCACCATTGCCACAGGTCTTTTACTTGGCAACAAACGCGAGAATGTGGCTCAGTTCTCATTCCTTATGGTTATTCCTCCGATTTTGGGCGAGGCACTGTTAGATTTTAAACACATTGTTGCACCCTCTACCGAATACTTAGCCGAACATGACGCCACAGCACAAATACCTATGCTTGCATTAATTGTAGGATTTGTGGCAGCATTTGTTAGCGGATGTATCGCCTGCAAATGGATGGTGAGCCTAATTAAAAAATGCAAACTTATCTACTTCGCAATTTATTGCTTTATAGTTGGTTTGCTGTGTATTACTATTTTGTAGATTTTTCTTTGTAGACGGGTTTTACCTCAGTTTTGTTTTTGTACTTGAATACGTCAACGCGTTCTGATGTAATCAATTTGGTAGAGTCGTATTCGTTTGCGCGGATAACTACGCCATTGTAGGTGAGTTTGTCAACGTAAACCAATATGTTGTATACGTCTATAGTGTCGTACTTGTATTCAACATCGATTGTATCTTTCTGATACGGAACAGGATGGTTGACAAAATATCTGAAATGTGTGCTGTCGTAGCAGCCTTTGTTGTAGCTATACCAGAAAACTTTGCCAGTAGTGTCTTTGCCAATTCCGTCGTAGTTGCTCAAAAAGCGGTTGTTGGATTTTGAAGAAGTTACAGTTACTTCAGGAACAAATTCTACATACGAGATCGGATAGGTGGCTTGATTGTCGAATTGTACCATCGCATTTCCGGTGCTGTCGTAAAAGTAATATGGAATAGTATTAGAGTAGATGAAATATCTATTTGCTTCGTCAGAACTGCTATCAAATTTGTCGGAACAAGCACTCATCATCAATGCTGCTACTAATGTAGGTAAAAGAAATTTTTTCATACAAGATTGTTTTAAATTTTTGCAAATGTAACTATTATAATTGGCAATGAATCAAAAATTATGTTAAATGATTGATGTTATTTGCCAAAAAATTGCCCTGCTTTTCGTAAGTTTTTGAATATCAATGTGAATAGTCCGCCGATTTTGTTGCTGCGTGCGGCACGTAAATCTTCGCGCATTTTGTTTAAAATGTTTTTGGCAGAACGGTTGCTTATGCCTCCTGTGCGCATTTTTACTGTGGTGATGGGACAATACGATACTTTGAAATTGGGTTTGGACAAAAATCGCATCATGAGGTCGTAGTCGGCGGCAATACGGTACGAAGTGTCAAACACTCCGTATGTTTGGTAAACTTGTTTGCTAGCAAAAAATGTGGGGTGAGGAGGCATCCATCCGAATTTTAACCGTTTGGGCGAAAAACTCCCTGATTGCCAATTACGTATCACTTTGTCAACATTGTCTTTGCTTACATATACAAGGTCGGCGTATGCTGCATCTGCATTGTTTTGTTCTATGGTTTCTGCCATACGGCTCAGCACGTTGGGTGAGGCAAAAAGGTCATCGGCATGCAAAAATGCTATTATGTCGCCGGTGGCTAATGCAATGCCCTTGTTGGCGGCAAAATACATTCCTTGGTCTGGCTCTGATTTAAGAATGTCGGGATTGAATTGTTTTATTATATATAAGGTGTTGTCGGTGCTAGCTCCGTCGATTACGATGTGCTCCTTGTTGGGATAATCTTGCATCTGAAACGATTGCATAGCGTCTGCTATGGTAGTTTCATTGTTTTTGCATAGCGTAATTACCGAAATTTTAAGCATTGATTACTCTCTCCCTTATTTTTACAGCCGGATTGCCTTTGTATATGCCATAGGGTTGCATTTCGACAGGGGCAATGCTACCAGCAGAAAGTACTGAATGACTGTGACATGTAGTGCCGGCGGTGATTGTAGCTTTGGCACATATCCATACGCCGTCTTCGATGGTTACCGGCGCTGTTATCAAGTGAAAGTCGGGGCTTTTGTAGTTGTGACTACCTGTTTCGATGAGCACGCCTTGCGATATGCAGCAGTTGTTTCCTATTGTCACCAGTGCAAGATTGTCGATCCAAGCCCCTTCGCCAATCCATGAATTGTTGCCGATAGCAAGCAACCACGGATATTTGATGTTTACACGCGGTTTGATTACCACTTCTTTGCCTATCTTGGCTCCGAATATTCTTAATATCAATCGTTTAATACCGTTGAACGGAAAAAACGGAGAAACAAACAGCGTGTAGTTGACAACATACCACAATGCTCGTATTACAACGTTGCGACCGGGTTTGTAGCCACGTTTGGAGTATGATGACAAATCGGCTGTGTTCAATTACTTAACTAATTTGTTGGTGGCGGTGTCGGGAAACACCACTGTGGGTTTGAATTTTTTTGCCTCTTCAAAATCCATTGAGGCGTAAGATATAATAATAACGATGTCGCCGGGTAGCACTTTTCTTGCTGCCGGTCCGTTGAGACATATACATCCGCTACCGTATTCGCCTCGTATCACGTAGGTTTCTAAACGTTCGCCGTTGTTGATGTTTACTACCTGAACTTTTTCGTTTTCAATAATATTGGCGGCATCCATCAACGCGCCGTCGATGGTGATGCTGCCAATATAATCTAAGTTTGCCTGTGTAACGGTTACACGGTGTATTTTCGACTTTAATACTTCGATATTCATTTGATTTACAAAAGGATATTGTCGATAAGGCGTGTCTTGCCGTCGTATACGGTGATGCAGATAACTGCGTTTTTGGGTTTGTCGCCGGGAATGGGAAGCAAAGTGTCGCTGTCGGCAATCTCTACATATTCAAGGCAGAGGTTTGCGTCGGTGGCTATGTTTTGCTTGATGAATTCTCTGATTTGTTTTTGCGATGCTCCTTTGTCGCTCATTTTCTTAGCCTCGAAAAGTGTTTTTGAGATAAGAAGAGCGCTTTGACGCTGTTCGGGCGAAAGGTGCACGTTGCGGCTGCTGAGAGCAAGTCCGTCGGCTTCGCGTTTGATCGGACACGAAACAATCTCGCCTTCAAAATCGGGCATATACTTGCGTACCATAGCTTTAACTACTGCAATTTGCTGATAGTCTTTTTGTCCGAAGTATGCGCGGTCGGGCTCTACAATTGCAAGTAGTTTGCTTACCACTTGGCATACGCCGTTGAAATGTCCCGGACGGTATTTGCCTTCCATCACTTCAGCCACCTTGCCGAGCGAAAATACGCGTGTGTCGGGTTCGGGATACATCTCCTCAACCGAGGGAGCGAATACAATGTCGCACGAGTTTTTTTCCAACAGCGCAAAGTCGGCGTCGGGATCGCGTGGATATTTTTCGAGATCCTCCTTGTTGTTAAACTGGGTGGGATTCACAAAAATGCTTACCACTGTGATGTCGTTGTCTTTGTTGGCCTGCTCCACAAGCGACATGTGTCCTTGGTGCAGTGCTCCCATTGTGGGAACAAATCCTACGGTCTTTGACTGCGAACGAAGCTTTTGAAGCCTCTGTTTTAGCGAATCGATTTCTTTGAATATTTCCATGTAGACTATTTAAAATTTCGGGTGCAAAATTAAATAAAAAAACTCTTATTTGAGAAGGATGGAAAATTCCTTGGTGCCGGCAAACTCAATTTGAGTGTCGTTGGTTTTGCATTTGATCTGCACTTCCCACCAACCCTGACGTGCGTTTTTCTTTTCGCACTTAACGTATACAAGGTTGTTTTCTGCCTCAGAGGTGTTTGCTGTCACTGTTGTGGTGCCCATAAGGGTTTTCTTGGTGCTCATGTAATAGTACCAACGAAATTCGAAATTGATATTTTCGGTGTTGAGTTTTTGTAGTTCCGACAAACTGAATACCACTTCCAAATCCAAGTCGGGCGAAAGTTTTGCGCCTTCGGTTTTGGCTTCTTTGAGCGTTATCTTGTTGCCGCCACAGTTGAATATCACTTGAGCCGGCGTAATTTCGGTCTGCGCTTGTATGCCTGTGGCTGCAAACAGCGCTATCAACAACATAGTTATTATTTTCATAGTTCAAACATTTTTTTTAAAATTAGTTGCAAATTTTTTGCCGAAATGAAAACCGCCGTAAAGGTAGAAATTATTACACAAACCATCAATTCCCCCTATTAAAGAAACGAAAAAAAATGTCAAAAAAAAATTAAATATTTCACTTTTTATATTAGGGTGCGAAGGAGTTGGAGTGTTATATAAATGAGGATTTGAAAACAAAGCCCCGATGCAGAAAACTTAAAATTTAACTTTAAATTATCACTACCATGAACAATACATTCTACACTCCCGCAAATTTTGACGCCGATCTGATGGAGTCTGCCGACACAACTTCTTTAGTAGAAATGATAGCTACACTTGCTATGGACGACGCCGATGATTTTTATAGTGAAATCTAACAAAACTATTTTTTTTAAGCACTTAATCAAACTCACAACCTATTCAGACACAAAAACGGATTGTTCTTTATCTGCGTTTCGCGTTAAGAACAATCCGTTTTTTTATGTTTTTATTTTCTGTTGATTACAAAATCAACATAGCATCACCGTAGGGTCCAAAACGGTATCCTTCTTTAAGAGCTACTTGATATGAACTCATCAAAAAGTCGAAACCTGCGAATGCTGCGGTGGTCATCAACATAGTGCTGTATGGATGGTGAAAATTGGTAATCAGGCTTGAAGGTACGCTGAATTCGTAGGGAGGGAAGATAAACTTATTGGTCCATCCCTCAAACGGTTTCAAAAATCCGCTGGTAGATACCGAACTTTCTAATGTGCGGGCTGTTGAAATGCCTACAGCGCATACGTTTTTGTGTTCCTCTTTGCCTTTGTTAACAATATCAACGCACTCTTGCTCAATAAAAATCTGTTCGCTGTCCATCTTGTGTTTGGTGAGGTCTTCAACATCCACATTGCGGAAATTGCCCAATCCTACGTGAGCTGTTACTTCAGCAAAATTAACGCCTACAATCTCCAAACGTTTCAAAAGGTTTTTGCTAAAATGGAGACCAGCCGCCGGAGCTGCCACAGCGCCTTCGTATTTGGCGTAGATGGTTTGATAGTTTTCGGCGTCTTCGGGTGTTACGGCACGATTGATATATTTGGTGGGCAGAGGAGTTTCGCCCATGCTGAAAAGTATCTTTTTGAAATCTTCGTACTGACCGTCGAAAAGAAATCTGAGTGTGCGACCGCGCGATGTTGTATTGTCGATTACTTCGGCCACTAAGCTGTCGTCTTCACCGAAGTAGAGTTTGTTGCCAATGCGTATTTTGCGGGCAGGGTCTACAAGTACGTCCCACAGACGTTGTTCGCGGTTGAGTTCACGGAGTAAGAATACTTCGATTTTAGCTCCGGTCTTCTCTTTGTTGCCATAAAGCCTTGCCGGAAACACTTTGGTGTTGTTAAGCACCATAACGTCGCCGTCGTTGAAATACTCCACAATGTCTTTGAATATTTTGTGTTCTATGGACTTGGTTTTGCGGTTGATAACCATAAGCCGAGCTTCGTCCCTGTTTTCGGTTGGGAACATAGCCACCTGCTTGTCGGGAAGATCGTACTTAAACTTTGATAATTTCATTTGTCAGTTAACTATTTACAAAATTTTGTATACAAATTGCAACGTTGCAAAATTATAAATTATTGTTGATATTTATCCAAATTTTTTTCGAAATCTTCCAATTTTATTGCATTTTCTAACGAGATGGAGCCTATTTTAGTGCGTCTTAATCCTGCAAGATGGGCACCTACGCCGAGTCGTTCGCCAATATCGTTGGCAAGCGAGCGTATATAAGTACCTTTGCTACAAGCTACTGAGGCTTTAAATTGTTTGGTTTCATCGTTCCATTCGGTGATTTCGATTGAGTATATTTCAATGGGGTGAGGACGCATTTTTACCTCGTCACCTTTGCCTTTGTGAGCTGAAATGTAGGCAGGTTTGCCATCGATTTTTTTCGCACTGTACACTGGAGGATACTGTATCTGATTGCCAATGAATGTTTTGAGACATTCTTCTACTTGCTCACGGGTGATTTCCGATACGTCTTTGAAGTTTTCGGGTTCGGTTTCAAGGTCGAAACTCGGAGTGGTGGCACCAAGTTGCACTGTGGCTATGTACTCTTTGTCGTGGTCTTGAAATGTGGTGATCTCTTTGGTTTTTTTGCCGGTGCAAACTATAAGCAGACCTGAAGCAAGGGGATCGAGTGTGCCGGCGTGTCCCACTTTGATTTTTTTGATTCCAAGATGCGTTTTGAGCATATAGCGAACTTTGTTGACAAGGTCGAACGATGTCCAACGAAGCGGCTTGTCAAAAACCAATACTTGTCCTAATGAGAACGGATCTGTATGTTGTTGTGTCTGGTTGTCAGGCATATGTGTGATTATTAATGTGTTTGTTTCTGTTTTGCGCGTCGAAGTGCTCGACGAATTTTATAAAAGTTTGGCGGTGGCACAGGGTCGTATCCGTGCGTTCCCCAAGGGTTGCAGCGTAATATTCGCCAAACGGCGAGCAATGTTCCGCGTATGATACCATGATATTCAACGGCTTGCAAAGCGTATACCGAGCAAGTGGGCGTGTGACGACATGCGTCGGGAAGCCACGGCGAAATGCATGCACGGTAAAATCGCACCGGCAGTAGGTAAATATATCTAATTACAGCCGCAAGATTCATTAAGCAACTCTTTTACATTGGATAATTTGCTGTAACATTCGCGGCAGAGGGGTTCGTAAGTATTTTTTTCGCCGAGACTTACTAAAGTTTTGTCGTCGGACAGACGGTGTGAGAATTGTGCCAACGATCCGCAACGGGTGCATATGGCGTGAACCTTGGTAACGTCGTCGGCAATGCACATCATTGAGCCCATAGGTCCGAAGGGTCGTCCGAGGTAGTCCATATCTAATCCGGCGGCTATTACTCTGGCACCTCTGAAAGCGAGTGTGCGGCATACACTGGTAAGTTCGTTGTCGAAAAATTGAGCTTCATCAATGCCAATCACCTGTGCATCGTTGGCAAGTGCCAGTATGTCAATACTTTTTGCCACCACGGTAGATTGTATTGAATGTTTATCGTGCGACACTACGGCGGTGACACTATAGCGAGTGTCGGTGGATGGTTTGAATATAGCTGTTTTTAGTCCTGCTATCTGAGCACGGCGCAGACGGCGGATGAGTTCTTCAGTTTTGCCCGAAAACATAGAGCCTGATATTACTTCGATGCTTCCGGCGTGGCATTTGGGTTCAAGAAACATAGCTTACGTATAGATTTAAATATTACTTGGTGTTTTTGCTTCGCGATACCATAAATTGAGCGTAGTTGATGTCGTCGAAGGTGGTGATTTTGATGTTGCTTTTTTCGCCTTCGATAAGGTTGATGGTTTCGCCATATTGCTCCACCACCGAAGCATCGTCGGTAAACATTGGTGTGTATGGCTGCATGTAGGCTTTTCGCAAAACTTCGGCGTGAAACACTTGCGGTGTTTGTATTAGTTTTACAGTGTTGCGGTCTACAATTTTGCTTGTGCCGTCGGCTGTTACTGTGCGTATTGATTCCGGTGGGTTGATACACGGCACGGCGTTGCCTTTGAGTGCTGCTTGTGTGTAGCATTGGGCTATACAAGCTACAGATACTAAAGGACGTACTCCATCGTGAACTCCTACAATGTCAACGTCGGGTGCAAGTGTGTCAACAGCGTTTTTAACAGAATGAAACCTTTCTGCTCCGCCGTAAACATATCGGTAAGAATCGGGACGGAGAAATGGCTGAGAAAGTTTTTTCCAAAACTCTACAAATGCTTCGGGCAATACCAATATCACCTCTATTTCGGGGTCGAAACTGCGAAACTGGTGCACGGTGCGGCATAGAATTGGTATTCCGTCGAGTTCGAGAAACTGTTTTGGCGTGCTCATACCCATGCGCAGACCCTTGCCGCCTGCCACAATTATTACTGCGCGTTTCATTAGGCTGCCGGGGTGATGTTGTCAGAAATGTATTGAGCCACACGCTTATTGATTTTTTCGGAGAGAAGCTTCATATTGAAGTTCTTTTTCTCAAATGTTGCCAATTCTAAGAGGGCTACAGTCTGTTTGCCTGAAACGAGCGGTATAAATATAAGGTGTTTGGGCGAACCCTGACCAAGACCTGAAACCACCACTTGAATGTAGTTTTCGGGAATGTTGTCGAGTTCGAGAGTTTTCTTGTCTTTTGCCACTTGTCCGTTGATACCTTCGCCGATTTCGAAAGTGCGGTCGGTATCGGGTGTGTAGTATGCGTAAGTGCTTTTGATTTCGTATTTTGCAATTTTGGGATTGTAAGCGTATGCCACACCTTGCACAATGTCGAATACCTTGGCAAAGTTGCTGAGCAGTTTGTCGAAATATTCGTTGAGGTCGGAAGTTTGTTCCAAGTCGGCGGAGATTTGGTCTGCCACTTGTTCTAGATGTTTGTTTTCTTCGGCTTCTCGTTTTGCTTTCTGCTGTTTTTCTTGGCGTGCTTTCTCCTGTTTGATTTCCTCATTGTTGTCGTCGGCATCGCTGCGAGCTTTGTCGATGTCGTCGGAGTTGAGTCTATCGGTGGTGCCTTTTATCGAAAGAAAGTCGAGTTGCGATTCGGTAACGCTTGCCTGATGAAACATTTTCTTGGCGTAAGCAGATGTGATAGCTGCCCAAAGAGCCGAAACAACCGCGAAACCGATGATTATATATTTTTGATGCTCTTGAAGTTGTGGTATCAAGGCGGCTGTAATTACCGCCAAGCACACAATAATCCAAATTGTGAGCGCGGTTGCAATATTTTTCTGTGCCTTGTCGAATTTTTTCATGGTGTGATCGTCATTTAAGGTTTTTCAAAAAGTCAATTATTTCGTTTGTAACCATAATGTGGTCTACTTCAGTGGTTTTGATGGCGGCTGTGGTCATAGTTTTTACCTGACATTCGTCGGGCGATTGCACAATAACCGTTCCTCCGGCATCTTTGATAGCCTTAAGTCCGAGTGCGCCGTCTTTGTTGGCTCCCGACAGTAGTATGCCTACCGAATCGGTTTTGAATGTTTTGGCTATCGAGAAGAAAGTAACATCAATCGATGGTCTCGAATGGTTTACGGGTTCTTCGGTAGAAAGCGAAAATTGGTTGTTGGCATCCACGTACATATGGTAGTTGGCAGGAGCCAAATATGCAATTCCGCGCATTACAGGGTCTTTGTCGAACGGTTCACAAATCGGAATGTTTGATTTGAGCGACAGAGCTTCCACAAATCCGCCTCTGACGTTTTTGAGTCGGTGCAGACATAGAAATATGGTGTGTGGGTAGTTGCGCGGTATGCTTGACAGCAACGCCGTTACCGTTTGAAAACTTCCTGCCGATCCTCCTATAACAATGTTTCCCATAACCTTCTACTTTTGAACTTTTACAAAAATGTTTTCGTTTTTCGACACCGGAATAAATGTTCCTCGGTAGTCGCATCCGTTGAGATTTTCACGTATGCCAATGATGAAGAAGCCTCCGGTAACGATAGTTTTGGCAAGGTTGTCTACCACCATTTTTTTTGTTTGAACGTTCATATACAGCATACGGTCGCGAAACAGCACAAGGTTGAATCCGTTGTCGGGCGGATTGCTGCTGATGATATCGCTCTTGATGAATATTACATTGTCGAGCAGTTGCGGTGAAAAATAGTCGTATTTATCTTCTTTGGTGAGATAATGGTTCAGATCGGCGTCCGGGTCAATTTTCTTGAAGTTTGCCGAACTGATTTCTATTTTTTTCTGGTCGATGAATCCGCTTTTGGCATCGTTAAGAAGCTTAGGAATAGGCGATGTGGCGTATACCGTACAGCGGTTGAGTATGCGTTTGCGGTGCAATATTATCAGTAGTGAATATAATTCATCGTCGCCGCATATCTGTGGAAGCCATATTTTGCAGAGAGTTTCGTTTTTGAGCTTTTCTACAATGTTGTCTTCCATAAATTTCCACATCGAGTAATCGCGAAACATTTCGGTAGTGGGAACGAAAATCTCCGACACAAACAGGTCGGCAAAGTAGTTGTCGGCCATAAGTTTGTTGATAAGGCGGTCGGGAGTTTGTACTCCGTGCATATACATCGAACGGGTCATACGGTGCATAAGAATATCCGGCGCGTAGTACGTGAAGTCTACATCGCGGAGCGTTCGCACTGTGGAGATGATTTTTCTAAAATCCTCGTGTGATATGTTAAGAAATTCGTCCATAGCCTAAAACACTTTTTTGTTGTAAATTAGGCCTTTTTTGTCGTATTTCACGCTCGTGGGGCCTATAATGCTCTCGTGTATTCCGAGAACGAGCGAACCGTATGTATCAAGGTAATTCCAAAAGTCGATAAATAGTTTGTTTTGCAATGTGTTGTTGAAGTAAATCAACACGTTGCGACATAAAATAATGTCGTACGACACGTTGAATGGATTCGGGTCGGTTACGAGGTCGTGCTTTTTGAAAATTGCCTTGTTGAGAAATTCACGCTTTATTTTAAAGGTGTCTTTTACTTTGTTGATGTCGAAATATTTCTCGTATGTAACCACAAGGTGTTCGTCGAAGTTGTATGGGTTTTCGCAAAGCACCTTGTTGAAGTTGTCTAAGTATTCTGACACTGATCGGTAACTATACACGCCTGCTTGAGCTGTTTTGATAACGTCGGTGTTGAGGTCGGTGGCGTATATGTTGCAGCGGTGCAGCATATTCATCTCGTTGAGCAGTATTATCATCGAGTACACTTCTTGACCGGTGGAGCATCCGGCGTGCCAAATGTTGATTTCGCGTTTGCTGGCAAGACGCGGCAGAATGCGGTATTTGATAGCGTGCCACACCTGAGGGTCGCGAAATAGTTCGGTGGTATTTACAGTAATGTCTCTAACCACCTGTTCTAAGAACAAACGGTCGTCTTTAACCTTGGCTATAAGTTTGCGAATGTCTAATTTATAGTCCATCATAACCTTCTCAATACGTCTGAGAAACGATTTTTCGGAATAGTTGTTAAAATCGTATCCGGCGTAGTCGCGGAAAGTTCTAATAAGTGTCTGTATGTCAGGGTCTTCAAACATTTTTCTATAGTATACGTGCCCTTAAAGGCTTTTGCAAAAAAATTATAGTTCAAATATAAGACATTTTTTGCAAAAACGAATGTTTTTTTACGTCGATATTGAATTTTTTTTAGTTTTTTAATAGAGGTCGCGTTCGTAGCCCAGCATAGGAGGCACCATTTGTGTTCTGTTGCCGCTTACGCCGATGGCTTTGAGGGCAGGAAGATTTTGTAGAAGTTCGGGAAATTGTGCAAACAGATTGTTGCAGAGGTTGAGGTCGTAAAGACTTTCAAATTTCACCACTTCGTTGGGTAGACGTGTGAGTCGATTGTTGCTCAAATCCAAGAATACAAGGCTTGTGAGTTTGGTAATGTCGGTGGGCACAGATGTGAGACTATTGTGGCTAAGAATTAGACGCTGTAAATTATACAATTGCGAAATTCTTGCCGGAATCGACATCAATCCGCATCCTGATAGCGATAATCTTGTGAGTGTTGTGATGTTGCAAATCTGCGTCATATCGCGTATTTTGTTGTTGTCTAAGTACAACACTTTGAGCGACTTAAAATTGGCTACTGTGGTGGGCAATGTAGGTATCAAGTTGCCTGCGAGCATTAGCACCTCAAGATCTTTGAGGTTGGTGAGTGCGCCTTGAAATGCTGTTATCTTGTTGAATGATAGGTCTAATTCTTTGAGCGACTTCATATTAGAAATCGTAGCCGGAATGGTGTAGATTAGATTGTTTGACAAAGTGGCAGATTCGAGCTGAGCACAATTGGTCAACGGTGCAATTTCGCTTATTCTGTTGTTTGCCAATGATATACGTTTTAATTTTTTGAGACCAGCAATTTCGCCGGGAATTTTAGCAATGGCGTTTTGGTCGGCAAAAATGAATCGCAATTCGGTGAGTTGCAACAATTCCGGAGGTATTGCTGTAAGTGTATTGCCTTGTATGTATATGGCTTTGAGACCTTTAAGTAGGGCAATGTCGGCAGGAAGCGACGACATTCCTTGATTGCTAAGGTCGAGTACTTCGGCTTTGTCGGCATTTGAAAGTGCCTCTTCTACAGATGTGTACACTCTCTGTTTTGCAAGCCATTGGTCGTTATAGTCTTGCGCATATGAGGTAAAAACGGCTGCGAGCGTTATTGCGAATGATAAGATTAGTCTTTTCATTTTATTCGTTATTTTCTGAATTAAACATATTATTTACAAAACAAATATAATGCCTTTATTTTTTAGAGCGGCTGTGCTTTTTGGCACAGTCGGAGGCGTTTTTGATTCCGCCAAGATAATAACGTTGAAACCACGGCAAAACGCATAAAATTGCAGTCCAATTGCCATAATTTTTTGCTAAATATACGCCAAGCATTGCCAACGACCCTAAAATAACCTCCGACGACACTCCGTCAATTACACTTTTAGTCATATATTGACCCAAACCCGGCACTATGGCGCTTGCCACACCTGCCATTGCAGGCGATGGTTTTGATTTTTGGTTTTGATTATCAAGATTGTGGTTGCAGATATCTAACCGACGGTTTACCTCTACTTTTATGCTTTGTTGGGCGGTGGTGTCGATTTGCAAAAGTGTGGCTAATGCATTAAAGTATTTGTTTAATGAAATATAGATATCAGCTTTTGCAATAAGTATTTGGCTACGCTCAATTTGTGTATTGGCGTAGAGATAAGCCTGATTGATAAACATCTCGGCAAGTCGTAGGTTTTCTTCGCTTGAAGATAACCGTGCCGCCTCAATGTAGTTTTGAGTATTGGTGTGCAATGTGTCGAACAGAATAGCACGTTGCAGTTCTTTAAAGGGGTTTTGCCCGAAAAGAGTGCCGCTAAAAAAGATTATCGTGCATATAGTCAATAATTTGTTCATCGCGTTTTTTCTTTATGCTGTTGTTTCGTTTTTTTACCGATTTTACTGTGCCGAAGATGTTGCCCACATAGAAGCAAGCCGACAATGATGCAAAAAAAAGTGGATATGGGTCTTTGTATCCATATTTGTGAAATCCGTAAGCCACGTGAGCCAAGTCGAAACCGCTGCGAAGAAATGCCATTATACCTTCGCGAACGTATCCACAATATATTCTACCCGTGCCGGGAACTATTGCCGACATTGATACCGCAATTGCCATTGATTTTTGGTCTAATTTATTTTGACAGAATGATTTAACTTCAGGCGTTAGCTGCGGATTATCACTATTGACGGTGGTTTTGTTGATAATTGCAAGGCAGGTTTTGATGTTTGTGCCTTTGATTGTATATGGCGTTTGCAACGAGTCGCAATATGAGTATGCTTTGGCGTAATCTTCTGATTGTATTAGCAGTTTTACATAGTTGAAATATAGTTCAGGACGATTTTTGCATTGAGGAAGAATGTATTTGGCAAAAGTATTTTCCGCATTTTTGTATTGATAGATAATAGAATAACATTCTACAGTTTTGAATGCGTAATCTAAACTAAAACTATAAGTGCTATCGGCAAGACGGCTGTATTCTTCGGCGGCAAATTCGTATTGCTGAGTATTGTAAAGGTATTCTGCAAAAATTTTGGTATGCACAGTGTCGTAGAGGTTTTGAGCTGTGCTGGTGAACGCCGCAAGGCATAATAATAATATGACTCCGTGTTTCATTCTTTTCGTTTCAAAGGGTAGTCGATTAATAATCCGTTGTTGCCTTGAAGATAGCCCGGCTTGCTGATTCCGCTACATCTAAGCAGTCGGTCAAATGTGTCGGCAAAGCCATAAAAAAATCCGTTGTGGCTGAAAGTCATCTGACTATAATGCGAACACGACGGGTAAAAACTGCATTTCTGTATGTCTTGAGGCGAAATTATGCGGCGATAAAATGCGAACAAAGGATTGAAACTTGTTTCGCTATACTCTTCGCATTTTTGAGTCACTGATGTTATGTGTGTTGTACCTTGTATTTGTGTGGTGATGTTGTCTACAACAACGTTGTTGTAGGTGGTTTTAGAGTATATTTCGCCGTTTTGGTATGTTACAGATACTATCTGTGTGGGGAAATCTATTCCGTCAACGTTTATGTAGTTGTAATAGAATGTTCTAACCATTGGGCTACCTTGTTTGTTGAGCATTACTACTGCGTTTAGTCGGTTGTTGGCTTGTGAAATGATTATTTGGCTAACGAGCAATGCTGCAGTGTCGATGTAGTTTTCGGGTAGCGAATATTCGGTAAAAACAGCACCGTTTCGCTTGGATACATTGGTGATTCGGTAGTTGTAATCTTCAGCGCCTCCGTTGTACAGCGTGCCATTGATTGCCTTATAGAGCAATGATGATTTTAAGAGCGACGAATCGGCTTTAATTTCAGCTTCTTTTTGGTTGTGATGCCATTGGGTTATTTTGTTGAATGTGAGTTCAACGGTATAGTCAAATGGATATGAGTATACAGAGGTGAGGGTGTTGTTTCGGTTGTCGTAGGTTATGTGTCCTTTGGAAACATTGTTGATAGAGTCGCCATTGGTGGTTTCTTCGGTAAAATCGGCAGATATTGAATAATGCAGTTGTCCGAACGCAGATGCGCCGGTTGTTAATAAAAAAGATAGTGCTATTATTTTACCGACAGCCATTTGGCTAATCCTCCCACGGCGGCACCAGTAAGGCAGCCGTATATTGCAAGTTTTACCTCGTGTCTATCGCCGTGCTTGCAAGCGTATACTATTGCTACGGCTATAGGACCGGCTCCCGCTCCGTAGAGCGTATATGTGCCCACAGCCGACACTAAAGCTGTAAATATAAAGGTGGGCATACGTCCCGGCATTGCACTTTCAGGATTAAAATCTGCGATAGCGAAATTATTAATGTCAACTGTGTTGCAGACATTATTTGAAGCAATAGTTTCAATCTTATTGGCAATGCTGTCGACGGTTTCAAATTTTTCTGACAATCCGCTATCAGAAAACCAATCAGGATCTGTGCCGTCGGCATATGCTGTTGATAAACAAAATATGAACGATAATATGGCTGCAATTTTTTTCATCTTATTTAGATTGTGCTATGCGTTCGAGGTTGGCGTTGATATATTTGTTGAGTGTTCGTTCCAAAAGTTCAATATCTTCGGCAGATAATGCGCTGATATTAAACGAAGGATAGGTAAACTCTTTCAATTGTTTTTCCTTGTTGTAGCCACGCACGGTGATGGATATTTTCTTTTGCAAACCAAAAAAACTTTTAGTGATGGTGTATTTGTGCAGAAGCCTTTTCTTAATGTTGAACGACATACAGCGACGAAACAGCGGATATGCCGAATAGCGTTTTACAATTATAGGATCTTTGTCGTCGTCGAAACTAAAATACGACGGATTAATCAATAGCAGTATAATATTAGCCACCACCATTACGCCACAGCAAATGAGGCAAGCTTTCATATTGTACTTGTCGAAATAAATGTATGCTAATGAGCCTATCGCCAACAATCCTGTGATGATGTATGCCAAGCGATATTTTGATGTAGTTAAATTATTGTCTATAAACATATCTGATATTGTTATCTAATTTAATAATTAAAGATTCATTTGATTGTAGAATGAGAACGACTGACAAATATCTTCGTTGGTGCAATTCACGTCGTATTTGTATTGACCGAATCCGCTTACGAGCGAGAATGAGATTTTGCCTTCGGAATTTTTCTTGTCGTGGTGCATTAGTTCAATAAGCGTTTTGTATATGTCAACATTGAAACGAATTGATTTGAAATACATTCCGATAATTTTTGCTACTTCGATGAGGTTTTGTATCGGAAATCCCATATAGTGATTGCTCAAATATAGTTCGCACACAATGCCAATAGCCACAGCCTCGCCGTGAAGAAGTGGTTTGTCGGTATTGAACGAATAACTCTCGATGGCATGTCCGATGGTGTGACCAAAATTGAGCATTTTTCTCAAGCCTTTTTCGGTGGGGTCGGCTGATGTGAACTCGTTTTTGATTTTTATCGAGGTCTCCACCAATTCGCTTAAGAGATTCCATTCCGGCTCTTTGGGGTTGAATTGACTTATGCGTTCAAAATAGTCTCTTTCAACTAATAATGAGTGCTTTATCATTTCTGCATATCCCGAAACTATTTGCTCGGTGGGTAGCGATTTTAAAAATTGTGTGTCAACAATTATTTTGTCTGGATTGCGAAAAATGCCTATTTCGTTTTTAAAGTTCTGAAAATCAACAGCTAATTTGCCACCGCACGACGCGTCAACTTGTGCTAAAAGGGTGGTGGGAATATTTACGAATTGGATGCCTCGTTTGAATAGCGAAGCTGCTAATCCGCCCATATCGCCGATAACTCCGCCGCCAAGATTGATGAACAAACTTTTGCGGTCGGCACCTTGATTGCTCAATTGCGACCATATAATGCTCAGTGTGTCAAGGTTTTTGTGTTGTTCGCCGCTCTTGATTTCTATCACTGTGGCTCCGCTGCTGCAGATGCAGGGTAGGAGAGGAAGACAATGCCGGGCGGTATTCTCATCAACCAAAACAAATACTTTTGACTTGACGCTTTTAATAATTTCTGAAAGAACAGCGTCGGCGTTTTGCGTACATACTACGTTTTCAGGCAGATTCATACTTTATTTAATATTTTTAATTCGGTTCAAAATTATAAAAAATCGGTAATAATCCGAATTAGAAAATGCAATTCTAATTTTTTTTTAAAATTGATGACTGTATAACAAAAATGTTTGTACCTTTGCACCACAAAAAAGGTAAATAATGCGGACGGATTTGGTTTGATTGCAACCGCTTAAAAAAAATGCTAAAGCAATGCCTCCTTCCTACTTAATACCTCTAAATATTTAGTAATCAAAACATTTAACTTAATTATGTCATATTTTTTTACATCAGAATCAGTTTCTGAAGGACATCCCGACAAAGTAGCAGATCAGATTTCTGACGCTCTTTTGGACGAATTTTTAAAACAAGACTCTGAAAGCAAGGTGGCTTGCGAAACATTCGTTACCACAGGTCTTGCCGTTTTGGGAGGCGAGGTGAAAACCGAAGCTTATGTAGACGTACAGCAAACAGCTCGCGACGTTATCAACCATATCGGCTACACCAAAGGCGAATATATGTTTGACGGCAACAGCTGCGGCGTTATTTCAGCTATTCACGGACAAAGTCAGGATATTAACCGCGGTGTTGAACGCGAAGACCTTGACAATCAGGGCGCAGGCGACCAAGGTATGATGTTTGGCTACGCAGTTAAAGAGTCGCAAAACCTTATGCCTTACAGCATTGAGCTTGCTCACAAATTGCTTATCGAACTTGCTGCTATTCGTCGGGAAGGCAAACAGATGACTTACCTTCGTCCCGACAGTAAAAGCCAAGTTACTATTGAATACGGCGACGACAACGTGGCAAAACGTATCGACACAATAGTAATTTCTACACAGCACGATGAGTTTATCAAGGCTGATACTGCCAAGAAACAACTCAAAGCTGATAAGGATATGGTGGCAAAAATCACCGAAGATGTTCGCGATATTCTTATTCCCCGTCTTTTGAAAAAACTCAGTGCTAAAGAAAAAGCATTGTTTAAAGGTGACTACAAACTGCTTGTAAACCCCACAGGTAAATTTGTAATTGGCGGACCTCACGGCGATACCGGTCTCACCGGACGTAAAATTATTGTTGACACCTACGGAGGCAAAGGAGCACACGGCGGCGGTGCATTTTCGGGCAAAGACCCTTCAAAAGTAGACCGCAGCGCAGCATATGCCACACGTCACATTGCTAAAAACATTGTGGCAGCCGGCATTGCCAATGAATGTCTTGTACAAGTAGCTTACGCTATTGGCGTGGCTCAACCCGTTGGTTTATATGTAAATACATACGGCACAAGCAAGATAAAACTCAGCGACGGCGAAATTGCAGAAAAACTTCTCAAAATTTTCGACCTTCGTCCCGCTGCTATTATTCGCAGATTAAAACTTAAAAACCCCATTTTCTTGGATACTGCTGCTTACGGACATTTTGGTCGCGAACCTTACGCCAAAAAAGTAGAAGTGATAGAAAACGGTAAAAAGGTTAAAAAAGAGGTTGAGTGCTTCACTTGGGAAAAACTCGACTATGTAGACACTCTTAAAAAAGAGTTTGGTCTTTAAACTTTTTTATCCATTTTACACAATATTTGGCAAGGAATATGGTTATTTATTTGTAATCATATTCCTTTCTTTAAAACAAAAGGAAAAATAATACGTATAAGGTGTTGTATAATAACAACCACGGTATATTTATCGATATGAAAAAGTCAAAATACATAAAATTAGCGTTGTGTTTAGCCTTAGGGTGTTTTCTGAGTCTTGGTGCTTTTGCACAAGAAGGAGTACCTACTTCAAATGATGCTCTTGGAGGTGTAGGAGATGATAAAGAAGATGACCCACCAATTCCCATTCCTCTTGATGGCGGCGTTTCTATATTAATTGCAGCTGGTGTAGGCTATGGCGCTAAAAAATACCGTGACTATCTAAAAGAGAAGAATGCGTAGTTGGTCTCCTTTTGTTAAGGTAGTCTTCAATATTGCTGTTGCGGTATTTGTAGGTATTATTTTTTTCGCACTTCTCAAAAAAAATTACTATATATTCAATCTCTACGAATATGGAGTATATTGCCTTACAGAGTTGATAGCCAATTCTGTGAAGGTTGTTCTTAATCTATTCGGTTTTAATTGTTTAACATTTGGTAAGATAATCTCCAATACTGATGGCGTATCGCTAATATTAGACCGCGGATGCGTAGGACGCAATGTGCTGTTGGTGTTTGCGGGTTTTATCATTGCTACTCCAGCCCAAGTTTGGCGCAAAATTGCCTTTACCGCAGCCGGAATTGCCATCATAATTATGCTCAATGTGATTCGTATTTCGCTGCTTATATATGTTGGCACTTATCACAACGAGTGGTTTCACTTTGCACACGAATATCTGTTTAAATATACTCTTTATGCAGGAGTGTTTTTGTTGTGGGTGCTGTGGGTACGCAAGTTTAGGTCTTCATCTTCTTCTTTTTCGCCGCAGGAAAAAGTACATTGTTGAGAATCAGTCTGTATCCCGGAGAATTTGGATGTAAATCAAGGTCGGTAGGAGGGTCGCCTACGTAGTGAAGGTAATCTTCGGGGTCGTGTCCGCCGTACCATGTCCAAGTGCCTTTGCCGTATTCACCGTGTATGTAGCGAGCTTCGTTGGCAGCTTTGTTTTCGCCCATAATCAATACCGAACTTTTCAAAACTTCTTTGCGGTACGATGTGGTTTGCCCCATGAATCCATCAATAATGTTTTCGTGGTTTTGACAGAGCATAGTGGGTACAGGGTCCCATTTGGCAGAAAAATCGAATAGTGTGAAAATATCGTTTTCTTTTTGTACCCGTCGAGTGGTGGTGGCGTCTATGTCGCTGTATTCGTACACGTTGGGGTTTAATTCAAGTTTGAAATCTTTGAATGCAAATGTGGCAGAATAATCGAGTTTTGATTGACAGTTGGGGTCAATCGGGTCGCCATCAAACATTGATTGACAAATATCGGTGTTTTCGGCAGCAAGTGCAATGTCGAAACTATCGGTGGCACTGCACATTGCAAACATAAATCCTCCGTTTTCTACAAACTGCTTTATGGTTTTAGCTACGGCAAGTTTTAGTTTTGATACCTTTGTGTAGCCCATTTTTTGTGCCAATGCGTTGAACTCAATCACTTGATTTTTGTACCACGGTACGTTTTTGTACGATGCGTAAAATTTGCCAAACTGACCTGTAAAATCCTCGTGGTGAACGTGTAGCCAATCGTATTTAGATAGTTCGCCTGTGAGAATCTCCTCGTCGTAAACTACTGTGTAAGGTATTTCGGCGTAGGTGAGCACAAGCATCACGGCATCGTCCCACGGTTTGTAGGTTTTGGGTGCGTAGACTGCGATTTTTGGAGCTTTTTCTAATTTGATATGCTCCATATTAACATCATTGCGTGATATTTGAGCCAAAATATTGTCGGCTGCAGCGTCGGGAATTTGCTGAAAACTAACGTTGCGCACACGGCATATTGTGGCTATTTGATCGGTGTAGTCGGTAAGAAAACTGCCTCCACGATAATTGAGTAGCCATTCTGCCGTATATCCTGCCTCCAATATGGTGTAGGTAACGCCATATGCTTTGAGATGGTTGGTTTGCGACTCGTCCATCGGAATGAGAATTTTCATTGCAGCAGATGGTAGTGCCGAAACTATTAACAATAATATGGCGGCAATAATTTTCATATTACAAAAAGTATTTAGAATGGTACGTCGCCATTGTTTGGCATTGGCGAACCATAGTTTTGAGCAGGTGGAGCATATGGGTCGTATCCGCCTATATCTGGCATTCCGGGCATCATAGGTATTCCTGCCATCGGGTCGTTGGCAGGTGATGAGCCGCCGTTTATTTTACTTCCAAATGTAATTCCTGTGTCGTCAGATGTTAAGAGACCTCCAGAATCTTGTTCTTCAAATCGAGCAAATTCGGCACGGAATCTTAGGTTAACATCTTCCAAAGCACCATTACGGTGTTTTGCAATGATAATTTGTCCGAGACCTTGTGTAGAATTGCCTTCCTCGTCCTGCATAATGCCGAACTTTTCGGGGCGGTGAATAAAGCATACAATATCGGCATCCTGCTCTATAGCACCGGATTCACGAAGGTCGCTCAACTGAGGACGCTTGTCGCCGGCACGCATTTCTACCTGACGGCTCAACTGCGAAAGTGCTATAATTGGTATGTTCAGCTCTTTGGCAATGGCTTTGATACCACGCGAAATGGTGGAAACCTCCTGCTCACGGTTGCCTCGTACTTCGGGCGGACCAGTCATAAGTTGCAGGTAGTCAATTATTACCATTTCTATATTGTGCTGCATTTTTAAGCGGCGACATTTGGCACGTAGTTCAAAAAGCGAAATACCTGCTGTGTCGTCGATATATAATGGTGCACCTTCGAGGTTTTTGATTTTGCTTTCAAGCTGTATCCATTCATAATCCTCGAGTTTGCCGGTGCGGATTTTGTCGGCCGGTAACTCTGTTTCTGACACAATTAAACGGTTTACCAACTGCACAGCCGACATTTCCAATGAAAATATTGCCACCGGCACTTTGTGGTAAACAGTCATATTGCGAGCCATCGACAGCACAAACGCCGTTTTACCCATTGACGGACGCGCTGCTACCACAATCATATCGCTTCGTTGCCATCCTTGTGTAATGCGGTCGAGCGATGTAAAACCTGACGGCACGCCGCTGAGACCGTCGGTGCGTTTGCTTGCCTCCTCTAACTGCGCCATCGCCTCTTTGAGCACTTGATCCATGCTCTGAGTGTCGTTTTTTATATTGCCGTAGGCGAGGTCGAAGATTTTTTTCTCCGAAAAATTCAGAAGGTCGTCAACATCGCTACTAAGGTCGTAAGCTTTGTTTTCGATTTCGGAGGCTACCTTTATAAGTTCGCGTTGAATGTATTTTTGCGCAATGATTCGTGCGTGAAACTCTAAGTGAGCTGCACTACCTACGCGTTCGGTAAGCGATGCAATGTAGTATGCGCCGCCAATGTCTTCTAAGTCACCTTTGGCTCTGAGTCGCTCGCTTACGGTATAAATATCTATGGGCAAATGTTCGGTAGATAACTGAACAATTACCTCAAATATTTTTCGGTGTTTGTCGGAATAGAAACTTTCGGGCTTGAGAATGTTCATCACCTCAATTTCGGAACCCTTCTCGAGCATTATAGCACCGAGCACCAAGCCTTCGAGTTCTTCAGCCTCGGGTGGCTTGCGTCCGTATTGGGCGTTGATGTCAATGATGTCCTGCTGTTTCTTTTTCGAACCTTGATTGTTGAAAGATGGCATTGCGCAGTTTTAATAATTAGTTTTCACAAAATACGCCCATTCCGGCGAATTTATCGAGACGCTCTTTTAGAAGTTGCTCTGTAGGTAATTTTTTAAGTGCTTCGAGATTTTCGATTATAGTGCGTTTTACTGTCTTGAATATTTCGTCGGGATTGTTGTGAGCTCCGCCCAATGGTTCTTTGATAATGCCGTCGATGAGTTTGTTTTTAAACATATCCTCAGCCGACAGTTTGAGAGCTTCAGCGGCGTCGCGTTTGAAATCCCAACTACGCCAAAGAATGCTTGAACAAGATTCGGGCGCAATTACCGAATACCAAGTGTTTTCGAGCATGAAAACTTTGTCGCCAACGCCTATGCCTATAGCACCGCCCGAAGCACCTTCGCCGATAACTATGCATATGATAGGCACTTTGATACGAAACATTTCGTATATGTTGCGAGCAATGGCTTCAGCCTGTCCGCGTTCTTCAGCTTCAGCACCGGGGTATGCACCGGGAGTATCTATAAATGTTACAATAGGTTTGTTGAATTTTTCTGCCATGCGCATAAGACGGAGAGCCTTGCGGTAGCCTTCGGGATTTGCCATACCAAAGTTGCGGTATTGACGCATTTTGGTGTTGACACCCTTTTGCTGACCAATAAACATAATGCTCTGATTGCCGATAGTTCCCCATCCGCCTACCATATCGGTGTCGTCTTTGATTTGACGGTCGCCGTGCAGTTCGATGAAGTCGTCGCAAATAGCATTGATGTATGCCAAAGTGTATGGACGTTCGGGATGTCTTGAAACTTGAACCCTCTGCCACGGAGTGAGATTTTCGTAAATCTCCTTACGGGTAGTTTCTATTTTGTTTTGCAAGTCGGTGATGGTTTTGTCGATGTCGACAGATCCTGCCTCCTTAATCTCCTTGGCTTTTGCCAACTGGTTTTCTAATTCCTGTATTGGTTGTTCAAATTCAAGCAGTTGCATATATTTTCTTTTTAATAATTTACTTTTTGTGTTGGTGTGCAAAATTAATAAAAATCGGTAAAAACAACGAAATTTTTTAGGCAATTTAGTTGCTATATTCTTTTATAATACAATTGCTAATAATTGTTGTTTTTATAATATATTTCTATGTTATTTATCTTTTATAATATTATGCTAAACAATTTTTATATTTTGCTATTCTTTTTAGCAAGTCGTTTAGTGGATTTGCCGTATTTGTAAATTTTTTTTGTAAATTCGTAATTGTTGTTTAACTTTATGGCCAAAACTAAGTGTTATGAAACGCAACTTTTGTTTTAGCCAACAGCAACTTATAAACCGAGCCTTAAAGCTCTCAGCGGCGTGTGAGCGCGATTTGTCGCGACTTACCGGCATTGGTTTCACCTCCGATATGCTCAAAAACCTTACCGAAATGAACGCCGATTTTATGAGAATGAATCCCGACCGTGGAATTTTGAAAGAGATTGCTGCCCTAACCGACAAACGAAAGACCATTAAAAAAGAGATTATCAAACAGATACGTATTATTCAACTCCGTCTTGAAATTCTTGGAAAACAGCAAACTGATATTTATCATCTACTTAAAAATATAAAGGTGCACAATGTTACTGATGCTGTTTTCCTTGATGGAATGCGTCAGATACAGAGTTTTAGCATTAATCTTTGTTCTATGGGAGTGTCGGCTACACTTACAGGTACTTTAAACGGACTTATCAACGATTTTAAAACTCAAGTGGAATTGCTTCAAAGACTCAATTCCGAACGCAAAATCGACAGCGAAAGTCGTATCTCATTGGCAAACAATATTATCACCCTAATGGGCAGAATCTGTAAAATGGGCAAACTCCTCTGGAAAGATGTGGATGAATCAAAATATAAGGATTATATAATGTATTAGTTTGTTGCTTTAAAATTATTCAAAATAATATTATACATTACATATTGTATTATTTCCATAGTTATTATTTCTCAATACTTTATCTTTTTAAATCTATATTTCACATTTGTATTATGATAATTAGCGTATTGTCTATAATTGTAAACGTCGGTACAAATGTGAACAATGCTGCTGAGAACTATTCCTGAACGGTTTTTCTGCGTACAAAGAGAAGACGAAAAACCTCTTCGATTTTTGAAACTGTGGTAATATCAATGGTATGGCGAATGTTTTCAATATTTTTTTTGTGAGCCGATGAGATGATGATTTTTTTGAATCCAATCTTTTCGGCTTCGGCAATTCGCTGCTCCACTCTTGATACCGGACGAATTTCGCCGGTGAGACCAACTTCGCCGGCAAAGCACACATCGTGAGCGATGGCAATGTCGAGGTCGCTGCTCAAAACTGCAGTTATCACCGAAAGGTCCATTGCGGGGTCGTTGATTTTGATGCCGCCGGCAATGTTTAAGAATACATCTTTGGTATTGAGCCGAAATCCGCAACGGCGTTCCAAAACAGCAAGAAGCATATTTAAACGTTTGGCATCGAATCCTGTGGTGCTTCGCTGTGGCACTCCGTATGCCGCTGTGCTTACAAGGCTCTGAACCTCAATTAAAAACGGGCGCAATCCTTCAACTGCAGCTGTTACTGTTACGCCCGGTGTGTCGTTGTCGTGATGGTGTATGAGCAATTCACCGGGGTTTGAAACCTGACGGAGACCATCGCTGAGCATCTCAAAAATGCCCACTTCGGATGTTGTGCCAAAACGGTTTTTGATTCCGCGAAGCACTCTGTAAACGTGCGAACTATCGCCCTCAAACTGTAGAACGGTGTCTACCATATGTTCGAGTATTTTTGGACCTGCAATGTTGCCGTCTTTGTTGATATGTCCGATGAGAATTATGGGCACATTGTTTTCTTTGGCAAAGCGTATGAGCATATCGGCACATTCGCGTATCTGAGTAACTGTGCCCGGAGCTGATTCGGCATTTTGTGTGCGCAATGTTTGTATCGAGTCGATAATCACAAGCGATGGATTTGCCTGACGTATGGCTGGTATTATGATTTCAACAGTTACCTCGCATAGTATCAAACAGTTGTCGGATGTTTTTTTGATTCTATCAGCGCGGAGTTTGATTTGCGATGCGCTTTCCTCGCCCGAAACGTATAATGTTTTTTGCGGTATGTTGAGTGCAATCTGAATTGATAGGGTAGACTTGCCAATGCCCGGTTCACCGCCGATAAGAATCACAGAGCCGGGTACAATGCCGCCACCGAGCACACGGTTAAACTCTGTATTGTTGGTGTCGATGCGTTCGGCGGTATTGGTTTGAATTTCAGATATTTTTACAGGCTTTACCTCGTTGAAGGCGTTAGGCGACAGACCGTTTTTTGGACCTGAGGTCACAATTTCCTCCACGTAGGTGTTCCACTGTTGGCACGATGGACATTTGCCCACCCATTTAGGCGATACCGCACCGCAGTTTTGACATATATATACGTTTTTTTGCTTCATTGTCAATAGTTTAGGTGAGTTATAATTTCCACAGCACGTCAACATTCCACTTAGATTTCACCGACTGTTTTCGCGGATATTGTACCACACGTTCGGGGTACTGATGCTTTAGATAGTCGCCGGTGTCCCACTTTTTGTTTGAGTTGCGGTCGTGAATAATTTTGAGAGTGTAATCGGCAGGCAAAATGTAGTCGAATACCACATTGCCGTCGCAATTAGTTGTTTTTGAGTAAAGTATATCACCGTTGTCGTTGCAAAGGCATACAATCAACAAGCCCGACGATAGTGCGGTGAAATTGGCAGTGGAATCGGTTATCAAAGGTGCACGTTTGCGAACGCGTACACGAGCGGTGTCAATATCCTTAAACGGCGGAAGGTCTTCGTCGATGTCGGGATATTGCTCAATATTGCCTGTGTTGATCAGTTTTATATTCATACTGCCGTAGTAGTCGTCTTCGCGAATTTTGCCCTTGCTGGAAAAATAGAGGTTGGGTGTGTTAAGAATACTTGTAAACACAGAGTCGTCAACTACTAATTCGTATTCTTTGGCGGCTTCCCAGTTGTATTTTATAAGTTTATCGCGAAGGTGGAGAGTGTCGTCGATAATTTGATACGGCACCGGAATACGCAAAGTGGCATTCACTTGATTTTTCTTGGTTTCTTCTTGTTTGCGTTGAGCATCGAGACCTAAGTCGCTGCGGCGTCGACGATCGGTGGGCTGAGCCTGATTGGTAACAACAATCGGTTTTAACGACATTAGAGTGTCGGTTTTAAGAAGTTCGTTTTCAAGACGGTCGACGCTGAGGTAAGAAATAGAATAGCGCAACGTGTCTAATTTGGCAGCAAAATCGTTTAATGCCACCGTCATAGTGTCTTTATTTTCAGATAATTGAATGTTGTACCAAGAGTTGTTGTAAACTGTGTCGGTGAGTTTAAGAAACGGACGGTCTTTGAGCGGATATGCAAACACAAATTGCATAGTATCAGCCGAAATGCGTTCTGTTTTCTTGATTTTCTGCATTTTGATGTTGTAGATGGCAAACAATGTATCTTTAAAAGTGCGCTCGATTATCTTGTTGTTCTTTTTTGAGAAAAGGTAACGGTCGAATGTAGTGAGTTTTATGGCGAGAGTATCTTTATATACTGCCGCTGTGTCGCGAAGTATGACTGTCATATTAAAACCGTTGGGATATGTTTCGTACCAAGTGTCGTAAGTGGTTGATACATTGATGGCAGAAAGTTCCAAATTGCGAACAGGAGGTTTCTCAAAAACGATTTTGATAGAATCTCGCGATGGACGTTCGTATTTGAGCATTTTTTGCGACACAATGGTGGTGGGCACGGTGTCGCGCAGTTTTTGCACTTCGCCGAGATAATAGTCGTTGTAGTATTTGAGCATATTTTTGAAGTTGCCCTTCTTGGCTATACACGTGTCGGTGATAGTGATGTCTACAGTGTCGCGTTCCGGGCTGTAATTGGCTGAAAACCAGTTTTTATCTACCACAGTGTCGGTGGGGTAGAAGATGATGTCGCCCTTGATACCTCGTTTAAATACCAAACGGAAATGTGTGCTATCTAAACGCACTGCCTTTAAGAGTTTTTGATTCATATCGTCATCAAACGTGCTGTCTTTCAGTTGGTAAAGATGAATTTTAGATGAATCAATTTTAACCGTGGGAATAGGAATCTGTATGCTTGCCAATCCGTTTTGGTCAAAGTCGCCGCTGAAATTAGATTTTACTGTGAAGTTGAGCGAGTCGATAGGCGGTTTGGCGCTGGCTTTGGTTTTCTTGTCGCCAGCTTTTGCCTTCTTAACCGAGTAACGCAGGCGAATGGTGTCGGTTTCGGTGGTGGGATTAAGCAGCGAGTCGATTGTGGAGAATGTAACACGCAATTGCAGAGTATCGTTGCGCACGTCGGCGGTGTCCATAAGCCACACAAACAAACTGTCGCGGTTGTAGTTAAAATCGTATATCATCTGCGGCGATTTGAGAGTGTCTTCTACGTAAGTGATTAACACAGTGTCGTTTGTTACCGATTTGTTGAAACATAACAAAAATCTTGTGCGAAGGTCTCTCTGACGGTCGGTGATATATTGGATAGTTTTTATCTGATTGAAAGCGAATAAAGTGATATTGTTTGGCGTGGTGTAAAGCAGGTTTTGAATAATAACAGTATCGTTTTGGAGAGTGTCGATAATTTTGTGTCCGGGAGTGCCTGAGTGGAGCACTGTTCCGGCAGGGAGCGAGTCAATTTTGGTAACTGTTTGAGCTTCAGGTTCAATAACTGTATTGATGTAACCAATTTTCTCGTTTTCAAGGTCAAACTTTTGTGTTTCGTTGATATCTTTTAGCACAAAAATTTTGTAACGTCCTGGGGCAATGTTTCTTACCGAGAAATGACCTGCAGTATCGGTTCGTGTGATGTAATTTGGTTTGTATTTAATCACGCACGAATCTTCGCCGATAACGTTTTCGGAATATAGTCCCACGAGGATATTGTCTTCTTTGGCAAGGGTTTCGGCATCGCGCACAGTACCGCTAACGGCAAAAGAGTCGCACACAGCCGCGGTGGAGAAAACAAAATCGAAATTTGGTTCGTGGTTGCCCTCGTGATAGTCTTGAATGCAGTCGAAAAATTGCAACGTGTATGTAGTATCGTCGCGAAGCGGCTCTTTAAACTTAACAATTATCTTTTTGCCGCGTTCTTTGATTTTGGGTGCTTTTTCAAATTGAGGTGGCGACATTAAAAATTTTTGGTCGATTTTTTCGAGAGTAAAAAACTCGTCGAACTTCATTTTTACCTTTTTTTTGTGAAAATCGCCAGAATAGATTTTTGGTTTAGAGCGTTTTAGCACTGGAGGGTCTTCGTCTTCGTCGCCGCCCTCGATGTTTCCCATCTGGGCACAAGAGTACATTAATACCGCTGTCATAGCCATTACGATGGCGGTTTTAATTGAAAATATTAATTTGTTTTTGTCAATAATCATCTTAATTGCGCAATTTTTGATATTTTTGGCAAAGAAAACAAAAAAACGGCATTTATCGGCTAATAAAATGCTTCAATAATCAGGATTTCACAATTTGTTAAAAACAGATGGAGACAAATAACTGTTATACACCGCTTTGCGAATTGTTTGCCGCAACGGCTCAAAAAGAGAAAAAAAATATAATTGCTCCGCTAAAACTTGCAAAAGGCGGATTGAGGTTTGTGACCTTTGCCAAAACTAAGACAGATATGGCGGCAGCCGAAACCATTCACCGATTGGCGCCCAACCTTGTGTACGGCGAAAAGGCTTATATTGCCGTCAAAGGTGGAATAAGGGCTCTCTTTTCGTTTGGTAGTTTGGCTTCAAAAGAATCTTCAGAGGTGTTTAGAGACGGTGTGACCCTTTCGTCGGGTTTTACGCTAAAATCTGCTCCCGCTTATCGTGTTAATTATTCGCGACTTTGGGTGTCTGCCCTGCGCACATTGAAACAAAACGGCTGTGAAATCTCTTTTGCCGAAAAATCAACTCCCGGTATTGGTTTTAAGCCTGTTGCAATAATGGAAGGTGTGTTGCGACATTCGCCCGTAAAAAAAACTTTGCTGATACCTTGCGATGATTTTGAAATCTTGCTTTTAAACCGTGGCGACACCTTTTATATAATAGGTTGGAACATCTGCGACCAAGAAAAAATTGTTGCCTTGGTGAATAGTGTGCTTACCAATGCGAGTGTTTATCTTAAAAACTTTAAATCGATTACTACACTGAATATCAATGAGTCGGAGCGTTTGTTTGAATCGTGGCTTCAAGGTGTAGATGCCGATAAGGTAACACTTGACGGATGCAATTTTGATTTTTCGCCGTCGGCACCTGATGTTATTGGCTTTGCCGATATGAAATTCGATGAGGTTAAGCGTATGGATATCAATGTAAATAGTTTCAAAAATGCTGTTTTTGATTTTGGTACCAATATCGACACTATAATAGAACAAACCTACGATTTATATTCCGAGTATCACAAAGGACAAGCCGCATTTGACGCTGCCGTGGATAAGTGGGTAGGAGAGGAGCTCTACTAACGTATTCTGCGTGCCGGAATTATTGCGGCTATAAAACCCACAATGGTAACGCCTACGAATGTGGCTACCACATCCCAAAAACGAATGTCAACGGGATATGTGTCGATGATAAACGATCCATCGGGAAACTCTATAACACCGAAATATTTCTGTATCAGGCACAACGCTAAACCAACCAATATGCCCGACACCGAACCGATGAGAGTGATAAGTCGTCCCGTGCCTACAAATACGCGACGGATAAAAACTGAATCGGCGCCAATGTGCGAAAGTGTTTCGATGTCGCCTTTTTTGTCGATGATGAGCATTGTGAGCGCACCGATAATATTAAACGAAGCTATAATAAATATGAACATCAGCATTACAAAGATGGAAAGTTTTTCGCTTTTCATTATTTTGTAAAGGAGGTCTTGCTGCTGATAACGGTTTTTCACGGTGAAATCATTGCCCATAATATCGCTAATTTCGGATGCAAGATTGTCGGTGTTGAATCCTTCGTCAACAAAAATCTCAATCGACGACACTTCGTTTTTGGCGTATCCGAGCAGTTGACGAGCAAAATCTATTGGCACGTAAACAAATTTGGAATCATAATCTTGATGAATGTGAAAAATGCCCGACGGCATTGCCAAAGCACTGCGAAAAGCCTCTTCGGGGATAAGTGTGATTCTGCTGTTGCGTATTGGCACATAGATTTTGAGATAGTGAAAACCGTTGAGCACAACATTGAGTTTTCCGGCTATGTCGCTGCCAATGATGCACATTGGTTCGTTAAACTGGTCGCGTAGCATAAACGCACCAGCAAAAGTGGCATCTGCCACGCCGTTGCAATGCACGTAATTGGAGTCAACGCCCTTGAGTACAGATATGTTTTGATGTTTTTCGTATTGAAAAAGGGCTGTTTCTTCGATGTTTTCTACAAAGTATTTTACGCCTTTGATATTGAGTATTTGCTGCTTTTTGAGACTGTCGATTACAAAACTTTTTCCTTTGGCGGGTTCAATTTTGAGGTCGGGGTCTACCTGATTGAGCAAACTGCTTACTACCATATCAAATCCGTTGAACACCGACAGTATTACAATCAGGGCAGCGGTCATTCCTGCCACTCCGAAAATCGAAATTTTGGTGATAATGTTTACCAAATTTCGTTTTCCGCCAAAAAGGTATCGTTTGGCAATGAGTAGCGGCAGATTCATAACAATTTATTTTATAGCCTTAACAATAAGTCCCGTGCCTGTGCTGTGAGTGCCAACAGTGTCGATCCAATCGAGCAAAAACGCCCACGGAAATGTAACTATGTAATATGGAATCAGCAAAATAAACATCAATTTGCTGAAATTGAGCATAGTGATAGGCCATTTCATACTCAAACGCCAAGCAATGCTGCCGGGAGTGCCGTATGAGTAGCGTTTTTCTACCTTTGAAAATCCGGCGCGGAGAAGTTTCTGTTCAATGTCGTTGATATTATAGCCGTCGCGCACATGCTCGTCGATAAAAGAGTGTTCGTCTTCGTCGTGAACATCGCTACCGCCTTGGTCGGAAGGTGTGGAAATTAGCAACACTCCGCCTTGTTTCATGCTGGTGCAGAGGTTTTTAAATACTAATTCGTCTTCTAAGATATGCTCCATAACATCTACCGACAACACTAAATCGTATTTGTCGGGGTCGGTAAATTTTGTGAGGTCGGCATATTGAAATTTCACGCGGTCGGCGCGGTTTATTTTGCCGAAAAAATTGTTGCAATCTTCGATTTGTTCTTCTTTAACGTCAACGCCAAGTACCTGAGCTTTGCGAAGATATGATGAAACAAAAAAACTATACTGTCCAAATCCCGAACCGGCATCTAAAACGGCAACTTCTTCGCCGCGACGTTTAGAATATAGTTTCTTAATCTCGCGTTTTATATACCACGCTCTAAGTAGAAGAATATCAAGAAGTTTGTAAAAAAGTTTGCGTAACCACGGGGTTTTGTTAAAAACATTTCCGAGAGATCGTTTTACAGGATCGTATTGCATTATTGTTCGGGGTTAAGGTTTTTGTCTTTGTTTAACAGAGATGTGATTCGTTCGGCATAGTCGAGCGATTCGTCGGTAATGAATAGCAAGTTTGGAATACGTCGCAATTGGTGACGCATTTTGGCTGCTAATTCAAAACGTATCTGCTTGAGGTCTGCGTTGATTTTTGCCATAGTTTTAATGCGCTTTTCGGTGGGGAAAATGCTGACAAAAATGCGTGCCTCGTCTAAGTCGGGTGTTACCCTAACCTCAGTAACCGAAATTATAACTCCCTGATAATCGGTTTGATGTGTCAGGAAATATGAAGCCGCTTCTTTCTGAACCAAACGGCTGATTTTGTTTTGTCGTGTGCTGTCCATTTAAAATCAATTTGAAACGCCGCAAAGTTACAAATAATACCTAATAATCAAAACCCCCAATAATAGTTATTTTTTGGGTTTGATTACCTCGGCTGCGGCCAGTTTCATACGTTCAAAATATTCGTCGGCAGGCGACTTGCGCATATGGTTTCTGGCTTGAATTTCCTTGATAGGGTTGTCGCTCTTGAATTTGATTTCTTGCAGACGTTTTTGCTCGGCGGCACGAGCCTCTTCGCGGCGTTGTTTCTCCTCGGGAGTCATTCCGCGTTCAAGGGTTATGTGGTTGAGCGTGGCACTAAAGTCGTTGAGGTCTTGTTTTTCTATAGTGTGTTCCTCTTCGTCGTCCGACTTGTTTTTTTTGAGCACAAACACCATTGCCGCTATAAATGCCGCAATGATGATAATCATTATACAAGCAAATGCTGATCCGTTCATTTTTGAGTATTATTTAAAAAAGTTTTTAAATATATGACGTTTCTTTTTCTTTTTGTATTGGTTTTTCATCTTTTTGTCTGTTTCCTTGTGGTGCTTTTTCATCTTTTTCATGGTTTTGTTGTCCTGAATCTGAAGAAGCGCCTTTTTGGCTTTTTTGTAGTGCTTGGCATCGGCAATGCGTTGTTTGCGCTGTTCGCGTTCAAGTTCGCGTTTCTCCTTGGTTTTCAGTTCGCCACCTTGCGATGCACGCAAACGCAGTTCTTTTTTGCGATCTTCTTCTACTTGTGCCTTATGTTCTTTTTTAGCCTGTTTTTCACGTAGTTTGGCGTTTTTCTCGTGGTCGATATGTCCGTCGCCTTCATGTTTCTTAAACTCTTTGGTTGCTTTCTTGATTTTTTTCTGCTTTTCGAGTTCTTCGGGCGAAAGATCTTTTTTCTTTTTCTTGGCTTCCTTCTTTACTTCTTTTGCCTCTTTCTTTTCGGCTTTTTTGTTCACCTCCACGGGTTCTTCTACCACTATCTTCTTTTTGGGAGTGCGGTCTACGTTTTCAAATTCGAGACTTTCGCCTTCGCTCACAAACTCTTCTTCGGAGCGGAAGTCGGCATCGAGGTCTTGTACCACATCATCTTCGGGTTCGGTGGTGCCGCCTTTTTTTGCCTTCTTTTTTTCTTCCTTCTCTTTGGCTTTTGCCTCTTTAGCCTTTTGTTTAAGAGCGGCTTTGTCGAGTTCTTCGCCGCCTTCTTCTTCTACATCTTTGCCTTTGGCTTCGGCTTTCTCTTTCTTTTTCAGAGCTTTCTGCTCTTTTTTCGAAAGTTTGGGTTCGCCGTTTTCATCGAGTTCTGTTTCGGCTTTTTGTGCGTCCTTGATGGCTTTCTTTTCGGCTTTTTCGGCTGCTTTTTTCTCCTTTTTCACCTTCTTTTTTTCCATCTTGGCTTTTTTCTTCTTGTATTTTTTGCTGAGCTTCTTTTTCTTTTTGTTCGACAAGCCTTTTTCAATCAAAAAACCGTCTTGCGAGTATTGACTACCGCTCGGAGCAATGTCGGCAGAGGGCGAGAATTTTCCATAATCTTGCGCCTCGGCTACTGTGAGCGATGTTATCAGAATTATTAGGGCTAAAAATATTGTTTTTATGTATAATGGCTTCATCTGAAATTTATTTAATAATTTTGCAGCAAAATTACAATAAATAAAACGCTGTGAAAACTAAATTGTTATATATAGTTGTATTTTTTGGATTTCTGCTTGCTTCGTGCGAACATTCTGAGCAACCTGTGCCCGCTGTGAGCGTTGATTTCTATATTCCGTTGGGCGACGCAAGATTTTCGGCTCTTCAAAATCCCGGAGGATGGTGCTATGTAACAGGTGGTTACAATGGTATTTTTATTTATAATCTCGATTGCTCCACATATTACGCCTACGACCGTGCTTGCCCTGCCAATCGCAATCATACTGCATTGGTTTACAACGAAAAAACTCACTGTCTATATCATACCGACACCGATAAAAACTGCGATTCGCAATACAGCGTACTGTTGCAAGGTGCGGTGCAGAGCGGCTCTTCAAAATACCCTCTAAAAAAATATCAAGTGCGCAAAGAAGGCGACAAACTACACGTAGTGAACGAAACTTATTATTTAGACTAAAATATAATGGAACTATTTGATATTACAGCAACTACATTTTTCGGATTGGAAAATGTACTTAAAGACGAACTTGAAGCCCTTGGCGCTAAGGATATTAGTGTGTTGAACCGTGCTGTAATGTTTCGTGGCGACACCGAATTGCTTTATAAATGCAATCTTTGGCTTAGAACTGCCCTCAAAGTGCTTGTGCCAATTGTCAAGTTTAATGCTCCCGACGAACGTGCTCTCTACAACCAAATATACAAAACCGATTGGGAAAAATATTTTTCAGTAAATCAGACCTTTGCTATCGATCCAGTGGTAAGCGGCACTGTGTTTACCCACAGCAAATATGCATCGCTAAAAATGAAAGATGCCATCTGCGATTATTTTCGCGATCGCCGTGGCAAACGTCCCGATGTGGACACCGAATATCCCGACATCAGGTTCAACCTCCATATCTACAACAGCGAATGTATCGTATCGCTCGACAGCACCGGCGTGCCTATGAGCCGACGCGGATACAAGGTTCGTCAGACTTTTGCCCCGCTCAACGAGGTGATGGCTGCCGGAATTTTAAAAATAGCTGGTTGGGACGGTCAGCAGACTCTTCTCGATCCTATGTGCGGTTCGGGAACGTTTCCGATTGAGGCCTGTCTGATGGCTCGCAACATAGCTCCGGGCACTTTCCGCAATTTCGCTTTTGAAAAATGGAACAATTACGACCACGAGATTTGGTCGGCACTTAAAAAAGAGGCTAAGAATGCAGTAAAACGTGAATCTAACACACGTATCATTGGTTACGACATTGACCCGGCTTCACTCGACGCCGCTTCACGCAATGCCGACAAGGCCGGTGTGGAAGATTTTATCGATTTTGACCGTATGGATTTCTTCAAAAACGAAGAACCTTTCCGCAATATATTTGTGATAATGAATCCTCCCTACGGCGAACGTCTGGAAGATGCCGCCGAGATGACAGAGTTTTACAAGAATATCGGCAACCGTCTGAAGGCTTCGTACACCGACAGCAAGGTGTGGGTGCTGAGCGGAAACCTCGGCGCACTGAAAAATCTCGGACTTCATCCTTCGCGTAAGGTGAAACTCTATAACGGTGCTATTGAGTGCAAGTTAGAGTGTTTTGAACTTTACAGCGGGAGTAGGAAGGGGAAGAGTATGTAATTTTTGTTTTTGGGGAAGGTAAAAAAAGTGTTGTGAGATACTTGATATATAATTATATTTTCTTATCTTTGGGTGTAATATTAAAAACTCAAAGATATGATATTTCAATTATTCAACCGCTATTTTTGCCTTCGCCGACAGTCTCAAAGAAATGGCTTTGAAACCGAGAATTGTAATCTCAATTTCTTGGGACTTTATCTCGGCATAGGTCGAAAGGCTTATCGCGCCAAGGCAAGAGAACAAGCCATTAAGAATGGTGATGTTGAAGGCTATATCGACAAGCGATGGCGCGATCAACGAGAGTTTTTCAGCAACAAGTCTGCTAAAATGAAGAGTATATATCAGCGTATGCAGATTTGGATTATAGTACTTAGTGCAATTTCTGCGGCAGTGCTTGCGATAAACTTTGATGAGGTTTTTGGAACTATAAAAATGGAAGGCGAAGCAAAAGCTATTATCACTGATAAATGGTTTAATAATAGAATTGTTTGTGCATTGCTGACTATGCTTGTAGTTGTGCTTACAAGTATTGATAAATTTATGCAGTACCGAGAAGAATGGATAAAGAATCGTAAAGCGTCGGAGCGGCTCAAAAGGGAGTATTGTCTATACCGTTTAGGAGCAGGAGAATATGAAAAGACAGAAAAGAAGACACAAAACGCAGACAATGATAATCAAAAAGATGGCAATAATGATGACGATGCCGGTACTGAAAGTTCTGAATCTCCTAAGCCTCAATTGCCAAATCCACCTTCGTTAACTTCATTCGCATTTGCCAATGTTACCATAGAAAACGCCCACAGGGAAACAACATCCACACAGCATATTTCAATAGATGAGTTAAGGGCTAAATATGAAAACGACATTGAAGCCTTAAATTCTAAGCATCAGAAAGATGTGGAAGAATTGAAAGTTACGCATCAGAAAGAAATGGATGAAGAAAAGGCGAATTCAAAAAAACAGATTGAGGATTTTAAGGAAGAATTTCTGAATGAAATTGACAGCATTAACACCGAGTATTCAAAAGAAATTGAGCGACGAATAGGATATTTCAACTTGTTAGTTGATAATCTCAAAAAAATAGAAGAAAGCGCAGAATCAAATCAGGAATTTCTGGACAATGTTGATGAGATTCAGATTTTAAAGGAAAAAGTAAAAAATAATTGTTCTGATTGTTTCAAGAAATTGTTCGACGAAATCAAGGAACTTGTTAGTTTTGCTGATACTTACAAAGAATTGTTGGACAACCTTTGTAATGAAGTTTCAAAGAACCAAAAAGAAGCAGAGAATAATAAGGACGAAGTCAATAAAAAAGTTGCGGAAAGATTAAAAAGTTTGTTTGACAATTACAAGAAGTTGATTAAACAAGCCGAAACAAGCAAAAACTTGTTGTGCGACCTTTATAATAGGATTACCAAACAAAAAGCGGAATGTGAAAACATTGTTCAAGATAATTGCAATAAGATGTTTAAAAAAATAGACAACTTAGTTGAGGCATCGCATTTGGACAAAAAACTATTGGGCAAGATTAGCAAGGAAATCTCTGCATTCCAGAATGGTGAAGGCGATTTTAAGCTGATTCTTCACCTCAATTCTAACAATGTATATTATAAGACAGGCTTGTTCTTGTCGCGTATCAGAAGAATTAACAAAGAAGCTGATGGCTTTTTGCATAAATTGCAGGAGGCGATTGTCAATGAAATAGAAAATTTTGAAACAATGGAAGATTACTTCGCTATCAATGATCGTACAGCGTATTTCTTGCAGCGTGTCAATGAGATTGCTGTTCACCACAAGAATGGTCCGGGCAGGTATAAATGCTATCGTAGGCTCACTGAGGAAATATCCAATTACGTGCGTTCTGACGGAGAATACTCCTCTTTCGAGGATGAAGAACTTTCTTCGTCGGAGAAAAAACTGGTAGATAAACTTTCGTTTATCGCTGAAAACGATAAGTTTTGGCTGAACCGCCATTTCTACTATCGCGATATTCAGGCTGTAATCATAGAGTTCAAATTACAAAAAGGCGATTTCGCCGATAAAAAGTCCGATGGTGATAATTCAAATAATAAACTGGATTATCGAGACCTTGTGTTTGTTAACAATACAGAAGGCATTATTGCTGAGGACGTTGATGACTTTATCGCTCGCAAGATTGCCCTTGCCAATTTTGAAGAGCAGTTGGATAAGATAATAGAACGAAAACTCGGCAGAAAGGGTGATAAAAAAGATAATGACGACAAAGATAAGAAGTAGAGGATATAACCTATGGCAGAGGAAACGAAAACATATTTAAATCCAAATCATCCTGTATATTTTTCTTATTCGGGCAATAATGAAGTCGATAATGAATCGGAGAAGCCCGTGGAGGAACTCAGGGAAAGGTTGGATAAAGCGAATATTGATTATCGTGATTATAAGGTGAATGGCAAATCAACGTTCACTTATCGTCGTCCAATGATGGATTCGGAAGAGGAAATCGGCAGAGGGGACATTGTCGTTGTCGTATTCAGCATAAAATATTTGAATTCGTGGCATTGTATGTACGAATGGTATAATATTGTTCATAATTCGAATGACTATAAGAAACGCATTTTCCCAATATACTTGGACGATATTAGAGATAGATTAAAAGATGAAATCCGTACAAGCAAATTAGATAAAATACTTGACAAAAACTATGATGAACTTGCAGATAAAGAGGTTGAATATCCAGACCAATTGACCGACGCTGATAAATTTGTGCTTAATTTGGGTCGTGATGCGTTTAAAAGAGAATTGCATTTGATTTCAAAATATTTTCACGACAGATCTGTTCCGAAACTTGAAAAGTTTGATTATGATGAACTACTAAATCAAATCAAGTCGCGTATAGATGAACTTAATTCAACGTCTAATTATCAGCACAATGATTCTTCTTTTACTGAATCGGAACAAACTCAGGTAACTTCTCTGCCGATTTTGTCTTTTGATACTCGTAAAGACATTGTGCCAAGACCTATTGAAGCCAAAGAAATCATGCGGTTATTTGAACATAATCAGATAGTTAACCTAATAGGTGTCGGCGGTTGTGGCAAAACAACTATAACGGAATCTTTTGTCAATATATACAGCGATGCCTTTAATCAAAAGACAGGTTTGTTTATCAATTACTATTATTATCGTGAGATTAGTGCAACGTATTCAAAAATTTTTAATATAGGTTATCATGCTATTGGTGACGATGTGCCTACATCAATATCATTAAATATTGACGAAATGACATACGACGTGATTATTGATAAATTAGAAATGTATCCCAAAGATGGAAACAAATTTAATTTGTTGATAATTGATATAAACGAGCATGCTGATTATGATATAATTGAAAATGCACTTGATAATTTGCGTGATAATCAAAGGTTGAAAAATTGGAAAATATTGGTGGTTTCAAGAGAAAAAATGAAATCGGCACGTGTTCATTTCGATCCTCTGAAATTGGAAACTGATAAAGTCGATTTTTCTGTTTTGGAAGATATTTTCAATAAATATTTAAAAGGTGATAATAGGTATTCTTTTTCTCGAGAGCAATTAAAGAAGTTGTTTCTCAAACTTGGTCATTTGCCAATATTGATTGAACATCTGGCTTATTACCTACGAGAAGCAAGCGAGGCACGTTCGTTTGACTTCATTTGGAAATATCTTGGTGATGGTTTTGAAGACCATAAAATGTGGTTTCGACAATACGAGAAAATTCGTGAATTTCTCTCGTTGTTGATGCGCTTAGATTCTTTGGATGAGAGTTCTCAAAAAATTGTTCGATTACTTGTTATATGGCCGACAGATTATTATAGCGCAAAGTTAATTCGACAATTTATGTCTGATGTTGATGATTCTAATCCGAGATTTGTTACTGCGGTGGATGATTGTTTAAATACCCTTGTTGACAAATGTGTCTTAGATTCAATGGATAAAGGGAATACACGATGTTTTAAAATTCATGATATTATTAAAGATCAGTTTTATAAACAAATTTTTAAGGAAAATAATGTCGAAGGCATACTACCATATTATTCTGTGTATGTTAATAATGTCAAGAATATTATCAAAACAGAAGGTGATAGTTTAGATGGTTATACTCAATCATGCATAGACGCAACACCTCTTGAGCTGTTTATCAATGAAAAAGATCTTTCAGTGTATGAGGATTTGTTGTTCTTGTATGGTTTGGCGTACATTAAACGTATTCCTGATTTATATGAAATTGCATACAAGTCGAAATTGTTAAAAAAAATGTACAATTTTACAGGTAAAGAAATATATGACAAGTTGAACGGTGAATATAAAGAAAAATCATCCCATTTAGTGTACTACGATTGGCTTGCATCTCAAACTGGTTGCACAGGCATTATACCAGCAGATGGAGTGATTAAGTTTAAAGCTCCTGATGAAAAAGAATATTCTTTTAAGATGGTAATAATAGAGAAAGGGGTTGTTCATATGGCTGATGAAGAAGAAGATAATGATGACAATGATATTCATCCTGTATCTATAACAGAAGATTATTATATTTGCGAAATTCAAGTTACGCAAGGATTGTGGAATGCTGTAATGGGAAATGATAGTAATTGTAGTCAATTCAAATTTGGTGATAATTATCCAGTAGAAATGACATCTTGGTACGATTGTATGGAATTTATTATTAAATTAAATGAATTGACAGGTCTTATATTTCGACTCCCGACCAAGGCAGAATGGACGTATGCTGCACGTGGTGGTGTATTTAGCCCAAAATTTAAATACAGTGGAAGTGATAAATTAGAAGATGTAGCTTGGTATTCAAAGAATTCTCGTGATATTACTCATCCTGTAAAACAAATGGAAGCCAATGTTTTAGGCTTGTACGATATGTTTGGTAATGTTTGGGAGTGGTGTTCTAATTTGACTAATAATTCGGTAAATGGAGTTCTGTGTGGCGGTTCTTTTGATAATGATGAGCGTGTTATTGAACGTATATATAGTTACCACAATCGATTTATTCGTACTTTGAATTGTGGCTTCCGCCTTGCCCTCAGTTCTCCAAAAAAATAAGAAAAACGCGCGGCTATAAAATGAGCCAAAATGGGGCGGTTACCACCCAAAAAACAAAATCTACAAATTTCCAAAACCAATCCTACAAAAAAAGGCGATTATCATTTGATAGTCGCCTTTTTTTGCTTAGTTTGAGAATTGTTTAGTCAATTACCTCGTCTACGTGAATGTGTTGCCAAGAGGAGGGTGATTCACCATAGACAATATCTTGCTCTGCTTGGATTGTCACATAATCGCCAACAGTGCTTTCAATATATTTTCCATCGACTTCTTGCCTATAATAATCTTTGGGAGATGATGTACCATCCATCTTTGTTGGCTTGTAGATAGTTTTACCAGACTTACTGATCCAAACTTCAATTTTAATAGGGACATTCCACTCAAATGGCCCTACATGACCATGAATATAAAATGCACCTTCATAAGGAGATGTTATTTCACATTTTTCATCCATATAAGCATAATTCCCTGCAACTACTTTTCCTATTACAAATTCGGTCAAATTTGCTTCGCCTGTAGAATTACGTGTTGCGTAGCCCTCTAATACGACACCGGTCGGAAAAATAACAAGGCGACTTTCAAACGTTTCAAATCCCGTCTGGATTGATGAAGGATGAACAGATCTTCCTTCGGTTCCTGTTTGTATCATTATCTCTTTTCCTTCCACCCTCTCATAAAACTGACCTCTTTTGTACTTGTTGTTGCTTTGACCCCAATACTGCATAATTTTGCCGTTGGGGGCATCGGTGATGGCGTCGAGGTCGGTGGTGTACTCAATGAAGTTGCCGGATTGGGGAGAGGGAATGGCAGCGAGAATTTCGTTTTTGAGGTCGTTGAGTAAGCCTGTGAGAGTTTCGGTGTCGGTGATGCCTTGCAAAAAGGTTTCAATTTCGTGCCAACGATTGATGGTAGCATCGGAGGCATCGGCATCTTCCAAAAAGGCACGGACACGCTCTTTGAATGCTTCGTAGTCAGTTTTTGAACTTTCAAGGGTAACAATGCGTGTTTCGTGTCCGGAAATATTGTCTTCGGCGGTGTCGATGTCATCTTCGGCGGCTTGGATTCGAGAAAGCAAATTGTCGATGGCGGTTGAGGCAATTTGGTTGTTGTCGTTGCGCACCACTTGCAAGATGGTTTCGGTTTCGTCGATAAATGTTTGCAAAGTGGTCTTGTCGGCCTTTTTGTCGATTTCGCCGCTGAGTGTGGTTGGATTGCCGTCGCCGTCTGTAATCACTACTTTCGACATTGGAATGTCGTCGTCTTTGTGAACGTAACTTTCAAATACGTCGGCAAAGTCGTTTTCGGTGGGATACATGCCCTTGCGGTATCTGTTTTTAAGGGCTTCCCTGTCTTTTTTTGTTCCAGTCATAGTTGTTATATATTATAAGGTGAATTATTAAAGCTTGATTATAAAGCATAGCGCATAGTAGGGTGGCATCGTGTTGACAGTAAAAGATTTGCCACTACCAGTATAATCTGTAACAAAATCATGGGTATGATTACCTTCTTTAGAACAGGTAAAAGATGCTGTTTCGTCGTCTGTATTAATGGTACTAAATGACATACACCTTTTATCATTTCCTTTGCAGTCATAAAACCCTCGATGTGTGATTGTGTGTTTATGAGAACCAGCAGAATAGGTTGATCCTGAATGCCTGTGTCTTGGGAGATTTTCTTCTTCAAGAGTAATACTCTGCGATATAGCACCGCCTTCTGGGGTATAAATACCTCCTGCGCCAAGTACAAATTTGTCTATCAAATTTGGTCGTCCATTTTTACCATCGCACAATGCCCATCCGCTTGGAATAGCGTTTGCGGCACCGCTCCACATCATTATCATTCCACTAACAAAGATAACCGAACTTGATGTGGTTTTTTGTTCAATAAGTGTGCGTAATGCCGCATCTTTGCTGTTAATGTCATTTGTTAACCCCTCTTTTAATGCTGCATTACTTATGTCTGCAATGTTAGTAAACGATGACCACGCCCATGCGCCGTCGATTCTGCCGTCTACAATGTAGCGGATGTCGTAGGCTTCGGGATATTTCTTGCCATCGGCTTCTACAAGCACGGGATCTTCTTTGATGTAGCAATAATCGGCTTTGGTTTGTTCGGGGTGATAGATTACTTCGCCGGTGAGAGGATTATCGGCGTTGACAATGAATACATATCCCTCGGTGCGTTTACTTCCCGATACCTTACAGCCTGTAAGAATTAATCTACTGCATCCCGCTATCAGTGCCAAGGCTGCCATCTTTTTGGCGTTCGACTGCAATGCGGCAAGGGTTTCGCAATCGATCGGGAATGCCCGATTGTCCATACTGCAAAAATTGCCGTAGACCGTATGTTTTGAAAAGTCTTTTTCCATTGGTTCAATTATGAATTGTGAATTATGAATTGTGCATTAAATAATTCTAAGTTCCCAAGTTTTGCCCTGTGTTTTGTAGGTGTTTACCACGGCGGCAAACTCTTTCTCGATATTTTCGCCTCGTTTGTCGTTGATGTATTCGCGCGGACATTCCACAATAAAGTTGTAAAACCGTTGATTGTTGACACTTCTGCGGTTGAGTATTATTTGGTTGCGTTCGCCTCGCTGTTTGGGCTTATCGTATACTGCGTTTACCTCGCGACAATATATTATGTATGGTTTGCCGTCGCTGTCGGTGCCGTCTAATATGCGGATTCGCTTTGGATAGGTTAAATCGTTGATGTTGTCGCGACTTCCAAATCGATAGTTTAGGCAATATTCCAACTTACACACCTGTCCGTTGTATTTTAGCCGTTGCAGTTTGTCGGTGCGAAAATCGGTAAGCGTTGTTAGCAATGCCGCAAATGGTTTTACCAATATACCCAACAATGCTATTATGCGCGGTGGGCGTAGCATTTCGGGCAAGAGCATCACAGCCAAACGTCCAAAATCGATTCTCAAAATGGCATTATTCATAACAGTGCATTTTTAATGTGAGTGTACCAACGTTAAAATATCCTGCGTATGGTCGCACTTTGGCATCAATGCTTTCCTCGCGACCGTCGTTTGGTATTATGTAACCGGCTTTGGTTAATTCTGCCACTTTTACGCCTTTTACTCCTTGCAAACTATCCACAAGTGCCATATTTGAGTATTCGCCATTAAACGGCAGACTCTTGATATATGTACCGATGGCTTTTTCGCAAGCGGTTTTTACTTCGCTTTCGGTATATAGGGCATCGTACCATATATCCACCTCGCAGTTAAACAGGTCGCCGGGTTCATTGATTAGTTTGGTTTTTACACCGGCGTATTTTATTCGTGATATGTAGTTGTTTAAGGCTTCGGCTTGCGGTTCTGACAGCGGCACAAGTGCTTTGGCTTCGTTTTCGCCTGCCACTTTTAACAGTAGCACACTGTCTACATTGTCGTCGATGGCAACGGCGTGTTTTACCAATCGGGCTTTTGTTAGAGCATCGTCGTTTAAAGTATTGTCGATAATGTATTCACCTGTATTGTCGTCGAATACCACTTTGTCGCGGTCGTCTATACTGAGCGATGTCATAAACACAAACTCTTTGATTTTGGTTACATACCATTGAAGACTGCCGGGTACTTTGGTGGCCATTTCTGCCTCAATTTCTGCCTTTATGTTGTCGGTTATCACCTCTATAACATAGCCGCAATATGCCACTATGTAGAGCAAGATGTTTTCGATACTCGCTTTTGAGTAATAGGCATTGAAGGCGGGAGGCTCGCTGTTTTCGTCAAGTTCCCATCCGTACAACTCTTTAAGGTCGGCGTTGTGCATCCAACGCTCTGCCATTTGTTCTTTTATTTCGTCTACTGTGCGTGCCATAGTTATGATACTATAAAGTCGATTTCAATGCCCATATAGTTGATGCCGCCGTTTACTATTGTGCTTGGGCTTATTGCAGTGGCGGGCATAATTGAGTTTATGTCGTAATATTTTACCATGCGGCGGTTTTGCAACGTTTCGGGTAGGGTTATAGATTCGCCTGCCGATATGTCTTGCGATATGCTTTTATCGTTGGCAATGGCAAGGTCCATTGCCGCCTCTGCATTGCCGTATTGTTGCAATGCAATGTCCAAAAGTGTCTGCCTATCTGCCGCTGTTATGTTCATAGTGATATATTCAGTTTTCCGTTTTCGATTGTTACGGCGGCATTGATACCGTCGAATGTTAGTGCCACCGACACTTGACGTATTATCTCGCGGTCGGTGTTTTGCGTTTTAATCAAGTGCCTGAGACCTGCGCCCATTTGCGGATGTTCTTTCCACTCGCCTTTTTCGGTGTTGACTATCAAGGCGGCGTTTTGCTCGTCGGTAATACCCAACAACAATGTGCCGTTTTGCGCCTGTAAGTCGTAGTTGGTGTCAAGACTGATTGCTTTCATAATCAAACAAGGTGTTAAAGATTTCTTTGTCGGTTAATTGATCTAATGCCCTTTTAATATTTGCTTGCAGAGCACCTCCATAGTTGTTTGAACCGCAATTTTCAAGTGCATCAATAATGCCGTCGATACGTGCGCTCATCTTATTCAATTGCGTTTTAAGGTCGTTGATTATTACCTTGTCGGCTTTGATTTCAACGCTTTCTACCTCGCTAATGCTTACAATAAGCACATCGCGAAGGTCGGCAGTGGCAATGCCGCTTACATAACTGCCAATCTTTGGGAATACCGTTACGTGGTTTGTGCTATTTGGCATTTCCACGGCATTAAGTCGGCAACCCGGCAGTGTAAGATTTTCGTCTAACTTAATGTCGCAGGTGAGGTTCTTTTTGTCTACCTTTACCACCTCGCCACATATAAAGCCATCGTTGCCGTAGTTGGCTAATACTTCCTCTATCAATTTTACAAGTATATCTCCCGCTGCCATTTCAATTATGAATAATGCATTTTATAACTAAGTTCGTTTTCTCGTCTAAATCCACTTTGCGAGTATTTTACTTTCACCTTTTTAATAAGGTATTCGCCTTCGCGTTCCGGGTTCTCGCGGTCTACAAGTTTTAGTGTGTCGCCGGGTTTTGTTTGTGGTGTGCCAAATCCTGTGATTGTGCCCTCGTAACCGTCGAAACTTTTGTTTTCAAGTTCGGTTTGGATTCGCTTTTTAAGTTCTGCCTCTGATGTTACGTCCGAACCAAAGTTCATTGTGCGTTTTTCGGCATCGGCTTCCATACAACCTACCACTGCGGTTATCGGCTTGCCTTTTTTCTGTTTTGCCTTGCCTGTTATTTGCAGTTTTCGGTCTTCTTTGCGTATAAATTTAAGTGCGCAAGATGCAATGTTTGGCGCAAGACGTTTGTCGCGCAACTCTTTCAACAGTGTGCCGTTTCTTGTGCCGAATACGTAGGTATGTTTTGCAAACCCTTTAAAATCGAATGGCCAAAAGCAAGATATTTGTTTGTTTTGCTCGTCTAACTTGGCACAGAACCCAACCTCTTCTTTTATCTTTTTGATTACTGTGTATGGCGTAACGTCTTTGATAATGTATCCGCCCGAAAAGGTGAAGTCTACGCACTCAACTGCATATCCGGGACAAAGGTCTTGCAATAGTGTTTTAAGGCTTACACTTGTGTAACTTTTGGTTATATGTGCCGCCTTTTTAAACTTGTACCAATCGTCGTCGCATTCCAACACAAGCGGAGTACCGTCGCCGATGTGGGCAAGATAGCCGGTAAACTCGGTTTCAAGTTTTCCATTGTATCCAAGTTTCAAGGTTACGCGGTCGCCGGTGTGAATAAGGTCTAACAGCGCTTTGCCGTTTTTGTTGATAAAGCGGCGTGGCAACGTTATTTTGGCAGTGCCGCCAATTTCGTCTACGCTACTTTCAAACTCGGCTTCTGTTATGCCCTCTATTTTTATTTTGCCGATTGTTGCCTCGGCTTTTGCAGAATAGTACATTTTTTGTATATTTACACCGTAGTTAATAACCTTTTAAATACCGTTTAAACACTATGAAAAAGTTCGTTTTATCATTTGCAATGGCGTTAATATGCTACGCCGCCGCTGCCCAAACCATAGATATTGGCAAGTTTACCATCGACAAAAACAACTGCACTATTACACGAAAAGCCGATGGCAAAACTTTTCCTCTGCATGGCAGAGTAGAGATTGTGGACCATAGCCCCGATTTGAGGGTAGAGATTGTTGACCATAACCCCGATGTTTATGTTATGGAACACTATCCAAGTAATTGCGGCGAATATGAACTTGTAGACCATAATCCCGATTTGCGAGTTGAACTTGTAGACCATAATCCCGATTTAACTGTTGAGGTTAGAACTTTTAATCCACACATCAATCGCTAATTGTAAACTCAGGCGGTTGTATGCTCTTGGCTGATAGTTGGTATTTTACCGTATCGGGATAATCTTCCACAATAGCCAAGTTTTTTACACTTTCAAAGTACAATGCCGTAATACCCAAATCAAGCATCGGCTGACACTCTAATACCTCGAATGTGTCGGGCGTTTCAAACATCTGTCTAAACGTCTGTACTTTCGCTGATGGATATTGGTGATTGTCTAAATCAATCAAAAGACCATCTAATGTTATTGTCCACGGCTCCATTCCGAAATCTTCTACCACCGTATTATCACTGCCTGCAATTGCCGTGGCGGTGATTTTTTTATTTCGGTCGAACTTCAACATCGGACTTGCCGCAAATACGCCATTTTCGCCATCGGTTAACAGGCTGTTTCGGAACTCGTACACCTTGCCGTCGTTGGCAGATTTTAGTTTCAGGTCGGCAAAGGTATAGTCGCCGGCATAAACCATCACTTCTACCTTGCCGTTGAAACTTTTATTAACTGAATTACCTTTTGCCTGACTTATAGCCAACAGACCTTTGTCTATTTGAGTATGAATCACATTTGCCGCAAGGTGATGCGCTGCCTGTTCGGTGTTGTGCCTTACCACTTTGTTGGTAAAACCCTCTGCCGACACCTTTGCCACATAACCAAAGGCTTTTTTGTAACGTTCGTTTAAGTCAATTGTAATCATCTCAATTATGCATTATGAATTGTGATTTATGCATTATACTCTGTCTGCGGCTGTTTTGCGCCTAATAGTCCTTTGTCGGCAAGCCATTCTATCTGCCTAAATTTTTCTACCCACACACCGTCCGGAAGATTTTCCGGAAACGGTATATGAAAGTAGAGCGACATTAGGGCGTTGCCTTTGCGTATTTCGTCGGTTAACGTTGGATATTCCCCGCCGTCAATTTTCGGGCAGGTCGTTAACAGTTTTTTATGATAGCGGTTCTTACTACAAGCAATTTGCTAAGTGCGTCGATAGCACCGGCAAACAATCCGTCGTCGGATTTTACTTGCTCTTTTGAAGTGAGCACACAGGCGTTCACGAGAATCTCTTTGGCTTTGTCGGGACTTTTGTCGAGCCATTTTTCAAACTCGCCTTGTGTCTTGCGGTCGGGAACTCGCACCAATACGTCTAAGAACTCGGTGGCATCCTCGTCTTTGGGCAATGATGCTATCTTTACTTTGTCGTCGCCGTAGCGTTCTTTCATGGCTTTCACCATCTCAGGGGTGATGCCGTCTTTTAATTCTTGTGGTTTCATTTTTAATTACGAATTAAGAATTACTAATTATGCATTATGCATTACTTGTTAAATTCAATGCCAAGGCAAAACATTTCAAACTCGCGTGTAACGTCTTCGCTGTCGGTGGTGATTTCGCGACCTTGGTCGGCAAATTTCACCAACATACGGTCGGTTACAATCTCGTTTTCCTCGTTTACGTATGTGGCAATAATGTTAAAAGGCTTGATGTCTAAGAGCGAACCGCCTGCCGCTTTTTCAAGGCTTGTAATACTACTAAACCTTAGTCCAAGCGTACACGAATACTCTTTTTTGCCTACGCTGTAACTCGTAGGGTTTACACTGCCAAGCGAATAGTTGCTTTTGTGGCTCTGTTTTACGCCATACGATAGTTTGGTAACTTCCATATTGAGGTCGCCAAATACCGAAATCTGCACATCGCCTGCGCCTATGGTTTGTCCGTTTTTAACTATAATCATATCTATTACGAATTAGAGGTTAGTTTTAAGGTTGATTGTTCCTTTGATCTCTTCGATACAGCCGGTGGGCACTATCACAAACGATACTTCCAACTCGCGCGGCGACACCAACAGGTTGCTGTCGGCGTTTACTGTGGTTTTGCCGGCGGTGATTATTCCGGCGGCTACCATACGTTCAAACACTTGGTCGCCCACAGCCTCAAAGTATGCTGCCGTGGCTTTGGGTAGTTTGCCGGTGTCGGGGTCTACTGAAATGCTACTTTTTACGTAGGGCAAAAGTGCGGTTCTGAGGTCGCGCACGGCTTTGTCTAATACTCTGCCATACGAAATTGTGTACTCGTTGAAGTATCCGTCTTTGTCTTGCACTACGGGAGTACAGGTGTAGTCGTTGTTCCAAAAGAAACCTGACATTCCGGCGTAATGAATGCCGAAGATGTAGCCTTTTTCGTCTAATTGTTCCAACTGCGGGTCCCATACTGCAATCTCTTGATGGTTGCTTAGTCCGGCTTTGAGCCATACGCCTTTGGCAGCGTTGGTAAGACATCCGCCCGACACTTCGCCAATGTTGCCGTTTACCTGTCGATAAGCAAGTGATCCGAGCATTGTGCCAATATCGGCACGATAGCGGCGTGCATCGTCGGCTGCAAGATTGTCTACTGCGGCATAGTCTTGACCTATGCATACCGATACTTTAAATGCTTCCAACACCACGTTGCCTGTAAGTTTCAGGTTGCGAAGGTCGGCGGCTTTGCTTGCCGACTGTGCACTAAATCGGTATCCTTCCAAAATTACCTGACACGGACGGAAGGTTTCAAATGTCCAATCGTAAAACTCTTGTGCCAAAGGTATCGAATCGTACACCTGTTTGGGCAATCCGTTGGTGGCTGTAACGTTGCTTTCTGATTCTGCGCCTGCAATAGCGAGTATGCGTATTTCGCCATCGGCATCGGCAACCATTTGTTTTGCCTGTGGAAATGCCTGCGACATTGTACCGCTGTAAATTCGTAGGTAAAGCACATTGCCTTCGCCTGCAATACGGTAAAACTCGCTTACGTGGCGGTAAATGCTAAATTTCTGGTCGTAACTCTCGGTAATGCCGAGCGTTTCAAGGTCGGCCATACAGGTAAGACGATAGGTTGTGTTAAACTCTACACCTGTAATGCCTTTGTCGGGGTTGGCAGCCACCACCGTTCCACACGATAGCAAGCCGCACACCGCGTCCTTGTTGTCGATTACGCTTGCACCTATGGTGCCGCGCTTTATGTTTACTCCTTTTAGTGATGCCATAATTAATTACTGATTATGATTATAAATTATGCATTATAAATTATGCATTGTGCATTAGTCGCCGGTAGCGGGTTGTGTAGCCTCAGGCACGTAGCAACCAAATCGTGCACTTGCCGAAAGCACTGTGCCGTAGAATGTGGGGTCGCCTTCGCTTGTGTAGGTTTGCACAGGTGCAAGTGCAAACATATAGTCGCGTTTGTGCCAAGCCACTGCCACAGCGGTGCTGTTGCTGCCAAATGATGAACGTTTGAGGATGTTGAGACCAAAGATCTGACCTATTACGCCGCTCTTTGCATCGGCAACTGCCAAAAATGCGTTGGTTTGTGCGTCGGTGAGTTCTTTGAGCAATTTTGAGTACGACTCGGCGTTGAGCAATACGAAGCGATCCTCTTCGGGATAGTCGCCTTGGTCAAAGGTTTTTGCCACGTTGCGCAATACGGTAACAATCGAAGTGCTTGCCGTGCCGTTTTGTGCGCCAATTGTCAAAAGTGCCTCCAATGCGCTTTCTGCCATCTTTTTGTTGAGGCTGTCAGCAATCTTTTTGGTAATTACCTGACGTTTGTCGTAACTGAGTTCCACATCTTCGGGATTGAATACACTTACAGGGTCGGTAGTGTAGTGGTGCATAGTAATCACCTTTTCGGTGTCGTTGCTTTGTGCCACTGTGCCAGGCAATACCGAGCGGTCTTTTTCGGTGTTTACTTCACCTGCCTCTACGGGAATGTGTATTTTGTTGTTGTCGGCAAAAACTGAATAGTCGGTGCCTTTGGTGATAAAACTGTTGTCGGGCAAGAGTAATGTTTGAATGTCGTTTGCCCAAATTTCTTTGTTTAATGCCATGATTTTCTATATTTAAAGATTATTAAATTACTAATTAAGGATTGATTATGCATTGTGCATTATGCATTCTGCATTAAAACCGTGTCCACTCGCAGTGGAATTTGTCGCGGTAAAGACGTTTAAACTCTTCAATGTTTTCGTCTTTGAGTTTGCGCAGCGCACCGGGAATGTGGTCTAACTCGTCCCAAGTTTGCGCAATGGGTGTAGCGGTATTGATTTGTGCCGAGAGACTCTGTGTTGGGGTTTCAATACCCTCCGTGCCGCTCTGTGCTTTGATAGCACCAAACAGTTTTTCTGTCTCTTTCGGGAACGAGAGGTAAAAACTCATTGCCTCGTCTTTTACCTCGCCGGTAATTTTGCCGTCGGCAATGGCTTTGTCTACAAATGCTTCTGCCTCGTGATAGTCGCGTTCGGCAAGTTCGCATTTAAGTTGGTCAATTTGAGTAGTAAGAGCCTTTATTTGCTCGTCTTTTTGGTCAATCTGTGCCTGCAACTCTACGTTGCGTTGGCTTAATTCAATTTCTTGGTTTTCCATGTTGTAAAAGAGTTTGTTAAATTCGTTGATACTGAGTTTTTGTTTCTTGGTTTCGTCGGCGTATACCACAAGGGCATTTTCGTCGGCGGGTATGCTTACAATCGAGGCTTCCAACAATACGCTTTTGGTGGCTATGTCTACGCCGTCGATTCGTGAAACTTCTTTCACCATCATTCCCATTGAGCATCCTTTGATAAAACCCTCGTTTACCTTTCGCTCTATTTCGGCGGCAAACGGATCGTCGGTGTCAAACACCGGCTCGGCTATCAATATGGTGTGTCCTGTTAGGGTGTCGGTTACTGAAATGTTTTCCCATCGGCCTATCACTTTTTCGGGGTCGTGGTTGTAGAGCATTACGGGGTTTTTCTCAAACCGTGTAAGGTCAATGCCTTTTACATCGGTCTTAAATCCGTAACTGTTTACTGTTTCGCTGTCGCAAAGTACTACTGTCATTTTTATGTGTTTTTTGTGTTGATTGTTTGCAAATGTAACAGCGAAAAATCCCTTCTACAAATATCTGTACAACGCTCGGACGGTTCAATACAACCCTTGCACGTTTTTTTGGCAGTAGGCTCTCTTATAAGATACTTTTGTACAAAAACCAATAAAAATGAAAACAGTAGAACGTGAACAAAAACAATCGCTCGCCAAAATCCTATTCTTGCAAGGAATGCCCATCAAGGATATTGCAGATAAGATTGAGGTGTCTGCCAACTCAATAGGCAAATGGGCGCAAAAATACAATTGGCAAGAAGAACGCGCCGCCCGAACCATCACCCGTCCGCAACTTGTACTCAAAATGTTGCAGGAATTAGACAAAAAAATCTCTCAGGGCGAATGGCGACCGCAAGATGTGGCTATGGTGGCAAATTCTATCTCTAAACTCGACAAGCAAACCAACGTCGTCACCATTATTGAGGTGTTTACCGCTTATCAAAGTTGGCTTGCCAAACGCGCCGAAATCGACACCGACCTTGATGCCGACTTCCTCAAAAAAACTTACCACTATCAAGACAAGTTTATCAACGAACAAATGTCTACAACTGCAATCAACTAACAATTATGGAAAACACAAAGGCAGCATTTAAGCGATGGAAGATATTGGGCGACAATATCAATGCTATGTCTACGGTAAACACATCCGAAGATACGGCAGAAAAACTTGCGCGTATACGTAAGGCAAAATCCGATTTTGCTTTCTTTGTATCTTACTATTTCCCCCACTATTGCACCGACAATGCTTCGGGCAAAACAATCCCGCCTGCCAAATTTCACATACAGGCAGCGCACAAGGTTCTTGCCCATGCCGACTTTCGTGCCGTGTTTCAATGGCCGCGCGGACACGCCAAATCCACTTACATGGATATTATTATTCCTATGTGGTTGATGATTCAAGATCGCCGACAACTCAATGTTATGGTGCTTGTGGGCAAATCCGAAGACAATGCCTGCACTCTTCTTGGCGACTTACAGGCAGAACTCCAATTCAACAACCGCTATATCTACGATTTTGGCTCTAAATACAATGCCGGTGATTGGCAAGACGGACAGTTTGTTACCTCCGACGGCATTGCTTTCTTTGCCCTTGGTCGCGGTCAAAGTCCCCGTGGCTTGCGCTACCGAAGCAACCGTCCCGATTATATTGTTATCGACGACCTCGACGACGACGAACTGTGCCGCAACGAAAAGCGAGTTTCCGACCTTACCAATTGGGTAAAAGAGGCTCTCTTTGGTTGTTTCGGTGCCAATGGTGGTCGCTTTATTATGGTGGGCAACCTTATTGCCAAAAACTCTGTACTCAAAAACATGATGGATACCGAGAGCGTAACAGTATCAAAGGTAAACATCACCGACAGCAAAGGTCGTCCATCGTGGCCTGAACTGTGGACTCCCGAAAAAATCAAAGAGCGTCAACAGTTCATGGGCTTCCGATCTTACCAAAAAGAATATATGAACAATCCCATTATAGAAGGCTCGGTGTTCCGCAAATCCGACATAATTTTTGGGCCTACACTTCGCCTATCACAATACAAAGCAATTGTGTGCTACACCGACCCTTCTTTTAAATCGTCTGCCACTGCCGACTATAAGGCCACCGTACTTGTGGGTATCACCGAAGATGGTTTCTACCATATATTAAAGGTGTTTGCCGCTCAAACCTCAGTGTCCGAAATGGTAAAATGGCATTACATCATACACAAAATGACACGCGGCGTAAATGTCCGCTTTATGATGGAAGCCAACTTTATGCAAGACCTCTTGTTAGACGAGTTTAAAAAAGAGGGTGCTGCCGTTGGTTTTCAAATACCTATCATTGGCGACAAACGACAAAAAGGCGATAAGTTTGCCCGTATTGAGGCTATGCAGCCACTTTGGGAACGAGGCCTTGTTATCATCTCCGACAAGATACAAGACGAACCCGGCACCATTGTGCTTATCGACCAAATGCTATCGTTTCAAAAGGGCAGCCGAGCCCACGACGATGTTCCCGATGCCGTAGAATCTGCCATTTGGCAACTCAATAGAATGTATAAAATCAACTCGTTCCCTGTGGTGATGCACAGCCGCAAGGAGCAACGTAAACATTGGTACTAATATGAAATTCTTAACAGAAAACGATTTTGACGTACAGGTAAGGCAAGAGATCTTATCCTTGCTCGACGACAGCGACGAACAGTCAGCCATCGCACTTGCTGAGCGTATGGCCACCGACCAAATTACTCAATACATTGGCGGCAAATACGACTGTGCCACCATCTTTGCAGCCACCGACAACCAGCGCGACCATTTTATTGTAATGATCACCATCGACATCCTTCTTTATCACCTTTGGGCAAAACGTGCTCCGCGCAAAATTCCCGAATACCGCGCCTCTCGTTACCAAGATGCTCTTGATTGGCTCAAAGATGTTGGATCAGGCAAAATGCAGTCTGCACTTCCGCAACTGCCTCCCGACGAATACCAAGGTCGCATTGTCATCAAATCCAAATACGCCCCAAACAATTACAAGTATTAACCAATTATGCATTATGAATTATGCATTATGAATTTTTAAAGCCATGAAACAGAGTATTTTTGAACATATAATTGCAGGCTTCAAAGACCAAACAAGAGCCGACATCCAAAAATGGCGCAATGCCCTTGCCCTTGCACAGTCGCCTATTAATCCGCGTTCATACCCGTTGCAAGACCTTTACGACAATCTTGACAGCGATGGTCATTACTTGGCACAAAAAGAACTTAGAAAAACCGCAACTTCGGGTTATGGCTTTTCCATAATCGACAAAAAGACCGGCGAAGTAAACCAAGAAAAAACCGATTTCTTTTCCGGCGAATGGTTTTTCATCTTTTTGGATTATGCCTTAGACAGCATATTCAAAGGGTTTACCCTTATAGAACTTACCGACCCCAAAAACCTGACTTTTGAAGTGATACCGCGCCGCAATGTGGTAGGCACTCTTGGTATTGTGCAGCGCGATATTAGCGACAATAAAGGCATCAACTTTAATGCAAAGGAGTATCAAAACACGCTAATAAAAGTTGGCAAGCCCTCCGACCTCGGACTTATGGCAGATCTCTGCGGTCAATTGATTTGGAAACGAAACGCCCAACAGTCGTGGGCTGAGTTTACCGAGCGTTTTGGTATGCCGCTCATCACAGCCACCACTTCGCAAACTTCGCCTGCCGACATCCGCCAATTAGACACTATGCTTGCCGAACTTGGCGAGTCTGCCCGCGCAGTTCTGCCCGATGGCACCACCATCAACGTTACACCTTTTGCCGGGTCCGACGCTTACAAGGTTTACGACAGCCAAATAGACCGTATCAATGCCGAAATATCAAAACCCATTACAGGCGGCACAATGGTTACCGACGACGGCAGTTCCCGGTCGCAATCCGAAGTTCACGAACGCAACCTCGACGACAAACTTTCCGAGGCCGACCGTCGCATGATTTCATTTGTTGTAAACGGTCAGTTAATACCGCTTTTAAATAGGTTTAAATACCCATTTAATCCCGAAACCGACAAATTTCAGTTCAATGCCTCGTTTGAGTTGCCATTAACCGAGCACTGGAACATAGTAAACCAAATGATTGTGCAAGGCTACGACGTTGACGAAAAATGGCTTGCCCAAACCTTCAACGTTCCCATCACCGGCAAACGTCCCAACTGGGGCGCGGACGGCTCGTCTACGGACATGTCCGCCCCCACACCTCTCTACAAAAATTTTTGTTAGGCAGTTCTGCCCAAGCCAACGCAGAACTGCCGCCACAAAATAGGCTCTCCGGCATTGTCAACAATCTTGCCAAGCGTATATTCAAAGGTGAACGTATCACCTACGACCCCGAACTGTTAGCCTCTACTGCCACCACCTTGTTAACCGCTATGACAACAGGCTACGGCAAATCGCTCTCAGATGTAGACTACGATACGCCCGACTTCAACACGCTTCGCAAACTCACCGAAAACGTTTTCCAATTTTCGGCATCAAAAGATTTTCACATCTTGCAAGATATGACCCTTGCCCTCAAAGATACCGATGGCAAACTACGCTCTTTCTCCGACTTTCAAAAAGAGGTTGACAAAATGAACCTTCAATACAATGGCAATTGGTTGCGTACCGAATACAACCACGCCGTTGCCGCTTCGCAATGTGCAGCGCGTTGGACTGAGCAAGTTTCCCGTTCCCAATCTATGCCGTATCTCCAATATCAAGCCGTGATGGACAACAACACCCGACCCGAACACGCTGCGCTTAATGGAGTAATCAAACGCATAGATTCTGACTTTTGGGACAAATACTATCCGCCAAACGGTTGGGGCTGCCGCTGCGAAGTTATCCAACTACCCGGCAAAAACCACAAAGAAACGCCGGACATGGATTTAAAGCACTGCAAAGTAGCCCCCATGTTTCAAGTCAACGTCGGCAAAAAAGGCGTTATCTTCCCCAAAGGCCATCCGTATTTTATGAGCCAATGTCAGAGGTGCAATGGCACGCCGCAAAGTTTGGCATTAAAACCGCAATGCGCGGCGTGTGTGGAAGGAAGATTGTTATTTCAAAGAGAGGTTGAAAAATATGAATGGAAAAACTTTGCACCTGCACCAAAATATGTGATAAACGAATCAAAATACGAACAACTATTAAAAATCTATAAATCGGAAGTATCACTAAAAGATTTACAGAACACTTCTTTTGAAAAATTCGATGCAGTACGACTTTGTCGAATAATATCAGATAGTGTAAACATTATTACTGACAAAGAACTTGAAAAAGCGTGGAATAATACACGTCGAAGTATTATAAAAACCAAAAACGATGGTATTATGTTAAAAATTTTAGGAGATGATTTTAAACTGATAATATGTTTTGATCAAGATAAAAAAACTGTTATACATAAATATATTTCCATAAATCCATCTGGAACGGGAATGGGATCTATAATATCTCTTGAATTATTAAAACAATATAGAACAATGGGAATAACAAAGGTTTACGCTGATCCAAATTTAACTTCAGGTGGTTACACTTGGGCTCGAATTGGATATTATGCAAAAAATAGAGCGGAGGCAGAAAAAATAGTTTTGTCCCGATTTGATAACAAAGATGTTAAAGATGGTATGAATATCATCGATAACTTCTATCAAAAAGGGAAGAAAAAAGATACAGAGCCATTCCCAATGCAGAAACTTGGTATAAAAAAATACAAACCTTATTTGCAAGGCTCTAACTGGAATGCAGTTTTAAACCCTCAAAATTATCAATGTAAAGGAATGTTACGTTATCTAAAGCAAAAATTAAAAAAGATAGAGATAAATAATAAATGATACTACTTCCACCCCTCTGGCATAGGTATATTTCCAAGATCAGATTCAATATCTTTATCTGTTATGATTTCATCTATATCAGGGTCTTCAACAGATAAAGGTTCGTAAACACCCATCTCGCGAAGTTTAACAAGGTCATCGTCAGTTAAATCTTCGAGGTGTTCGAGTACATCATCTATATTATTTATTAAAGACAAATCCATTGTAATATTATTTTTATGGTTTAACGTTGCAAATATACGAAAAGTTATGAAAAAAGACAAATATATAAAAACGATACTCAAAAAGAAATCATTTTTTCTTTTTAGGATTATCCACGTCCTTTATTCCTTTATAATCTATTTTCAGATCTTTCTTAACTTCGGGCAAACTGCGCTCTTGTGGAAAATTCTCAGGATTAGTACGGTAGTTCTGTTGTACAATTTTTCTAACTTCTTGTCCAACGAGACGATGGGCTTGTTCCAATGCGTTCTGACCAGAAATGCCATAGTTCTTAATTCTACCCTCAGTTTGGGTAATTCTAAACAAGTTGGCTGCGAGTTCTGCCCGGCCCATACTATCAAAGAGTTTGGCTTTGTCAACGTGGCGTTTTTCAGCAAGTTCCCAATTCCTCATATTGTACATACCAAGGTATCCGGCATTTTGGAATTTTGCATAATCAACAACTCCCGCAGACTTAGCAACAGAGGCAAGACTTTTATTTCCTTCGGAAATATCTTCTCTAATAAGCAATCTTTCTATATCATTGCTTTTCTCAACAAGAAGTTCAAAACTGCGAGTCTGTTGGGCAAAATACAACTGAGCCTGCGCAATTTCTTCTTTCTTAGGGTCACCGTTCATAGCGGCAAGGTAACAAGCAAATCGTGTAAGTTTAAAATCTTGAAACGATTCCCCGTTGCTATCCTCTCTTTGAACCGCAATAATATTATCAAAATACGAAATATTAAGCGACATCATTGCCTTGGTTGCTCGGTCTATAACCTTTTGAAAACTTTTAAGGTCTTTGTAGCCAAACATAACGGCTATTTCCGAAGCCCACCAATAAACGATGCCATTTTGATTTTTAAAATCTTCAAATGATACTATTTCTTCTGTTGTATTGCACATATTCAATCCCGTTTTTGATTTTGAAAACGGCACAAATATACAAACAAATAATTGTTTTACAAACAAAAAGACAATAAAAAAACACTATACAAAATGGAAACCACTGAAATCATAAACATTTTCTCCACCTTCGGGTTTCCCACCGCTATGGTTATCGTGATGGGATATGCCATGTGGAAAATGTACAAATCCAACGAAAAGAGCAACCGCGAAACCGTGGCTGAATCTATCAAAATCCGCGACCAGTACATCTCGTATATTCAGATGTCTAACGTCGAAATTACAGGCACGCTCAAAGAAAGCACCGTGGCAGCCAAAGAAAATGCCGCCGCGCTTAAAGATAACGCCGCCGCGCTCAACCGCTTTGCCGTGGTGCTCGAACGTCTCGAAAAAAAAATCGATAACGAATAATTTTTAGGCTATGGCACAGACTAAGATAGAAATGCTACTTGCATTAAAAGACCGCTATTCTGCCGTCTTAAAAAATGCCGACAAAAACACCGAATCGGTTACACAGCGTATGAAACGCACGCTCGGCGAGGTGGGCAACCGTTTCCGCGAGGCTGCGTCCACGATCGATCGCAACACTCAGGCGGCATTTACCAACGTAAAACGATACCTCACCGATTCGTCGTATCGCCGTGCAAGTGTGCTTATTGCTATGCGCGACCTCAAAACCCGGATTGACGGCGTTAAAACCTCCGCAAAAAAGGCTTTCGACGAACTGCGCTCTAATGCCCCGATGCTCGACAAGGCAATAAAACTTGCCTCTAACCCCATTGTGCTTGGCGTTGAAGGTGCTTTGGCTGTGGGCGGCACTATCAAAAAGGCTGCATCCGCCGCTATGGATTGGCAAAAAGGTATGGCAGAAATCAATGTTACTGCCGGGCTCAGTCAACAAGAACTCGAAAAACTAAGCACCACAATGCTCAATATCGGTGCTAAAAACGTGGCACCATTAGAAGAGGTTCCGGGTGCATTCAACAAAATTATATCCGCCGGTCTCAATGCCGACCAAGCACTATCGGCTCTCGACCCCACATTAAAGGCGGCAAAGGCGGGTTTTGTTGACATCGAAACAGTAGCAAAAGCCGGTGTTAATGTTATGAACTCGTCGGGAAAAGACATCAATACCGTTTACGACGTACTGTTTGCTACATTACAAAAGGGTGCTGCCAACATGGGCGAAATTGCCGCATATCTTCCCACTGTTGTGCCTGTGGCGCGTAATGCAGGTGCAAGTCTTAATGAAACTGCCGGTGCTTTTGCTTTTATGACTGCACAAGGTCAAAGTGCCTCCGCTGCCGCCACACTCCTTCACGGCGCATTTAATAGTCTTTCAAACCCGAAACTACTCGGCAACTTTAAGGCTATGGGTGTGCAGATCTACGATGCACAGGGCAATATGCGCCCGTTGGGTGATATTATCGAAAACCTTGCAGGCAAACTCGACGGTCTTTCCGACAAACAAAAGGCTGCAAAACTTGCTTCGCTCGGCCTTGATCAAACATCGGCATCGGCTTTTGCCGTTATGACTCAGGATGTGCAAAAGTTTAAAGATACCTTAGAAGGTACTGCAAACTCAAAAGGTGCATTGAAAAACGCCTACAACAACAGCCTTACCGCACGCGACCAATGGGGCATTGCCGCCAACAACATCAAAAAGTTTCTTATACAGGCGGGGCAATATATGCTGCCGGTGATTACCAAAATGGGCGAATGGGCTGCCAATCTTACAGGCAAAATAGTCCCGGCAATAAAAGGCGTAAAAAACTTTATTGCCGAATGGTATCCCGTTCTTATTGCCGCAGGTGTGGCTTTTGCCGCTATGAAGGCAAACACCATTGCAGCCACGGCGGCTACTATGGCGCACGGCATTGCTACTGGTGTGCTCACTGTTAAACAATGGCTACTCAATGCCGCTATGGATGCCAACCCTATCGGACTTATTATTGCTGCCATTGCTATACTTGTGGGTTTGGTGTATTCCGCTGTTAAGGCTTACGACCGTTGGGGTGCTGCGCTTCTTATGGTTCTTGGTCCTATTGGTATGATAGTACAGGTGGTAATGACTATCAAACGCTATTGGGATAGTATATGCGATGCGTTTACCAACGGCGGATTTATCGAAGGTATCAAACAAATTGGCAAGGCATTGCTCGATGTTATACTCTATCCCGTACAACAGTTGCTCGAACTGTTGAGCGAATTGCCCGGTTTGGGCGGACTTGCCGCCAAAGGTTTCGACTTTATAAAGGATATGCGAGCCAACCTCAATATGATCGATCCTGAAAAATCACAAACCGCATCCGACAAAACCGACGACGAATCCGAAAGCGAACCGTCGTTTTTAGAGCAAGGTATGGAAGTATTAGGTATGAATGGCAACACCACAGGCGGCACAAGTTCCGGCGGCGGTTCTGCCATCGGCGGCGCGGATGCAGTGGCAGGCAGCGCAAAACAAATCAAAAATATTACTGTAAACATCGACGCTTTCAACAAAGGCGGTATCAATGCCGGCAACACACAAGGTCTCAACGGCAAATCAGCCACCGACATCGACGAATGGTTTACACAAATGCTACTCCGCACCATCCGCGACCTCGAAATGTCATATTAATTGACAGTTGACAATTATGAATTATGCATTATGCATTATGAATTAAAACAATGGCAACATTTAAAGAAATAGAGCAAGCCTTAAGCCAATGCCTTACCACATTGCCCAATCAGATAGGCACAGTGGCGGTCAACTTTGCCAAACAACGTTTTGTTAGTCAAAATTGGCACGACACCACAGCCGAACCGTGGCAACCTCGCAAACGCAATCGTCGCGGTGGCAAAAAACGTCAAAAGGGTGCTATACTCGTAGATTCAGGACGGCTCAAACGTTCAATCCGTATAGTTAGCACCACCACTGCCACTGTTACCATTGGCACCGATGTAGCATACGCCCAAATACACAACGACGGCTTCGATGGCATTCAATCGGTACGTGCACATTCGCGCAAAGGTCGCACAGTTCGCGCCCACACTCGCCATATGAAAATGCCTCGCCGTAGGTTCTTGGGCGATAGTGCCGAACTTACACGCCTGTTAACCGAATTTATTACCAACGAACTAAACTTTGCTATCAATGAAAAAGGTATTTAACGAAATCAATGCCGCCATACAATCTCGCGCGGCTCAATTCAATATTCTCGGTGTAAAACCTCCCGAAACCTTCGACGTGCACCTAAGTCAAGAAACCGCACCCGATCAGTTCGAGTTTTTTCTGCCTGCCGTTTTTTACGATTATAGCATTGATTACACTGCCGACTATCTCTACGTGTATATCTATGCCGTACAAGAATTTGAAGACGACACCGAGAATTTTGCCGCCAACCGCGATGCCGGAGAAAGATTTTTCGATTTTTTAACGGCATTGAAACGCTGTTTAAATGCTCTTAAAATACCGGGAAAGGCTTTTGGAAAACTTCTTTTGTATCAAGAGCAACCGCAGCCAAACGATTTTTTCTATTGCCATTTGCTCACGTTCCGCTGCCTCTACAAGTCGGAACTCGACGACGACCTTTATCCCGAAGTTTCCAAAGAGCAATTTACCCTCACCCTCAAAAAAGGACGGCTGAAAACAACCCTAAAAGATTGACAACTGTTGTGCTGTCTCTCGTTTTTGTATCTGTTTCAACTGCCTTTCGTAAGGGATTGTCAGGTAATTATAAAAGGTGGTGCGCGATATATGAAAACGGTCTTTTATGAAGTTTGCGTAGATATACTCATTGAAATATCCTTTTAGAGCGTATTTCTTGTATGTCTCGTTAACTTCTTTTACTCGTAATAGGTAATTATTTTTGTTGTAAGCCATACCGCCAAAGTTTTATGTTGCAAATATAACATTTTTTTTATTTTTTAGGCTTATAATCACCAATTTTCAATCGCTTCAAATCCGCCGTTCGTGTGCCATAGTCGGGGTGCACGTCGGTGGTGAGGGTGTGGTTGTAAAAATCTTTGGCGCGGCGGATGTCGTAATCTTCAAAGGCTTTTACTATCTTTTGAGGGTTGATGTCGGCTGCCGATTTTTTTAGGATGGTAAACACGGCGTTGATGTCGGCAAGGTTGAGATAGTAGCGGCCTTCGATACAGAGAAACGCCGCCTCGTCTAACTGCATATCGTTCAAAGGCTGTTTGCCAAAAAAGTCGTAGAGGTTCATTATCCACAACTTTATATAGCCGGATATGTACTCCTCGCCGTAGGTTTTGCGCACGGCTGCAATAGTGGGCACGTCGGCGGCGAGCGAGCACTGCACCGGTGTTTTGTACTTTGCCATCGCCCGAAGGCACTTGGCTGGCGAAAAGGTTTTAAGAAATTCCTCTTTGCTCAGTTGCAGTGCCGGGAGCGTGTTGGCATTGATGGTAGTTAGAGAGTTTTCCTTTGTCATAATTATTAATTATGCATTGTGCATTATGAATTATGAATTATCATTGCATCATGTCTTGAATGATACTGATTTTGGTTTGCATACTGTCTGCCTTCTTTTTGTCGGCGGCAAACTTTTCTTTTTCGGCGTGTCGCATCATTTGAGCCACAATGGTGTTGTAACTGCGGTGGATGCTGCCAACGGTGGTGAAGTAGTAGTTGTTTTTCTCTTTGAGATACTCCAACAGTCGCTTCCACATGCCGAGAATGATATCGTCGCCGGGTATTACGTTTGGATTTTTTGAGCGGTAAGTACCTTCGAGCATGTTTTTAATGCCCTTCATTGTGTTATACTCTATAACGTAGGCGTTTTGGCTACTGTATTGCACCGGCAGTCCTACACGTTTGGCATACCACGTGCGGTATTCCCAAATCATACGCACAACTAAATCCTTGTCGTTTTCTTGCTTTTTCATGGCTGATTATTTTGCATCGGTTAAACTCAATGGAATTACTTCCCATTCGTCTTTGTCGTTTTTGGCAAAGGCTTGAATAAACTTTTTAGAGGGAGTCGGAGCGTAAGAGTTCATAATGATCTCCACGCCTTCGGTGAATTTTTCGTTGTTTACCTTTTCGGCTATCTGGCGGAGCTGCAACACGCGGCTGGCTTTCAGATTGCCTTTTTGGTCTTTGCTAAGGAGTTTAAGCACCATGTCTACAAGCGATTTGGTTTCGTCGCTTTCGGCAAGACTGGTGATGTACTCTTTTACCATGTCGATACCGTCTTGCACGGTGTCTTTGTAGTTGTCTAACACGTGGTAGCCGAGTATAATGCGGGAATTGCCATCGCTGTTGGTAAATGTGTGGCTGCGCTGTCCGTCTTTGGTTATTTTCATAACGTCTTTTTTCATATCCAAGAGCGATTGGAAATTGTCGAAAACAGCCTTTTTCACCATCGACAATTGTTCACTTACCGATTGCAGTTCCGGGATCGTTTCGTTTACTTGCTCGTCGATCATGGCGTTGTAGGTGTTGAGGTTCTTTTTGCGTTCCTCTTTTGCCTGTTGTGCTGCCTTTGCAGCCTTGTATGCCTCAAACTCTTTAAGTTCTGCGGCAGTCATTGTTATGTTTGTTTGTTCCATTGGTATTATGTTTTTAGAATGATTGATTAAGCATTGTTTTTTTCTTCGTTATAGCGGCGTGCAGCCTCGTTTTTCTTTTCGGCAAAGTGGATGCGGCGTTTGATGCAGCCATCTTCGTAATCGCGGTGCAGTTCCCGAAGGGTAGTTTTAAGAGCACTTTCGCGTTCGCGGCGTTGTTCTTTGAGTTCCCGGTTCGATGCTCCAACCTCGTCAAGCTGTTGTTTTATGGTTTGAAATTCCACACTGTAAGAGGCTATGCCGTAACGTCTTTTTTCGGCAAGTTCGGCTTCGAGTTCCTTTTGACGACTCATGTTGGATTCAAACTTTTCGATGTGTTCTTTGCAAGCCTGTTCTGCCTCTGCCATTACGCTGTCGCGGCGGTCGTAAAACTCTTTGGTGGCTTGGTGTTGTTGTTTGCGGTATTCCACATTGATGTCTGCAATTATTAATTCTAAATCTTTTTGTGTCATGGCATTAAATGTTTAATCGTTAATAAATAATGTTTTACTGTGTGTTTAATTATCCCTCAAAGGTTTCAATCTGTTTTGAAAGTTCGTCGCGCTTGTTTTGCGTTTCGTTGCGGAGTGCTGTGTATTTGTCGCAACTTGCTCTTGCTCCATCTTCAAGCTTTTTAAACCTTGCCTGTTTGATGGCTGCCATTTGCGCAGCGGCTTTGTTAATCTCAATCTTTGAGTTGAGTTCCATAATTTTGTCGTCAAGTTGGCGACGTTGTTCTAATAATGATTCTAATTTCTGAGCCATTTTAATTAATATTTAATGTGTTAATAAATGATTTGTCTACAATGGTGTAATTGTCGAACGGTGCGCGTTCGGTGGGTTTCTTGCCGCTTTGTTGGATGTGAATTTTTATCGACAATCGGTTGCGTACTGTGCAAAACTCATTGAATAGTTTTTCGTCGTCAACGTAGTGGAGCGTATGTCCAAGAATGTCGGTGTAGAACTCATATCGGGCTAACAGCGGCTTTTGCAATTTGTCTTCTTGTAATGCTGCCATAATGCGGTCCTCCTAATTTATGCCGAACATTCTAAGAAGCATTACCACGGCTTCCCATGTTGCCGCCGCTGCCGTTACTACTCCGCCGCCTTTGCATACGGCTTTTACAATCCAAATTTTGCGGGTATTGTCCCACTTTCCTGATGTCTGTGCCATAATGTATTGTTTTAATGGTTTATAATTCCAATTTTAGAACTCTGCATTTGCTTGCTCTACAAATTCAGAGTCGATAATAAATGGTTCGTAGCTGCCACCAAGACGGCTGTTGATAAATGCCTGACGACCCGAAACACGGATTTTTACATCGGCGTAGGCGTAAAGCTCTTTGCCGAGTGCGCCATCGGGCAGCTGGTTCTTGTCTTCGTGGGCTATGATTATGAATAGTTTCTCCGGGAACTCGTCTTCAAGACGTTTGTACACGTCCATTCGGCGACGTTCAAAGTATTTGTAAGAGTCGATTATTACCACGTCGGGACTCTGTTTGCGCAATAGTCGCTCGGTGATCTCTTGCGGTGTCTCCTTTACGGCGGTGAGAAACTTGTGCCCACATTCCGCCATATTGTTGCGCATCAGGGCCAACTGGTAGGGGTAGCGGTTGCCCATTTCTATGCTGTTAAACAGTACCCGGTTTACAAACTTGGTGAGATACTTGGCAAGTTGCAGGCAGAATGTGGTCTTGCCGTTGAAACTTGCGCCATACACAAGCCATATTCCGTGCAATTCGGGCGTGCCAAAACTCTTGCGCCACTCGCCCTCAAACTGTGCCGGGTAAAACCGCATAGCCAATATATTGTTCGTTGTTAATGCTCGTTTCATTGTATTATAGTTTTTTGGCAGGCGAGCCGCCTACATTCCACATTACGCTGCCTTTTTAAGTGTTGCCCATACAGCGCGTTTTACTCGGCGGAAATCGCCCTGACAATCGGCGTAGATGCGGTTGATCTCCTGAGCATCGGTGAGAGAGTTGGCTACACAGGCGGCTGCCACATCCTCGCGTCCTGCGGCGAGTATGCAGATAAATTTGCGACCTATGCGCGAGTAGATTTCTTTGTAACCCTTCTTACAGTTTTTTACACCCTTTTCGATGCGCTTTTTCAAAAAGTCGGTGGCCATAAGCACAAGCCCGGCGCAATCTTCCAACTGGTTGTAAAGCGTTATAAAGAAGTACAGCACGCTGTCGGAGAGTTTGTCGGCTTCGTCGAGGATTACAAGTGGGTTTTCCATACGTTTGATGTTCTCCACTGCGGTGTCCATCATTTCGCCCACCGAAAGACCGTCGCTGCCTATGCCATACGATGACAGCAATGCCGACAAGAACTGGCGTTTGTTCCAATACTCGGCACAGGTGAGCAATGCAACGTTTTCGTGGGTAGATGCGTATTCGGCGGCGGCGGTGCTCTTGCCACATCCAGCCTCGCCACATACGGCACAGGCAAGCGCATCGTTTTGGGCGTTGGCAAATACAAACATCAGTTGATTGTACGAGCCTGTTTGAGCGGTAAACCATTGGCGTTTGCCGGTTGAGCCGGTCTTGGCTGCCAATATGCGCCACATTTCGTCGGCAATGTCGTCGGTTTTGCCGTTGAGGATTTTGCTTAATGTTGCAGCCGATATGCCAAGTGCGGTGGCTGCTTTGTTCTGACTGCCTTTGAGCGTTACAAATTGCTTCAAAGCATTGATAATTTTTTCTGTATTTTCCATTTTAATATTGCTGTTTAAAAGTGTTTAAATGCTGTTTAAAAGTGTTTAGAACATATCATAATCGGGATCGGGTGGTGGGTCGGGTGATGCAGCTGCCAATGCTGCCCTTTTTTTATTTGTTTTGTGGTCGCCTGTGCTGTCGGTTAGCATCAGACGGCTGAGTATGTCGTAAGATTGTGGCAGGCGGACAATCTTTGCCACGTTGTCGGCAGTGTCGGCAAGGGTGTCCACCACATGATCGTGAAGTTCTTTGTTATAGTCGCGGATGCGCTGCAACTGTTCGGCATCACCCTCTTTGCGGTCGGCAAGTGCCATTGGTTGGATGTATTTCTCTTCTAATACAAATGCCTGTGTGCCGTCTTCGTTTACTGCCAATACGGTGCTGAGGTCGTCGGGGTCGTATTTCACCGTCCAATCGGTAAATGCCAACTCTCTAAACTTGATGTCAAAACAGTCGTACTCGCGTTTTTTGCCAAGTATTGTGGGCGTTAGACCTGTGGCAGCAAGTCGGTTGGTGTGGCCGGTGGTTTCGCCAAATATGCGGAGATATTCGGTGCGTGGCATTTCCAATCGGTGCTCGTCGGCAAGGTTGGCATACAGCTTTATAAATTCAGCTTGTTTCTTGGCACGGTCGGCGGCTATCATTGCGTCTATCTGTGCCACAATTCCTTCATAGTCGGGAAAACCTTTTTTTCTTAGGTTCATAGCCTCTGAGTTGGGCTGTTTCGATGGGTCGGTGGTTACGCCAAAACCGCTCCAATTGCTGCACATCTGGCAATATGTACGGTTCAAATAGTTGAAAAACCTCTCTATCGGCTTGCTCTTGGCATTGCCCACACGTGCAGGTGTTACCTTGTCGGCAACGGCGGCGTACACCGGGCGCATAGAACTCATCGCAAAATGGTCGCTCTGTATCTGGTTGGTGCGGTGCATACTGCCAAATAGTTGCTGCGAATGTGTCAATGCGTTTTTAATGGCGCGGGTAATAAGGGCGGCATCCTCTTGCAACCCAATGGCGTAACCTATTATATAGTCGTTTACAGGGTCAAGCACCACCTCCAACACTGCGCGGTTGTAATATGTGGTGCGTCCGTTTTTGGTGTCTTGATAGAGCAACTCGCAATCCCAACCGTCTAAGCTCCACATCAGGAACGGTGCCGATGGACGGCTGCGCTTTACTGTCATTGCTTTTTCGTTAAAGAAATTTGATGTACCACGCCTTGCCGCCGAAGTTGTGAGGTCGGTTTTTGTACGCCATAATGCCACCGTGCCGTCGGTGATGGGTTTCCATCCGTTGGCAGCGGCATATTGGTTATAAGCGGCTGCCACCTGTGCGTTGTTGAGGTTGTTGCTTATGGCGAGCAACTGTGTGAGAGTGCTGATCGAAAGGTCGTCTTTTACCTTGGCGGCATTTCCGTTGCCCCACTTGCTGCCTATTAGCGCGGTGTAGCCGTTTTCGCGGTAATCGTTGTATTTGCGTTGCAGCATACGGGCATTGCGCGGCAACGAATGGTTTTCTGAAATGGTTTGAAGGTGCTGCGCTGCACGTTGCCAAAAGTCGGTGCGGTTTATCACCTTGCGACCTATTTTTAGGTTTAACGTGTCCGACTGTTCAAGCATCCTGCCAAGAGCGTTGAGTATGGCGGCATTGTTGGCAAGTTCGTTGCGCTTGGTTTCGGGCAGATGGCGGCCGTCGTCTAATATAAAGGTGTCGAAAAACCTCACCGCCTCGCAGTCGGGCACAATGGCAAAATTGCTCTGTATCTCTTTGTCGGGCATAGGATAAATGGCTAAAACTTGTTTCTTATACTTTTCGGGCAGAGTGTCAACGGCAAACAGTGCGGCATAGCCGGGACACGCACGGCGCACTTGCTGTAATACGCCACGGCTGCGCATAGCCTTGATGTTGCTATCGGTTAATACCGCCGCAAGTTCCGCGTGTGTTGCACATAATATCTTGCCCGAATATTCCATTGTTACGCTCTTAAATTTTCGGCTTTGAGTTGCCAGTCGTAGATTTCTTTTGTTGTGATGCTGTCGGCGGTATCTATTACCTTACCCTCGTAAGTGATGGTAACAAACCCGCTGCGGATGTTGATTGCGAGACGTGCGCCGTTGGGATAGTCCCAAAAACAGATGTCGCCTTTTTTCTCCATATTGGCTGCGCCGGTGTCGAGTCCGCCAAACTGCCTTACAGCATTGTAGCGGATTTTGCGAGCAAGAGTCATCTCGTCGGGGTTGCCTCCCTCTTGAAATCTGAGGGCTTTTCTTGCAGTTGGCTCGCTAACTTTGAGAGCGGAAGTCAGCCTTGCAAGTGCGCCATGCGGCAACATTATTTCTCGTTTTGTTTCCATTGCTTTGATTATTTGATTGTGATAGTTCCTACTTCCTTGCCGGTGATGCTCTGGATCTCAATTCTTTCGGCGTGAAATCTTTCGGGCAGAAAATGCCAATGGTAAGCACAATCAAAGCGACAGTGCATATCGCCGCGCTTGTAGTATTCTGTATTGTGCATAATATCATCGATGCGGTTGATGGTGCTGATTACAGAGTCATTGTCGCCTATCTCCAATTTTGGGAACACCATCTCAACATTGCTGCGCAACGACTTAAAAGCGAAGTACTTTTTGTAAGGGTACTTGATGTTGATTTCAATTTTTTTCATACTGGTATTGCTTTTGTCTATTTATTTATTATATTAGTGCGCTGTTTTCGGTATCGAAAACGATGCAATATTACAGAAATCTGTAATAACTACCAAATATTTTTGCAATAATTTTACAAAATTTTGTATTTATGGCTTCAAATGATATTACAATGCGGTTTTTAGATACAGTATCTTGGCTTATTAAAGAAAAAAGAGCCCAAGATAAGAAGGAAATAGCCTTGAATTTAGACATTAGTACTTCACTTATGACCGAAATAACCAAGGGGCGCAGTAATGTTGGTGTGATTCCAATACAGAATATTGTAATTAAATACGGTATTTCGGCAGAATGGCTTTTAACCGGCGAAGGTTCGATGTTAAAGACCGATAACCCCACCGAGCCGTCAGATGCGCCGCCCTTAAACACAGAAAACGCCGCTCTAAATACTCTTAAAGGCATTATAAAGGAACAGGCATTGGAGATAGCACGGCTTGAATTGGAGGTCAAAAATCTAAAAAACCGCATTAATAATGGTTAAAACTCAGTATATAAGCATTTTAAATAAAAATAACGGGTCTTTTTCGCAAAAAAACGCAGCGTGCAAAGGGGGTAGATTCTCTTTTATTTTTGGGTGATTCTTGCAAAAATAAGTGTTTAGAGGGTGTTTAATGTGTCGAAAAAAGTGTTAAAAATGTAACCCCATTTGTAACCCCATTGTAACCCCATTTGCATATTTTGTCAAAAAATCGGTTGATGTCGTGTGCTCCATCGGCTGCATTTTTAGCACCTGTTTAGACACAAAAAAAGCCGTTTTTAAACGGCTGTAAGCAATATTAAAGGGAAATTAAACAGATCTTAAACAATCCCCTCCATTTTCCTCTCAAAATCCAACCAAAATCCAACCAAAACCAACTTTTTGTAGGTTTTGATTTATGCCCCAAAAGCGGGTAAATATGTTGGGTTCAGATGGTTATGAGAGTGCGGGAATGTAGGTTTGGTATTCGGGGGGGTACGGTATCGCCAAGCCGTGTGTGTGAGGTGGCGGGCACGATGGCGGCGGCAAAATATTTTTTTGCATTTAGAAAACATTTTCACTATTTTTGCAAGTGAAAACATTGACAAATCAATATGAACACCTCATTCACACTAAATAATTTTGGACCGATAAAGGCTGCCGAAGTAGAGTTTGGCGATATGACTTTTATTGTGGGACCACAGGCAAGTGGCAAAAGCATCTTTTTGCAGGCTTGGAAACTGCGTGAGGATTATCTTAGCATCAAAAACACCCTCAATAATTATTCATACAACACCGATGGCGACAATATCCTGAAACATTATTTCGGTATCAACAATTTGAAGATGCCACAGATTGATGGCGCATCACAATCAAATCAAACCGAAAAAATATTCTACATTCCGGCGCAGCGTGTGCTTTGTATTGCCGATGGCAGACCAAAACGTTTTATGGAATTTGACTATGAAACGCCATACGTTGTGCGCCAATTTAGTGAATATTTGCTACAAAATTTTGCACCCGATGCCGAAAAGATGGCATCCGCAATTGCCAGCCCTTCAAGTATTTACCATAATGGGAAAATAGAAATAGATTCGAGTATGGGTCCGCAAAAAATGCGTCTTCGTGTCGGCGAAACATCGTTGCCGTTTGTGGCGTGGAGTGCAGGTCAAAAAGAATATATGCCGCTTAGCATGGCAAATTATTTTATCTCAAAAGACCAAACTTCCAAATTTCAATACATTGTAATCGAAGAACCCGAAATGGGCTTGCACCCGAGGGCAATAATTGGATTTATCAATGAGGTGTCGCTACTGATGGCGAAAGGATTTAAAATTGTTATCTCCACACATTCGTCAGTGTTTCTTGAATTTGCGTGGGCTATAAAGACTATGCAAGATTCAACAGAAGAGAGTTTTAAGAATGTAATCTCCGAGGCTGGTATTGCTGATAGTCAAGCCATTGACGTTCTTTATAAGTCACGCAAAAACATCAAAACCTATTTCTTCAACAACGGAATTAGCAAGGATATTTCCACTCTTGATGCTTGGAGCAACGACCCCGACGTATCGCAAATGGGTGAACTTACAAGTTTTAACGCACTTATTTGCGATGCTATTGCAAAATACAAAAACGACTGATTATGGCAGATAACCAATTCAAAACCGCAGTTTTGTCTACGCCCGACCTTGAGTATCACGAAGGCAAAGGTGCTTTGAGCAATCAATACAAACGCAAGGTGGAAGTTGCAGATTGTCAGGGTAGTGTGGATATTGATTTCTGTCTAAAAGATAAACCACTTGGCAAAAATCAGAGCCGATGGGACTATGCTATAGGCTTCAACAATCAATCTTATTTTGTAGAAATTCATTCTGCCGATACCAAAAATATAGACGAGGTAATGAAAAAAGCCGATTGGTTAAAACGTTGGCTCAAAACCTCCGCCCAAAAACTCAACGAAATTAAACATTTTCCATTCTATTGGGTGGCAACATCCGGCATCGACATTAGGAATAGAAACAAAATGGCAAAACTTGCCACAATGAATGTAAAATTGGTTTCAAGTCCATTAGTAATCAGGAAATAATTAATCCCTACATCCCTTCCGCAATCCTTACCGCCTCAGCGTGAGTTTTGATGATATCATCTAAGGTTGGATTGGCTATGAAAGGAGTGTGCTGCATGGTGTTTTCGATGAGGTCCGACATCTCTAAGAAACCGATTTTGTCTTGAAGAAAACGCTTTACAGCCACTTCGTTGGCAGCATTCATGGCGCAGGCAAGGTTTCCACCACGGCGAGCGGCTTCCATGGCAAGGGCAAGGTTGCGGAAAACTGTCAGGTCGGGTTTTTCAAATGTCAGACTTTTGAGTAAAAAGAAATCCACACGGGGGAAAGTGCTTTTTAACCTTTCGGGATAGCCAATGGCAAACTGAATGGGCAATCGCATATCAGGTACGCCAAGTTGAAATTTTATAGAGCCGTCTTCAAACTGTACGCCTGAATGTACTATGCTCTGAGGGTGCACAAGCACTTCTATTTTGTCTACAGGAACATTGAAAAGGTGCATTGCCTCAATGGTTTCCAAGCCTTTGTTCATAAGCGAGGCAGAGTCGATGGTAACCTTTGCACCCATATTCCAATTGGGGTGTTTCAATGCCTGTTCTTTTTTCACTTTGGCAAGAAACTCGTGATTTCGTCCGCGGAAAGGTCCTCCCGATGCGGTGAGGAGAATTTTTTCTATTTCGTTGTCGCCTTCACCCACAAGCGATTGAAAAATTGCAGAATGTTCGCTGTCGACGGGCAGAATAGGCACATGGTTTTCTAATGCCTCGCGAATAACTATGCTTCCCGCTGCCACAAGTGTTTCTTTGTTGGCAAGGGCAATGGGCTTTTTGTGACGAATGGCATTTACAGTGGGTATAAGTCCCGAATATCCTACCATGGCGGCCACTACCATATCCACGGTGTCGAATTCCACCACGTCGGAAATAGATTTGCTGCCTGCGAACACCTTTACAGGGTAATCTTTAAGGGCGTCGCGGGTTTGCTGATATTTTGATTCGTCGGCAATTACAACGGCGTTTGGCAAAAACTTAATGGCTTGTTTTACCAAAAGTTCCCAATTAGAACCCGCTGTAAGTATCTCGGCTTCAAACTTTTCGGGATTACGCTCTATCACATCTAAGGTCTGAGTGCCAATGCTGCCGGTAGAGCCCAAAATTGCTATTCTTCTTTTCATTGCGGAAAAATAATATAGTCTTCGGGATTAACGGGAACTCCGTCGTGCCAAATTTCAAAGTGGAGGTGCGTGCCAGAGGTAAATTCACCCGAGTTGCCTATGATTGCAATCGGGTCGCCTGCCTGCACTTTGTCGCCAACCTTTTTAAGCAGTACAGAATTGTGCTTGTAGATAGAAATAAGGTTGTCGTCGTGCTGAATTTGAATGATATTGCCGGTTTCGATTGTCCATGTGGCAAGAATTACTGTGCCTGAGAGAGTTGCCAAAATAGGCTCGTCTTCTTTGCCGGCGATGTCGATACCAAGGTGCTTTTTCTCGGGGTTGAATTTAGAAGTTAGGGCACCGTGCACAGGCATAAAGAAATTGTGTTTTTTGTATTTTTCCTTGCCCGAAGCATTTATGAGAGCGAGTGTCTGCTGTGTTTCTTCTTCGATAAGGGTGCGCACAATGCTGTCGTGCTTTGATTTGGTAAAGTCGGCATGCTGACGCTCTATTGTGGTGGTGTCTTCCTTCACATCATACTCTTCGAAGTTGCGACCATCCATAATGTTTTTTATCTTGGCGAAATACTCCTCGCGCTGTGTAAGCACACGGCTGATACTGTCCATTCGCATAGCGTTGTCGGTGAGTGCCCATTTCATTTTTTCGTCATCTTTTCTGGGAAGCAACGAATTGAGCGGCGTGTAAACGAATAGCAGTGCCGTGAGCAGTGCAATAACAATAATAAGTACGCCTGCGTATGCCACAATGTTGAGCATATTTACACGAAACGATGTGGTTTCGTGCAGCGTGGTCTCGTTGTAGAGTATTATCTTGTAGTTGTCTCGTTGTTTTTTTTCTTTTGCCATGTTGGTGCTTGATTTTGTTCGGCAAATATAGACAAAAATTTTTTAATCGAAAATTAATAAATGCTAAATGAGTTTTTGCTATTTAACCTCTTCGTTTAAATAATTGTTGTAACTTGTTGTAATACCGTCGTTTAATTCTATGCTGTATTTCCAGCCGAGTTTTTCAAGTTTTGATACGTCCAAGAGTTTTTGGGGTGTTCCGTTGGGTTTGTCAGAGTTCCAAACTACCTTGCCGGTGAATCCTACCGTTTTTTGTACCATAGATGCAAGTTCGGCAATGGTGAGGTCTTTGCCTGTACCTATATTAATATGTGTGTTGCGAACTTCGGTTTTGGTATAAGGTACGCTAAAATCGCTGATATTAAACTGTTTACGAAGAATATCCGAGAAATCAACGTTTTCCATAAGAAATACACACGCCTCGCCAAGGTCTTGTGAATGAAGAAATTCGCGACGAGGAGAGCCATCACCCCAGAGTTCTACCGTGGCATCTTTACCAGTGCCGGATATTCCGTATTTTTTTATGATTTCTAATTGTTGGTGTAGGGGAGATTCTCCGCTGATGCTTTCTATCGGGCGGCGGTTGAGATCGCGTTTGATTGCCTCCATATCGTTGTTTTCTAAGCATTTGGCAAGGTGAAACTTGCGTATCATTGCGGGCAAAACGTGCGATGTTTCAAGATTGTAATTGTCATTAGGCCCGTAAAGATTGGTGGGCATTACCGAAATAAAGTTAGTGCCGTATTGCAGGTTGTAACTTTCGCAGAGTTTTATGCCGGCTATTTTGCTCAGAGCGTATGGCTCGTTGGTGTATTCAAGTTCGGATGTGAGGAGAACGTCTTCGGTCATAGGCTGCGGAGGATTTTTGGGGTAAATGCAGCTTGACCCAAGAAACAGAAGTTTTTTTGCTCCGTATTTGTATGCCGAATTTATGATATTTGTCTCTATCATAAGGTTTTGATAAATAAAGTCGGCACGATAGGTAAGGTTGGCAATAATGCCTCCCACGTGAGCGGCTGATTGGAACACATATTCGGGACGTTCTTTTTCAAAAAAAGCCTCAACTGTCTTGGTATCAATTAAATCGTATTGAGCGTGAGGAGTAAAAACGAGATTGTTGTATCCTTTTTTGCGCAATGCGGCTGTAATGGCGCTACCCACAAGTCCGCGATTGCCGGCTACATATATTTTGCTATCTTTATTCATTGATATTCAGTGTTTTATTCAAAGTAATTTAAAGTTTTAAAACCGCCTTCGTGTAAGTAACGGTCTTTTTTCATAAGTTTGAGGTCGGAGTTTACCATTTCGGCGCAGAGTTTTTGCAGGTCGTATTCGGGTTGCCAACCAAGTTCGGTGCGTGCTTTGGTGCTGTCGCCAATCAGTAAATCTACCTCTGTGGGACGGAAATAGCGGGGGTCAACCCTTACAACAACATCGCCTACGTGAACATTTTGTTTGATGTCGCGGTATTTCGGGTCGTCGCTTACAGAGTCTACAACGCCAATTTCGTCAACACCCACACCTTTAAATATTACATTAACGCCTGTTTCGGCAAACGACATTCTAACAAATTCGCGTACTTCGGTGGTAACGCCTGTGGCAATCACAAAATCATCGGGTTTATTGTGTTGAAGAATCATCCACATAGCCTTAACGTAATCTTTGGCGTGTCCCCAGTCGCGTTTTGAACTCATATTGCCGAGATACAACTCTTTTTGCATGCCGAGAGCAATGCGGGCAACGGCGCGGGTAATTTTGCGAGTTACAAAAGTTTCGCCGCGTATGGGTGATTCGTGATTGAAGAGTATTCCGTTGGATGCAAATATGTTGTAAGCCTCGCGGTAGTTAACCATTATCCAATATGCATAAAGTTTTGCAGCGGCGTATGGTGAGCGGGGGTAAAATGGAGTTTTTTCGTTTTGGGGAACACTCTGCACTTTGCCAAAAAGTTCGGATGTGGATGCTTGGTAAATGCGAGTATGGTTTTCCATTCCGAGAATGCGAATGGCTTCCAACAATCGCAGAGTGCCAATTCCGTCGGCGTTGGCAGTGTATTCGGGAGTGTCGAAACTTACTGCCACATGGCTCATGGCGGCAAGATTGTAAATTTCGTCGGGTTGCACTTCTTGCACAATGCGAATAAGATTGGTGCTGTCGGTAAGGTCGCCGTAGTGAAGTTTAAACATACGGTTTTCTTCGTGGGGGTCTTGGTATAGGTGGTCGATACGGTCGGTGTTGAAAAGCGAACTGCGGCGTTTAACTCCGTGTACCATATATCCTTTTTTTAGCAAGAACTCGGCTAAATATGCACCGTCTTGTCCTGTAATTCCTGTTATTAATGCGGTTTTGCTCATGGTTTCAACTATTTTTTTACAAAGGTAAGGAAATTATTTTTCCTCTTTTTGCCGCAAATTTACAGAAATGTGTTTATATTTGCAACAAATTGAAAAACTTCGAAGGTCAGGAAAAATACAAGGAATCAAAAAATGGAACAAACAGAAAACCAGCGCCCGGCAGCTAAAAAATTCTACCGGCGCAAATTAATGATGTCTACTCTGTCGACTACACTTTGCATCTCGTTGGTGCTTTATATGTCGGGAATGTTTTGTATGCTTTTATTTAATACTCAGAATATCAGCGACATGTTCCGTAGCAACATCAAACTTACCATCACTCTCAACGACAACCGCAGTCTTGCAGAAATTGAACAATTTAGAAAAACTCTTGCCACATATCCATTTGTTCGCGAGAGTCAATTCATTTCAAAGGAGACTGCAGCCGAAGAACTTAAAGAGGATCTCGGTGAGGATTTTGTGGCAATACTTGACGGTAATAATCCGTTGTTGTCGCGTATTGAAGTGAAACTTGCCGACAAATATGCCACTGTGGATAGTATCAAGTCGCTGAGCAGTCGTTTGAAAAAAAATCCCGTGGTAGACGAGGTTAATTTTCCTCATAATGTGTGGCGCAATACCACTTCGGTGCTTACCAAATTTGCCACTATTGTGTTTACAGTTAGTGTTATTCTGCTGATAATCACTATTTTTTTTATAAGCAACACGGTTCGTTTGCAGATGTCGGGCAATAGATTCGACATTCGTACTGCCAAACTTATCGGCGCCACCAATTGGAATATTAGTCGTCCTTATCTCAAGAGGGCATTAATTCAAGCAGGTGTGTCTATTGTGATTGCTATTATCGGTCTTTCGATTACAATAAGGTATGTTCAAAAAATTGTTGACGGAGTGGTTAACATTTCGGCATTTCCGGCTACTTTGGGAATGATGGCTCTCGCAGGGCTTGCACTCTGCCTCGTTACCACTTGGTTTTACACTCGAAAATATATTATGGCCGACGAAGACGAACTTTATTATTAACAACATAACAATATGAAATACGCATTAGTAACAGGCGGCAGCCGCGGACTCGGACGCGCTATCTGCATCAAACTCGCAAGCCAAGGATACAAGGTGCTTATCAACTATGTATCTAATCAGGCAAAAGCCGAGGAGACCCTTCAACTGACCAAGGAAGCCGGTCAAGAAGGCGAACTTATTAAATTTGACGTGGCTAACTACGACGAAACCACCGCAGCCATCGAAAAATGGATGAACGACAACAAGGGCGAATATATCGACGTGCTTGTAAACAATGCCGGTATACGCAAGGACAATCTTCTTCCCCTTATGCCCAAGGAAGACTGGGCTGCCGTTACCACTATTACTATCAACGGATTTTACAACGTTACACGTGCCGTTCTTCCCAAAATGGTGCGCAAAAAACACGGACGTATCATCAATATGGCTTCGGTTTCGGGTGTAATCGGTTTACCCGGACAAACCAACTATTCGGCTTCTAAAGGTGCCATCATTGCTGCCACCAAAGCATTGTCGAAAGAGGTGGGCAAAAAGAATATCACTGTAAACGCCATTGCTCCCGGATTTATCCGCACAGATATGACAGAAGGATTGCCCGAGGAAGAATTAGTAAAAACAATATCTCTCGGACGTTTTGGCGAACCCAACGAAGTGGCAGAACTTGTTTCTTTCCTTGCTTCTGACGCAGCAGCATATATCACCGGCGAATGTATTTCTATCACCGGCGGCCTTATGGGTTAACAAAATTTTTTTAGAGTTTTTCAGCGATGTCGTGAGCAGTAAGGTTGGCTATTAGCTTCACCGAATCTCTATCGGTAACCTCCACGCCGTCGCTGAAATACTTAAATACCTCTCCGTTGATGTAATATACCGCTTGCATATACGATGAATCCACATCGAATATCACGTAGCGGTTCATAAACACCGGCTTGTGGTTTCGAATATAATAATCGGCTGATACCGAATTACCTGAGTCGGCAAGCATCGAAATTTTTACCATATCACCATTGAGCGAACAAATTACCGCATCGCCCGACTGTGATTTTATGCGTTCGATGTCAAACATGTCGCCATTCATACGTATCTCGTTGACATACTCGTCGATGCTGTCGAGCATATTTTCGTTGTCAACAGGGGTGACTGCCGTTTGATTTTCAACGGGTTTATTGGCGTCGTTGTCAGTTTGGTTTGTAAGGTTGCTGCAGCTGGTAGTCCATATCAGCATCACTGCCGCAACTGCCAAATAAAGTTTGTTCTTTTCCATTTTTCCGTCCTTTTTGAGTTTTTTAGTAGTAATCAAAATTTGCAATTAGTTGATAATAATACACTTCTATTCTATATTTCATATTTAGATTGCCATTGCAATATACAAAAAATATATTAATCAGCAATAATTTGAAATTAAAATTGTTTTTTATTTCTATTTTGATTTTTTGTTCAAAAAAATAGTCATATCTGAAAAAAACTTCGTATATTGCACCCAAATTTTTTTACAGTATCTAAAACATGAAACCGTTAAATATTGCAATCTTAGGTTGCGGCACAGTAGGCGGCGGTGTAGCTAAAATACTCACCGAGCAGAAAGAATTGCTTTCAAAACGCGCAGGTCGCGAAATAAACCTTAAATATATTGCTGAACTTAATCCTCCAGCTGCCATCCAACGTTTTGGACTCGACAAAAAATACTTTATTGGCGGTGGTTCAGAGGTTAGCCGCGAAGATGCCGGCAATAATATTCAAAAAGTGCTTACCGACCCCGATATTGATGTGGTGGTAGAAACCATGGGCGGTACTTCTAATTTTGTTCACGACACTTGTTTCGGCGTGGTTCACAATGGCAAAAACCTTGTTACTGCCAACAAAGCCCTTCTTGCCGAACGTGGTGTTGATATTTTTCAAGAGGCTGAAAAACAAAATGTTAAAATCGGATACGAGGCTGCAGTGTGCGGCGCTATTCCTATTATAAAAGGTATCAAAGAGAGTTTCACCGGCGACATCATCAACGAGGTGTGCGGTATATTCAACGGCACAAGCAACTATATACTCACTCAGATGCAGCAGAAGGGTCTCGATTTCGACTCGGCTCTCAAACTTGCTCAGCAAAACGGATATGCCGAAGCCGACCCCACTCTCGATATCAATGGCGGCGATGCAAGCCACAAACTTATTCTTTTGATTAAACTTGCTTTCGGTATCGACGTATCAATGGAGCAATTGTCGCGTATTGGTATTCAAAATATTACTAAAAACGATATTGACTTTGCTTCCGAAATCAATGCTTCGATAAAACTTATCTGTATGGCTAAGCGTGAGGGCAATCAAATATTTGCTACCGTTCGTCCTATGGCTGTAAAGAACGACAATATTCTCTCAAGCGTAAACTTTGCCGTTAACGCTGTGAAACTTGAGGCTGAATATTCCAAAACCCATTTCTTTATTGGCAAAGGTGCCGGAAGCAGCGAAACTGCAATGTCGATTGTATCAGATATCGTGTTTATAGCACGCCACGGACAATCAGATACTTATACCGAGAAAAATTCATTCTCTTTGGGTGATGCTAAAAAAATCCAGTTTCCCTACCTCGTATCGTTTAAAACCAAGAACCTTCCGGGTACTACTGGCTTGATTACCACTGCTATAGGTAATCAGCAGATTAATATCGAAACAGTAAGCCACAACCGTTTTAGCGGTGCTACTGCAGATTTCTCTATTGAAACTGCCTCAAGCACCATTGAGCAGATTGAAAAAGCTATCGAAGAAATCAAATCTTTAAATAAAGACCTCTTATTGGAAGAACCCAAAGTGCTTCCGATATTGTTTTAATAAATTAAAAACTCAGTAAAAAATGGAAAAGACTTATTATTATCGCGTGGGCGAACAGCAAGTAGGCCCTGTTTCACTCGACCAAATGCGCGGCGCGGTTAATCTTGACACATATGTTTGGTCAGAAGGAATGGCTAATTGGCAGACTGTTTCACAGTTGCCCGATCTTATGGCACAACTTGGTCTCTCTACTTATCAGCAAGCTGCTACGCCTACTCAGCCTGCACAACCAGCACAACCTTCTTATCAGACCTCTTACAATGCTGAAAACATCAGTGCTAAACCTCCTAAGCCTAACAACCACTTGGTTATGGCTATTATCAGTATATTTATATGTCAGCCTCTCGGTATTATTGCCACCATTATGGCGATTATGAGTGATTCGGCTTACAACCGTGGCGACTATGAAGAAGCTGAAAAAAAGGCCAAAACTGCAAAGACCCTCTCGATGGTGGGACTTATAATCGGTCTTTTGTTCTGGGTTTTGTATATTGGTCTTGCTGTTGTGGGAGCACTTAGTGGCGCATATTCTAGCTATTAATACAGTGAACAAAAACACGATATTTCTCGCCATTGTTGCAATATTGTTTGTAGCAGTGGCGATATTTTTTTATGCTAAGTTCGACCCCGAAAGTAGTGGGGTGAGGTTTCCTAAGTGTGGATTCTATGTGCTCACCGGCTACAAATGTCCCGGTTGTGGCACACAACGTGCTCTTCATCACTTGTTGCAAGGAGATTTTTTAGAAGCTTTTAAGCAAAACGCACTCGCATTTTTATCTGTGCCGTATATTATTTTGCTAACTTTTGCACACAAAAGCCGCCGTTTCAACGAAAAATATCCTCGCACCGCCACTGCCCTCAAAGGCTATCTCAGCACTCTAATTGCAGTAGCGGCGATATTCATCTTTTGGATTACGAGGAATATTTTTGGTTTTTAGGCTATGCCTAAAGATTTTTTTGCAAGTTCCACAGCCTCAGTGCCGCCGGTGTGTTTGATGGGGTTGTCAGATAGTTTTACTACCTTGGTCCAAACACCGTTTACCATTACAGTATCAATTTTAATAACCATATTCAACGGCTTGACTCCCACATCGTTAGTAAAGTTTGTGCCAATACCGAACGACATTCCTATTCTGCCCTTGCAGTAATCCACAATTTGTTTTACCATGTCGGGATTGAGAGCGTCAGAGAATACTATGGTTTTGCTCAACGGATTGATTCTTAGTTTTTTGTAATGCTCAATGGTTTTGTCGGCAAATTCAAGCGGCGAACCTGAATCGTGTCGTACACCGTCGAATAGTTTTGCATACAATGTGTCGAAATCTCTGAAGAAAACCTCTGTTGTAAATGTATCCGAAAGTGCTATTCCAAGGTCGCCACGGTAAACATTTACCCAATTTTCGAGCGCAAGTTTGTTGGCTATTTTGTAACCGAATTTGGCAGCGTGAAACATAAACCATTCGTGTGCATGGGTGCCTATGGGAGTGGTGTTGTATTTCATTGCTAAATAAACGTTGCTTGTGCCTACAAAGCCCTTGCCTGCATAACGGTTGAGCGCACCCACCACATCGTCGTGATTTTCAAACGAATATCGGCGGCGTGTGCCAAAATCGGCTATTTTCAACCCCATGCTGCTGTAGAGTTTCATCTTGTCGTCGGCTGTCTGTGTGCGTTTTGACTTGTCGTAAGGTTTCGCGCCGGTCATCTTGAAGAAGAGTTCGCTGATGATTGCCATCAGAGGCACTTCCCAAAGAATGGTTCTGTACCACAGACCTTCAATTATTACTTCAAGTTTTCCTCCTTCCTGGCTGATTTTCACTTCGTTGGGGTCGAATCTGTAACCTGCTATAAAGTCGAGGTATGCCGGAGGTAGATAATAGCATTTCTCTTTGAGAAATTCATGCTCTTCTTTGGTGAGTTTCAATTGTGCCATAGATTCCACCTCTTGACGCAGAGCCTTGTCAAACCCTTCGGGGAACTCATCGCCTCCACGGTTGGTGAACCTGTATCTCACCACGTCGCTCGGAAACAGCGACACCGCGCCGTACTGCATTGTAAACTTGTACAGGTCGTTGTCGGTAAAATGTTTAATTATCATAATAATTAGTTTTAAATGTTGCTATATATATAAGGTGTGTTTTTTATACATTGTGTATATATTACACAAACGCAAAGATAAATAAAAATGATACACAAAATCAAGACTTTTTTAAATTATTTCCCAAAAAAAATTTCAAAAACTATTTTTAGATTAAAAATATTATACCTAATTTTGCACGTCCGATTTATTATCCATACTTCAGATAGAAGTAGTTAGAAATTAATAAGTTAAATTTAAAAAGTTAAAACAAAGTGGATTCATTAAGTTACAAAACAGTATCGCTCAACAAGGCTACAGTGAACAAAGAGTGGCTTTTAGTTGATGCGACTAACCAAACCTTAGGACGTTTTGCGTCTAAGGTTGCCATGCTGTTGAGAGGAAAATACAAAGCCTCTTTCACTCCGCATGTAGACTGTGGTGACAATGTGATTGTCATCAACGCAGAAAAAATTAGATTGACAGGAAACAAATGGGCTCAGAAAGAGTACGTTCACCACTCTCTCTATCCGGGCGGCCAGAAAATTGAAATCGCAAAAGATTTCTTCAAGAAGACCACCGGTCCTGAGCGCATCATTGAAAAAGCCGTTAGAGGTATGCTTCCCAAAAACAAACTCGGCGACGCCATCCTGCGCAACAACCTCAAAGTTTATCAGGGCGAACAGCACCCTCACGATGCTCAACAGCCTAAACTCATCAACTTAAACGATCTTAGATAATCATGGCAGAAGTTACAAACAAAGTAGGCAGAAGAAAAGCCGCTATCGCGCGCGTTTTCGTAACTCCCGGCAAAGGAGAAATCAAAGTTAACGGAAAAGACTACAAAGAGTACTTCACAGTGCCGCAGTTTCAGAAAGTAGTTGTTCAAGCTTTGGAACAAATCAACCAAGCTGAAAACTACGACGTTAAGGTTAACGTTTGTGGCGGTGGTTTCAAAGGTCAGGCAGAGGCTGTTCGTCTCGGTATTGCCCGCGCCCTCGTTGAAATCAACCCCGAAGACCGCGTTGCATTGAAAAAAGAAGGCTTCCTCCGTCGCGATTCACGCGTTGTAGAACGTAAGAAACCCGGTCGTCCCGGTGCACGCAAACGCTTCCAATTCAGTAAGCGATAATTTTAGTTTAGTATCCAAACTGACGAGACCATTGGCGCAAGAGATTTGCCCCTTTGCTACCCGGCAGTTGATTTTAAGTAGAACGTAAACAAAAACACCAATTAAAATGGCAGTAAATTTCGAAGATTTATTAAACGCAGGTGTACATTTCGGACACTTGAAAAGAAAATGGAATCCTGCAATGGCCCCTTACATCTTTATGGAAAAGGGCGGAATCCACATAATTGACTTACACAAAACAGCAGCTAAACTTGAAGAAGCAGCTGCTGCTATCAAACAAATTGCTAAATCGGGCAGAAAAATCCTTTTTGTTGCTACTAAAAAGCAGGCTAAGGAAATCGTTGCAGAAAAGGTTAAGGCTATCAACATGCCTTACGTTACAGAACGCTGG
>JAGCVU010000204.1 GCA_017962175.1 Bacteroidales bacterium | reverse complement strand
GAGGGTCACATCACCAAAGAACCCGACATCGATGAAATAGAGCCGTCGCCCGAAGACCTGAAAATGAAGGCTATTGTGGGACGTTGGAAAGTGTACAAGACTCTTGCCCCCATTGGCGATGGTTTTGGTCTCCACACCAAAGACGAGGTGGTGGCAGAGTTGGACAAGAAAAAAGCCGCCGGCGCAATCGAAGAGGACGAGTATAACCAAACTTTGAGTATGTTCGACGCTGTGATGGAATTTACCGACGACTACAAAGTGTTATCGTATATGCCTATACCTAAGCACGTTACCCAAGAGCAGATAGACGAAGCCGTGGCAAGTGGCGAGGTAAAAATCGTTGACGGAATGATGTGTTGCGAAGAGCCCAAGGAGTGGAAGGCTGTGAACGGACACTACTACTACAACACCAAAGAGCACCGCGAGATTTTCGGCGAAATAAAATCCCCGTGGGATATGATCGACCCCGACGCTGACGGACGCATCGATTTAAAGATGTTTGTGCTTGAAAAAATGTAAAATTACATCAATTATTCACACCACCCTCTCTACCTCCATCGTTTCCACATAAAACAAATACGCCGAGACATTGGGATAGAGGGGGTTTTTCATTGAGGAGAGCAAGGTGGCGTATTCTTTTATTTGGTCGTGATATTCGGGGTGATGACCGCCAAATTTAAAGTCGATGATTACGGTTTCGGTGTCGGAAACCATCACACGGTCGGGAATGCGGATGCGACCGTCGAGAGTAAGCAAGGCAGTTTCAGTAATAATCTGTTTCCAAACTGGTGAAAACCAACGTTTTACTTCGGGTAGAGCAAGGGCGGATTCTATCTTTTGGCGAAGTTCTTCTTTTTGCTGTTCGGTAATGCGACCTTGGTCTTTAAGTTGTTGAAGCACAATAGGTAAGTCGGCTGCGGTTTCGATTCTCGACATTACATCGTGCATAAACGAACCGTAGTTGATACGCTCCTGAATAAAAGGATTGCTCTTGGCAAAAAAGTCATCGGCATTGTACTTAATGGAAAGTTTCTGATTCCAATCAAGATTTTTAAACTGACGGATTTCAAATTTTTTAGCATTTTCTTTAAATCCAGGAGTAATCACCTGATGGTCAGTATTTAACGTTAATTGAAGATTATCCTCGTTAAAATAAGAACTCAAACCTATTATCTTACCTTCGTCTGACGCAATTGACTGATTGATACAAAAATAGAGCAAATCACCCACATTCTTGATTTTATCGCCCGAAGGCTTGGGAGAATAAACATAAAGTTCGTCGACGGCGCGGGTAAAAGCCACGTAAAGAATGTTGAGCGCGTCAACGTACATATTGCGTTTTTCGAGGTGGTAATAATCGCGGAAAACACTGTGTTTCAAAGCAGAAGAATATCTAACGGGCAGCATCGGAAGAAAACCGAAATCTGAATCCTCAGGCGGAGCAACCCAAATATAAGTGGGCGAAGTGTTTACAACGTCTTCCATTTTCCAATTGCAGAAAGGCATAAATACCGCACCAAAATCCAATCCCTTAGACTTGTGGACGGTCATCACTGTTACAGCATTCTGATTGTCAGATGGTTGAATCGAAACTTTACAACCACTTTCGTCCCACCATTTTACAAAACGGCTAACGTCAGACGAATGTACCCTTGAAAAATCCAAAACGGTATCCTCAAAAGTGCGGAGATACTCGGTTTCGCCGGTGTATTTGTAAAGTTCAAACTCCGAAATGATTTTTTCGCAAAGGTCGAACAACGGCAGAGAGGCGTAGTCGGTAGCCAAATTTTTGAACCCATCAGGCAGAATATCAGCGGCTTTGGCATCGTCGGACACAGCCTTAAAAATATTATCGTCGGTAATATCCTGCGCCGAAAGTTTGGCATACGACTGCAAAAGTTTTGCCTTGGCAATAGAATCTTCGGGATTAACCACCAACTTGATAGCATTGATAGCCACCTTAACAGGCTCTGAATTAGCAATATATAACGAATCGGCAGAAATCACCTGATATTTTTCGGCATCTTCGGCTTGATTCATATAACTAAGGAGAAAATTTACAACTTTCTCTGCCTCAGCCTTTTTGCGGATAAGAACACAGATTTTTTTTGCGGGGTAACGCTGTTTTAAAAGCGCGTCGATATCTTGCGCCATTGCGGTGAGCACAGTAACATCAAAACTTTCATCTTCCTCATCGCTATCTGTATCATTATCAGATGGTTTTGATTTTTCCTTCTTTGGTTTTTCAAAAAATTTTACCTTAACATTTCCACCCTTGCGGTCTTGATTTTGAGGCAGATTTTGAAAACTGTCGGCATAAATCTGATGCAAAAGTTCAAAATTAAGATCCTCATCGTCAGAATGTTGCTCCAAAACAGTTACCGAATTGGCAAACACGGCGTTGTTGAAATCCACAATGTTTTTTCGGCTTCGCCAATTGGTGTCGAGAGTCTTGAAAAGTATGTTTTCTGAGCCAATTGAGCGTTCCACCTCAGAATTTAGCAAAGTCCAATCGCCGCCACGAAAACGGTAAATCGACTGTTTCACGTCGCCCACAATCATATCGTCAAATCCCTGAGCAATAGTGTTTTCGATAAGTGGACGGAAATTTTGCCACTGAAACTCCGACGTATCTTGAAACTCGTCGATAAAGATATGGTCGAACTTGTTGCCGGTGCGCTCATATATAAAAGGTGCGTCGTTATCTTTGACAATCTCGTTGAGAAACGCCGTAGCATCGCTCACAAGCATCATCTGATTGTCTTGACGGTACTGAGGAAGCAGCGCGGCAAGGTCGCCAAGAAGGGCAAAGGCATAAAAATCGCTTCGAACCACAGCGGCTGTTACAAAATTTGAGAACTGATTGGTATACAGTTCATTATACTCTTGCAAAAGCGGATTAATCTGAGCAAAAAGCACAGGAGCGAGAGCCTTTTGAATGGCTGTGGGTTTTGATTTTGCAAGGTAGCCGTCGGGATTGTTGAGTATTTTGGTAAAAGTTTTGGTAGAGCCAATATCAAGGTCTTTATAATTGGTACTCAACAGTTTAACCGTCAAGAAATTATAAATCGTCTTCACATCCTTGAAAAGTTCGCCCGGAGTGGAGTTGTAATCGTTGAAAATCTTGTTGAAAATATCCGTAGCACGTTTGGCAATCGACTTACTCAGAGATACATACGAATTGTAAATATCAGTAATTTTTTTAGCAGCCTGAGCAAAATACTCCTTGCGCTGATAGTCATCTTTGAGCGAGGTAAAATCTTCGAGTTTTTTAAAATTTTCGGTAAAAATCAACTTGGCAAGGTTGGTAATCTGACTGCGGAAATCCCAATTTTTGCCCTCGTCAACATTCTGCCGCGAAAGTTGCAGAAGTTGTTCGCGCAGTTGCGAATCGTTGTCCAACTGTTGGTAGAGCATATCGCAAAGGTCGGCAACCACCACATTTTCATCGGTTTCGATACGAAAACCGCTGTTGACATTGATATCGTAGCAAAACGCCCTCACAATACGGTTTACAAACGAATCGATGGTGCGGAGGTTAAACATCGAATAATTGTGTAGCACGGCAGAACGGATTTTTGCAGCCTTGGCACGCACCGCCTCCTCGGTCAATTTTGGGTATTTTGCGCGGAGATCCTTGATATAATCACTCTTTTCGCCAGTGATAAGTTTGTCTAACTCCTTGATAATACGGGTTTTCATTTCGCCGGCAGCCTTGTTGGTAAACGTTACGGCAAGAATTCTGCTAAACGCCATATCGCCGCTAAAAGCCTTGTAGACATCGCCATACTGCACAGGCGAACCGCTGTCAAACGCCGACAACAGATAGTTGCCCGCAAGAATATGAGTCTTACCGCTTCCCGCCGAAGCCTTGTAGATTTTTAACTTCATAATGCACTTATCAACGAATTAAACAAAGACAAAGATAATAAAAGTTTGGGAAAAAGATCAACAAACAACAGCGGTAAGTGTTATTTGACCACTGTTTTTAAATAACCCAAACTTACAGGTAAGATACAAATGTCTTTGAATGAGGAGAAATCAGAAATGTTGTTCGTTAAGATAGCAAAACACTTTTTCTTTTTGCTAAGAACAGCGTGAACACAATCCTCGACATCATTCCCGATTTCGCAACGTGATTTTGCGATGTCATCTACTGTTAAATCAACAATAGTAAACTTCGGCAGTAGTTTGTCGAGCATACTAAAAACTTCATCTTTTGAAAATGCTTTACGCTTGGCTTTTTTAGTTTGCAGATTAGCCACTGTTTGAACAACAGCAAGCGATGATGTAAACAACACTTCTTTACGCCGTTTCTTAAAAACGTAATTAAGTGCGTCAACATCACTCTTTTGATTAGTGCAGTAATTAATCAGTACATTGGTGTCAACATAGATATGTATCGGCTCCGATTCCATTACGCCACCTTGACTTTGTATTTCAGTTTTTCTTCTGCCGAAAGCATATCAAGATTGCTTGCAATGTAATTGTGCTTTACGAGAAACAGAAAATCTGTATACGAAAGCCCTGACTTTTTCAAAAGCAACTTGAAAAGTTCTTCTGTATTCTGCTTGTCCTCTTTTTTTTGAATATCCTGTGCCATACGCATACTTTTTAGTATTTTAGGCAAAAATATAAAGTTTTTTTCATATTTGGCAACATCTTGAAAAAATAATTGGTATTACAGAATAGATTTTGCGATTTTACGCAGATTTGGCAAAAAAAATTTTGCGATTTTACGCAGATTTGATTTAAATGATTGATAATCAGAGGGTCATTTATCAATGATTGCCAATCAATGTAGAGACGCCATAATATGACGTCTCTACGGGAAAATGGGATGGAGACTAATTGATTTAAACAATTACTATCTAAAAATAATTATCTTCTCACTTTATTTGCTAATGCTTGTTTTAAATCCATCTTTGCTCAATAGTTCTTCTGTTCCACCTACGATGTGTGTTATCTGCCAAACATCATCTCTCTGTACGGGAAGATAATAATGATAATCTGTTAATTCTGAACACCGTTTATAACAGGCTTTCAAGGCTAAGACTTTGTTTTTATAGTCATCACTGTCGAATTGTGCAGAATTGCTTACATTAACACTTTTGACCTCAAACAAATGTATGCGACCGTGTTTGTCTTTCATTACAAAATCGGGATAGGATGAATGAATGCCGTTTTGATAGTATTCAAACTTTATTTCAGAATTTGACAAAAAGTTTTTGCCCCACAGATATTTTTCGCCGATTGATTCAATATCATTGCGTGAAATGTCCTTCAAAATGCTTGCCCACTCACGCTCTGCCTCGCTGTCAAACGAAAATTTGTCGCTGCCGTCCTTGCGTTTCCAAACCCAATCACCGATGTTTTGGTAATGCTCGTTGTCAACATACATCGACGTAAGCGGGAAAGAAACTTCTTTATCGTTCAACTCCATACTTTCGTCATAATTGCAGATGAAATTGTTGTATTCTTTGGTAACGGCATCAATATGTTCGCAAAAATGCCACCAACGTTGAACGTTGGTATCGGCATAATCATAACAAAGGTTTTGAACTTCATTCTCGCTCTTTTGCAGGTTGTCATATAGTGTGAAAATGCTTTTTGGAGCAATTTCATCGTGTTTTGATTTATCACATATAAACTTATCCACATCAAAATCTTTGCGCTCTGTGAGGGTTTTAAGATGAGTTGTTTTGATACGAATGGCTTGCGGAATGTCATCAATATCACCAAAAAGCCGCACTTGCCGCGACTTTTTAGAATCTTTCGGTTCAATGCCCCATATCCACGCTGTCATTGCAAGGCTTTGCGCCTCAGATGAAAGTGTTTCAAAATCTACAAGCCGTGGATTGCGGCGTACACGTCCCATTACTTGTTCGTCAAGTTGACGGCTCTTGGTGTCGCGTACTTGGTAGAGCATACAGGCTCGCGGGATGTCCCAACCCTCACTTATAACCATTTTAAAGACAATAATATCAATGGTTGAGGCCTTTTCTTTGGCATAATCTTTCCAACGCTCAACTTTCAGTTTGCCAACTTTGTCGTTGGTTTCACACTTGTCTTTTTTGTCGACTATCGACATCCATTTGAGGTGCTGATGCTCATTTTTATTAAGAATACTTTTGATGTTTAGCCATTCTTGTTCTGCCTTATCTTTATTGGAAATTTGAATAATCAAACAAGGATTAACCTCCAACTGATTTACATAATCTTCGCGTATTTCCTCTAACTTGCAGATGGCTTTTTCTACTTCATCTCCATCCTCTCCCCATTCAATAGATTTTATAAGTTTGGCATTCATAGCCGCGTCGTCAGTAATTTCCACATCAGGCGTTTGACCACGTTTGAGGTTGGGCGTAGCGGAAAAATTAATTACCTTTTCAAAGAAACTTTTGCTAATGTCGTCGAGGTTGTTGGTGGCTTGATGACATTCGTCTTTTATAAGCCAAACATTATGTTTACGGGTGCCATCTGTTATACTTGTCGTTGTTTCAAGAAAATTGACCAATGTACCCTCATCTTTCAATTTAGACTTGTCTTTATAAAGGTCGCGCGGCAAAACATAAACATTATATCCTTCGGGAATAAACAAACGTTCTTCCCCCGAAGATTCCGAGGAAATAAGATGCGGATTCAGTTGAGGAAAAATATTTTTGTCGGCGCAGTCTTTAAAAACATTGTAGTTTTGTTCTGCCAAATTACCTTTTGATAATGTAGAAACCAAGAAAACCACATTAGGATTGTTGGTTAAAATGCGGTTCATAAAATCAGACATCATACGAGTTTTGCCACTGCCAGTGGGAGCGCGAAACGTAAGTTCGTTTTTGTGGAATATTTTTTCAACCAACTTAGATACAGCGTTGTATTGCAGATCTTTTGCTTCTTGTAACATACCTTATTCCTCCAACTTTTTTTGGGTGTTAGCAAAGTTTTGACAAACCCATTCAATTTTATCTTTCAGGGTTTGGAATTTCTCTTTGCCATAAAGAGTTTCGTCTATTACGTCAAAAGGCGTTTTTCCTTCTTCTTTGATTGCAAAATTGGCTATACTGTCTATTTCATATACATCAAGATTTCCACCGTAAGGTTTGTTTTTCTTTATCCACTCAAAATCCTTTGAGCCATCGTAACACTCGCCCGTCATAATTCGTTTCAGGCGTTTGGAAGTAACATCGTATGCTATGCCGTTGGGCGTTGTATCTGTTTTTTCGTTGAGTTGGCAAAGAATGAATATGCGGTTGCCTTCGGGTGATTTTTCATTGAGCAAGTCGCCTTCTTTTGCCTCGCTTCGATTGAGGTCAAGAACGGCGTGCCCGGTAGTTCCGCTACCTGAAAAGAAGTCAAGGATGATGGAATCGGGTTTTGAATAAAGTGAAACTAAGCGAGAAATCAAAGGAACAGATTTCGGATATTGGAATTTTGCTTCACCTCCAAAAATACTTAACAATATTTTTGTAGCATCCTGGGAATGACCAACTTCGGAATATTTCCAAATTGTCATTGGAGTTACAGATTGTTTCACTTCGGATAAAAATCTTTTCCCCGCTGGAACATTATTTCCATCTTCACCAAAATATATCCTATTGTCTTTTATTAATTCATCAAACTTTTCCTTAGACACCCTCCAAGATCGTCCCGATGGTGGATAAACAACTCGTCCACTTGGAGTTATTATTGGATATACATTTGATTCTACACGAGGACCAACAGACATATCGCTTGATTTCCACGAACCACGAGTGTCATTATCAGGATTTGAATATCTTTCATTAGCATCCGTAGAACGTGGCAATCCGTTACACGTACAATCACTTATTTTTTTGGCGAAACACAAAATGTAATCGTGGCTTTCCGAAAAATGTTTTTTTAGATTAACAGGGGCATACGCTCTTTCCCAAATAATTGTTGCAATAAAATTACTTTCACCAAACACCTCATCAAACAAGCATTTAACATACGCCTGATTTTTGTCGTCAATCGAACAGAAAATCACACCGCTATCTGAAAGAAGCATTTTTGCAAGTTTCAAACGAGGGTAAAGCATCGACAAAAGATTGTCGCGTGTAATGGCATTTTGATAGTTGGTTTCCGCAAATTCACCCATACTATCTTTGCCGTATGGCGGGTCGATATAGATGACATCAATTTTGCTTTTATACTGAATCAGAAGGTTTTGCAGAGCCTCATAGTTGTCGCCAATTATGAGTTTGTGTGTTGGCTTGTTGTCGTCGGTATGAAATGAGAGGCTTTCGTTTTTGCGGAAATAATGAATATCCTCGGTCATTTTTTCCAAACGTTTGTCGAAGTGCAAACCTGTGCGCTTATAAGTTGTTCCAAGTTCGGCAATCATCATTGCCTCATTATCAGAATCGGCATTATTAATCAATTTGGTGAGTAATTCAGCATTGGTTGGTTCCAGAATTTTGTCCGCAACACGCCGCTGCAATTCACCAATAAGTTCGTCTTTAATTGTACTCATTGTTTTGCGTTGCTTTACAGCGTATGCAACTTATTGATAACAACGGGCAACATCAGACACCTCTATATACGACAAGCGTGGATTTCACTTATCGCATTCTGAGGTGTTTGGCGTTACCTGCAAGTCAAATAAGTTCCGTCCACGTATGCGCGGACGTTCGCTGAACTTATTCTCTTGACTTACATATTCCTCAAATCGCCAAACTTTCAGAATGTCTCGAATAAATAGCAAACGCTAAGTTATTATTTTACAATATGTTAGTTATCTATTTCACCACGGTTGCCCGAGGCTTTTCTGTCATTGTTATACTTTAAATTATTATTTCCGTAAAGGTAAGGATAGATTTTGGGAATATCAAATAATTGACTAAGTTTTTTTGCAAAAATTATTATCGGGCGAAAAACGTAAAAATTTTGCGTTTTTCGCCCGATTTGAGGTTAAGCAATTGATAATCAATTATAATTCATTATATCAGTAATGGCTACTTGTTGGGTGATGGCGTTGGAGTATTCGCCGCTTGTGCCGAATACGGTTATGAGTATAGGCCATACTGCCGATTTGGTTTTGGTTTCGGACTGATAGACGGCTATGCGGTTTTGAATTTTTAGATATTCGTCTTTGGTAAGGATGTATTCTGCCGATGAGTACTTTATCTCACAGACATTCACCACTTTGTCGGCTCGGTTGATGAGAAGGTCTATTTGAACATTGTTGTCGTGGTTTTTGCTGCGCCACGAATAATTTTCGGAGTAGATTCCGGCGATGCCTATTGCAGATTTCAACTGTTGGATATGAGCCGCCACAACACGTTCAAACGCCAATCCAAGCCAAGTGTTGATGGCTGGTTTGCCGATGTTGCGTTGAAAATAATCGCGCCCCACAGTGGCTTTTTC
>JAGCVU010000203.1 GCA_017962175.1 Bacteroidales bacterium | reverse complement strand
ATTTCAAGGGTGTAATCGCCTTCGGGAATGTTGGTAAACGACAGTATCCGTGCCAATTGCCTAACGCGGTACCAAGTGTCGTCGAATCCTTTGAGCCGATAGCGGAATCTTATTCTATGCTGATTGGCGTATTCGTTGATGCCAAATTGTAGTGTAAACTTGTTTTGGCTGTGTTTCATAGTAATGCGGCTTGCAAGGTTTATGGGTGCGTCGATAATGCCCTGCGAATTGCCGAATGTGATGTTTTCGCCTGCCACCGAAAGAGAGTTGAAGTATATTTCGGCGTTGAAGGCTATTTTTTGCAGTCCTTCGGCGGGGTGGAATATTATCATTCCGTTGTTAGTGCCGAGAAAAAGAGCGCCGTCGTTGCCTTTGTAGATTGCGTTGCTGCAAAATTCGTTGCTTGGCAGGCCGTCCATTGTGGTGAATGTTTCGTAGCCGCCTTCTTTTATGGAATAATGCACAAGGCGGTCGTCGGTGCTGTACCAGAGGTTTCCAAAATGGTCGGTGGCCATACTCAGGATTGTGCCTTTGTGAGCCTTTTCGATAATGCTTGTGAGGGTTTTGGTGTCGGGGTTGTAACGGCATAGCCAATCTTCGCCTCCGAGATAGAGGTTTCCTTCGTTGTCGTCGGTGGCGCAGGCGCACACTTGGTCGGTGATGGTTACGGTGTCGTTTGTGGCGGTGTAAATTATTGTGCTGTTGATCATCACATACCCGCGTTTGCTTACGTATACGTGGTGCACCCATTGCGGCTGGCTGATGTTGTGTTGCGAGGTTATTTTGCCGTTTTTGAGCGTCAGCACGTGCGTGCCGTTGCCGAGAGTGCCTGCGTAGAGGGTGTTTGATGCGGTGTCGAATGTCAGGTGCGATATTTTTTGAAATTCGGGATTGGTAAAAAGGTTTTCGATTTTGCCGTCGGGCTTGCGCACCGAAAGACCTCCGTTGTAGGTGGCAATCCAAAGGTTTCCGTCGTTGTCGGCGGTCATAGCGTTGATAGAGTTGTTTGGCAATCCGTTTTCGGCAGTGCAGATTCGTGTTTTTTTACCTCCCTGTTCAAGTTTGATAACGCCTCCGCCATCGGTGCCTGCGTATATTGTGCCGTTTCGTGTGCCTACAATAGCAGTAACAGGTGCAAGGTTTGGACCTGAACCTTCGTTCATCGCCACGCTTAAAAATGTAAAGTACGCATTATGTTTTCCTGATGTATTTTGTTGATTATTAATAATATAATCGGCTGCCGATTTGGGTACAAACACTCCGCCTTTTTGGTATACCGCCGCCCAAATGTTGCCTTGTCGGTCTTCAAAAATATCGTGTATCTTGCAGTTGTGAAGGTCGATATTGTCGTTGCGCAGCGACGGGGTTATCACTTTTTGGGTGTTGTTGTCGTAGAGCATTAGTCCGTACTCTTCTGAGCCTATCCAAAATAGGTGGTCGGTGCCTTGCGCCTTAGGATGCATTATCACATTGATGCCGCCTGTAATATCGGCTGTGGCTTTGGTGGGTGTAACAATGTTGTCTTTTTGGTTGTAACGCAGTATTCCTGAATGACTTGTGCCAATAAGTATATCACCTGTTGTGGGCACTTCGGTAACGCTTGTTACTGTACTTGGCAAAATACCGTCTTGAAAACGTAATATACTGCGTGTTAGCGTGTTAAGGTCTATATTTATAAAATTTCCTTCCGAACTGAATGTCCAAAGATTGTTTCGGCTGTCGATATACATTGCCCCGGGAAACTTGGTATCAATCAGTTGGTTGATAGTGTCGGTTAGCGGTTTTAGAGGTTCAAGTGTGTTGGGGTCTAACGCAGCAATGCCGTTACCCGAGCAAGTTACGAGTATTGCGCCGAGTTTTTGGCTCTTTACCACCGACGACACAAAGTAATTATCGAAAACGGTGTTGTTGATATATATCGGCAGCATTTTAAATGTGTCGGTCATACACTCGTTGAGCACAAGTCCTCGCGATGTGCCAAAAAGTATTCGTTCGCCGTCTAAAAACACCATACATTTAACCCACGGCAGGGTAGGGGCGTTGGTATAGCGCAGAGGTTCGCGGCTGAATGTCATTCCGCCATATTTAATTGCTCCGCTTTTGCCTGTAAACCAGACGTTTCCGTGCGGATCTTGAAAAATCCTATCAATAAGGCTTCCCGGCAATCGGTATTGACTGTCGAAAAATCTCACCTGCTGTGCTTTGGAGGGCAATGCCGTTGTTAATAATATAAGGAGCAGGAGGTATACATTTCGCATTATAGTTTTAGTTTTTTATACAGAATTTACAGTTACAGTTTTCAAAATGCAATAATAATGTGTTTTGAGTGGAAATACAAAAAAAATATTTTAATATTTTAAATTTATTTTGTTTTTTTTTAGAATTTCCTTATATTTGGGGTATTGTAACAACTATAAAAACTCGACAATATGGGATTATTCGACGACCTCAGAAAAGCCGCCAACTCGCTTATCAATGCGGCAGAAAATGCGGCTAAAAACACCCCTCCGGTGCAAGGCCCAAATGCTAACGACCTTAAAAACGCTGCCGACCAATTGCGCAATTCATTTGGCGGACTTGTAAACAACACACAGTCAGCCCCCAAGCCGCAGCCCAAGCCCGCGCAGCCTCAACAACCTCAGCAGCCTCAGCAACCCGAGGTTCACGATGGTGGCACGTTTTGGGATTACGAAGATAATATTCCTATCACAAAGAAACTCAGTGATATACTTGCTGAAAAATTCTCGCAATACGAGGTTCGTCGCGATGTTTCGCCCACCGAAATTGGCGGCACTGGCAAGTTTATGAATTATTCGTTTGGTATTTACCAAGGAGGCTCGCCAAAATTGTTTATAATGATTACTGGCAAAACCACTTTGTCTAACCGTCTTTACCGCTGGTCGAAAGAGCAGGCGCAGAAAGTTGGCGTTCCGTTGATAAATTTTGTGGAGCATTTCCCCAACCGTCCCGAATATGTGTCGGAGCGTCTTGCTAAATATCTGTAAATAAAGAATTTGTCCTAATATTATCAAAAAAAGAGAAAAACGCGGAGCAATCCGCACCTGCGGCGGACAAAGCGTGACACATTAAAAAGTTTTGCAGGTAACTGTGTAACGTTCAGTCTGGTATCATAAGCAATTGCTTATTTCAAAGCATTTTTTTCTCACCCCGCACATCTAAGTACGGGTTTACCCCGCACATCTAAGTACGGGTTTACCCCGCACATCTGAGTACGGGTTTACCCCGCACATCTAAGGATGTACGGGGTTATTTTAAATATCGTCTTACAGACGATTAATATTTTGTAAGAGTATGAAATATAGATTGTTATTTGCATTTTTTATTACCTTAATGCTTGGCACAGTATCGTGTAGAGATATGCTGATGGATCAGGCGGCGCAAAAAATCAACGCCAAATGCCCGTCGAAAAGTTTCAAGGGTTTTGTGCTTAATAGCGTTGTGTATCAAGAAAATAACTTTGTTTTTGACGTTGCATTAGAGGACGATGTTATCAAAGAAACCCTTGCACAGTATGGTATCAGCGAGAGTATGCTCTATTTTGCGCTCGATTTGCTTTCCGACCAATTTACTGCCAAAGGTTCGGTTAAAAACTTTGCTAAAACGCTCGTAGACCTTTCAGGACGCGATGACAATTACAAAACTCTCATCGACCTATGCGTTTCCGAAAAAGTTGGGGCAAAATTCAACCTCCAAATCGGCAATCGTCAAAAATCTTTGTTTATAACAAGTCAGGATATTTCTGACGTTGTAAAAAAATGATAATCAATTGGTATGCAAACACTTCTTACATCGTTATCCGACCCAACGGTTTGGCAAGATTTCCTAAATCTTCGAACCGAGGAT
>JAGCVU010000027.1 GCA_017962175.1 Bacteroidales bacterium | reverse complement strand
CGTCCCGATGCCTTCCTCGCCGTCCGCAACATCGCCGTCCTCCTCGACCCTATGATGAAAGATAGCGAAAAAATGTATTCAAAGACGATTTAATTTTGTTGAAGTATAGTTAGAGAAAATTGCGATTTTTCTTAAAGTATAATTAGAGAAATTTGGCAATTTTGTTGAAGTATAGTTAGAGAAAAATAGAGATTTTTTTGAAGTATAGTTAGAGAAATTTGGCAATTTTATTGAAGTATAGTTAGAGAAAAATGCGATTTTTCTTAAAGGATAGTTAGAGAAAATTATACACATTATAATATACATACCATTAGAAAGCCATATAAGGGTTCTATCCCTCAAAAACCGCCATGAGCGATTTTTTGAAAAAAAGTTGGCGAAAAACTTGACATTTTAAAATAATGTTCGTTATTTTACAAAAAATAAACTGAGGATGGTAACATCTTCGGCTGAGAATAATTGAAAAATTATTCGGAAGTTGTGCTGTTCTCCAAAAGGAAACGTAGGAAATTTTCGAGTAGGGAGAACACGCACAGCGACCGGCTCATCATAGAGCGTGGTCTGTTATTGTTGTATTTTCTACTCGGGTTTCCTACGACCTCCTTTTAAAGTACAACGAACGTAACAGAACGCGCTTTCTGTTTTTTTTATCACCCTTCCGACTTAAATTTTTGAGATATTTATGATACGGCAAGAATTAATAGATATAGACTAAATATATGATAATATGAAAAAAGTAAATAAACTCATGTCAATTTGGCTAATAGCATCATTTTTATCAATTAGTGGATGTTTTAAAATGCCAAACAACTATCACAATAGCAATTCAATAACAATAGATAGTAACACTAACATCACGCAACAAAATTCAGAACAATACATTACCGAATGCTTTTTAGGTTTTCATTTCGGAATGACCCAATACGATGTATCACAAAATTTGGAAACCCAGAAAAATGATTTTAGGTATTCTGGAACACAGTCATTTTATGGCGTAGATTGTTACAAATTCTATTTAAACAGTGGTTATATTTATATACCAAAACAAAATTTTTGCTACTATCATGAAGGTGTGGCTTTTTGGTTCGAGTTTTTCATTGAGCAAGATGAGTTCTATTCATTTGTTGATGCCTATAAAAATAGCAAAAACCGTTATACTTTCTATTATGATAAAGCGAACAATGCAAATCAAGAACTATATCGATTCACTAAAAGCAACTTATCAATTGATTGTTATAGAAATTATGATATAGTTCGAATAATGTATTATAATCAACCAGTATGGGAAAAAGTTATGGAAGAGCAAGAAGCAGAAGAAGATGATGATACATATAATAGTGATTTCTAATATAAAAAATTATCAATTAAACAAATAGTATAATGAAAAAGAACATATTATTATTGTCGCTACTTGCGACATTATTAATCATAGACTGCACAGGTGGCAACTATGATATTCACTCAGCCGTTAGCAAAGAGGTTATACTCTATACAACTGTTGTTACAGAATCTGCAACATACAGAGAAACATCTGAATATGAAATTGTTAAAAAATTTAAGCGACTATTTGCCCGTGAAATAATCCTTCCTGTGGAAGTTCATATCAAAACTGCCATATATTGTAAAGACATAAAGGATTTTGAAGTAGATGAAAATACAAAAACTGTTACATTAACTTTGCCCGAACCTAAGATAATATACGACGGTACACGCATCGATTGGGACAATTGCGAAGTAAATATCGGAACGCTTAGGGCAAATTTTTCTGCCGAAGAAATGGAAGAATTTTCGGAGATTGCCATAAAAAACTGCGAAGACAAAGTTGATAAAAACAAACAACAATTTTTTGATATGGCAAATATTAATGCTGATAAGGCATTGACAAGTATGATTGAAAGTTTTGGTTATAGAGCAGTTATAAATTATTAAATCCTTACAGTTATGAAAAAATATTCAGTTATCATTTTGGCATTGTTATCATTGCTAACATTTAGTTGCAAAAATTATAGCGTTGAGTTAAAAACCGTTCAAGTTGAAGCACTGAAACAAATTCAATTTTATGAATACAAGGTTTCTAATTTAAAAGTTGACACTTTGAAAGTTAACACCATATTAGATGACAAATTAGTGGGCTTTTATAGTGGGCACGTCAACTTTGGAATAGATTTCGACTATTATTTTAGAAACTACATCGACAATGATTCTGTCGTTTACATAGACACAAAACTCGTAATTCTTAACAAAGACAATTGGTTTATCACCTCAGTAGATTATATGGAAACAGGTAGTTTTACCAATTCTGAACGCAAAGCACTTGACATAAAGGCAAATAGAGCCATTTACGAAAAATGTATGTCAGGAAAAAGCGACATTGAGGCAAGGAAAAACCTTGAAGCACAAATTACAGACATTCTGACAAAAAAGTTCCACTTTAAAAAGGTGGTAATCAATTGTAAAGACGCAACAGAAATATAAACTAACCCAAAGATAATTATGAAAATATTTGGAAAAACAATAGTTCGCATTGGTAAACCGATTCAAAGCCTCCCTGAGTTTTTCAATATCATTCACGAAAAACTACGCATTGACCCTGACTGCAAACTACTTTTCAGAGGAGAACATCGTGACTATGGGGAAACAGCATTGCTACCACAAGTATTCAGAAATGACAATTGGATACAAAACGAAGATGTGATGCTTAATAATTACATTGCCAAGTTCCACGAAGCATTTCCAAAAGGGATAAGTACATTTGACATCATAGTCAATGCAGACCACTTCTCCTTACCGTCAAGGGTTTTGGACGTTTCATATTCTCCATTGACAGCATTGTATATGGCGTGTAATCCTGATTCCACAGACATTAATGATGATCCTATTGTCTACATTTTTGAATTGCCTAAAAGAGACATTCATAATTGGAATAGCGACACCGTAGCATTATTGGCTAATTTAGCAAGGATGAAAGGCAATTTTGACGTTACAAATCCAAATCACGATACTCTAAGCACACTTATACACACAATCAGAGAAGAAAAGTACGACTATTATAACTTGTACGAAGGCAAAGAACACGAATACAAAAACATCCTCAATCAGATTATCTGCGTAGAATCCAAAATGCTTAATCAAAGAATCTCAAATCAGAGAGGTTTATTCTTTTTATTCGGAATCAATGGCACAAAACAAAATTTTAAAGGATTGTCATTCAATGATAGTGTACGCATTTCATCAATCGCTATCCAAAAGGAAAAGAAAGATGAAATAATGAAAGAACTCACCGTCTATGGTTACGACAAGATGACAATGTTTCCCGATATGGAGAACGTTTGTGAGGCAATCAAAGCAGAATTTAAACAAACAATCTGATGATTCCAAAGATGAGATTACATCTTTGGAATCATTGAACAATAAATCAACCACTTAAATAATAATTTCCGTTTATATCGTGCCGAGAACATCAAAATCGCATATTTCCGCACGATATAAACTTTTTTTTGGTTGTTTATAAAAAAATACGTACATTTGCTCAAAAAAGATAGTTATGGCAATGCAAGTAACATACGAAAGCGTAGAACGTCAGTTAAAATCTGCACCTGCGAAATATCTTAACGATATTTCGCAGTACATTAGTTTCTTAATGTACCGATATACAATGGAATCCCAACAAGAACCTGCAAGAAAGTCAACAGGCTTAAAAGATTTTCTCGGATGCCTTCACCTTGACAAAGACCCGTTAGAGATTCAAAAGGAGATGCGCAATGAATGGAATTGACTACATAGCAGACACAAACACAATGCTTTACATAACGGTTAACAATCCTTGCATTCACCCTTATGTAATCAAAAATCTTGGAATCTCCGTTATTACAGAAATGGAATTATTGTCATTCAGCAAGATAACCGAATCCGAAATCAAGATGATTAAAGAGATGATGTCGTGGTGTACAGAATTTCAACTGAACGACAACATTAAAGAACGAGCAATAGACATTCGCCGCAAGTACGGTACAAAATTGCCTGATGCTATTGTAGCAGCAACTGCCATCATTTGTAATGTTCCACTAATATCGGCAGACAAAGGGTTCAAAAAAATACAAGAACTCAGGTTAGAACTCATCAATCCTTTTAATAATTGACATTAATCTAAACCTCCCTCTCTATCTTCTCCATCGTTTCGTCATATATTTCTTGCCTTAATTTTGTAAGCCAATCAGAAAATGCAACGGTGTTGAAGGCGTAGGTTTTGTTGAGGTCGTATTCGTTGGCAGACCATGTGTCGATGGGTGATTCGTTGTGCTGAATAAGGGCTTCAAGTTTGTCGAGAGCCTTAAAAAGTTTGGCTTCGGAAGATTGTTGGGCTTCCATTTCGGCGTACAATGCTGCAAAATCGGTAGAAATCTCTTCGGGCAAAGTTTTCAGCCATTGCAACAATAACGAATCTTCGGTTTGACGGTCTTTGTCGGTTTTTACAAAAGTGGGAATATCGCCGGTGAAACATTCGCCTAAATCGTGTATCAAACTCATATTCACCACTTTATTAATATCAAGGTCGGTAAATTGATGACGCAGCAAAAACGCCATCAGAGCCACTCGCCACGAATGTTCTGCCACGCTTTCGATACGCCTTTTGGATGTGGTGCAATGCCGTGGAGTATCCTTCAACCGTTCGGCAATATGCAAAATTTGTAAATATTCAGATGGTATCATACCGCAAATGTAAGGGGAATTTTTGGAAATTACCAAATGTTAAAAAATGTTATAATCTGCGGAATCGCCTAAAAAAAACAAGATTCCGCAGATTATAATTTTATTTTTTGGCAAAAAGCAGTATATTTGCAGTATAAAAATCAAAGATATGCTTATAGGACGAGACAAAGAAAAAGCCACACTGCAAGAGGCTCTATACAAAGAAGATTCGCAATTTATAGCGGTTTACGGACGACGTAGAATAGGCAAAACTTACTTAATACGAGAAAGTTACGGCTATCAATTCTATTTTCAGTTTACGGGAGCGGCCAACACCTCACTCAAAAATCAATTAGCAAGGTTCGCCGTTGCCCTGCAAGAGCAAGGATTAAAAGAGGCTCCAAACGAAATTAAATCGTGGTTGGAGGCTTTCAGATTATTAAAACGTCTTATAAATCAAAAAGATGGCAGCAAAAAAGTTATCTTTTTAGACGAACTTCCATGGCTCGACACTCCACGTTCGGGTTTTCTTTCAGAATTGGAGGCTTTTTGGAATGGTTGGGCCTCGGCTCGCAAAGACATCGTGTTTGTGGTATGCGGCAGCGCAACGTCGTGGATGGTAAAAAAAATCATCAAAAACAAGGGTGGGCTTCACAATCGACTTACGCAACGTATTGCATTAAAGCCATTTACATTGAAACTTTGTAAAGAATTAGCAATCAGCAACGGTGTGGAACTGTCGCAACGGCAATTGCTCGAAGCGTATATGATTTTTGGCGGAGTGCCTTATTATTGGAGTCTATTGAAAAAAGGAGCAAGCCTTGCACAAGAAATTGATAGACTGATATTTGCCGACGATGGCGATATGTACGACGAGTTTAGTATGCTTTACGCCTCACTCTTTAAAAAACCTGAACCATATATAAAGGTGATTTCGCTTTTGGCAGACAAAAACTACGGTATGACACGTCAGGAACTAATTTCG
>JAGCVU010000202.1 GCA_017962175.1 Bacteroidales bacterium | reverse complement strand
GTGGTAGCACCAAACCAACATCAAAAAAATTACCCACAGTAAACCCCATCGGCGATGGTGGTGAATGGTAAAAAAAGGAGGATAATAAAATGAACAGAAATCTTTTTAAACTACTGCCCTTTATGGCGGCAATGATTCTTGCTGCATCGTGCGGCAACAACGAGAAAGATATAGTTACACCACATCCTGCGCCCTCAACAAACGCCACGGAAGTTATCGACAATGGCGATGGCACATTTACCGTTCCCTTCACTGTAAAAGTAAGCAACGGCAAGTCGCTTACAAAAAAAATGGAGTACACCGAAGGTGAAAACGGAAAAATAAATATCGAATGTGTAGTTGGTACTAACGACGATGCCAAGCTTCGTGTATCTGACAATGGTGTAACTGGTGAATTGGGATTAAAGAGTGAATTGGACGATATGACAATGACCCAAACCTACTTTTTTTCTGGCGACCTCACACTTTCCGACGGAGTAACCGTTGCCGACCTTGATAAAGGTATCGACCTCTACTATGAATACGGTACGGAACTCACTGAATCCACATCGTCCAACGAATCTCTGTTAGATTTAGTTCAAAAATGCAAGCACCTCTACAAAGGTACTGCAAAATCTAACGTGGAAACCATAACCCTCACCGATCAGAACACCTACTTGGACATATCCATGTCGCCGTGTTGCGACCACACCATCATAGTCAATAACAAAGAATTCACTGTTGAAAAAGCGAAAGGTGGCCGTCTTTGGATTGCAGTACCATCAGGAAAAGCAGTTGAGAGCGCATCACTCGGTATCAATCAATCTGCCGATGATGTAAAACCCAGTGAATATCACAAGGTTGTCCGTCAATATTTCACCATTGCCAACGGCGATAAGATTTTTTTCAGTCCGGGCAATTTGCAATACAGTCCGGGACAAAACATTTGGCAGTTTGCCCCGAATCAGTATGACAAGTTGACTACCAACTCCAACTCTTACACTTCAAGCGACAACGGATTTATAGACTTATTCGGATGGGGTAATTGGCTTATCGTTGAAAATGTTACTACTTATCAGTTGAATATTAGTGACAGACCAATGGAATACTCTTGGCCGTCCGGTTCTCAATCTGCAATTGGAGCTGAATGGTTTACCCTCAGCAACAATGATTGGTCTTATATTTTAAACCGTACCGACCCTTCGAACAACTCAGCAAAATTGTACAAAAGTGCTACAATCAATGGTACAACTGGTCTTATCTTATTACCCGATGGTTATAATACCACTGGCATTAATTGGTCAGACTGGTCTACCTTAGAATCCTCAGGCGCAGTGTTCCTTCCCGCAGCTGGTAGTCGTTTGCAAAAGCTAGTCAACGGAGTAGGTAGTTATGGCAACTATTGGACTTCTACACCTTTGGAGGCAGGTAATTCAAATGCTTACCGTTGGTACTTTGACGGTGCTGGTTCCGTAACGCTGAACGATAACACCCAAATGCGCCACCTTGGTTTCTCAGTCCGCCTTGTTCGCGCTGTGAAGTAATTTTCATTAAGCAAACTCTATAACAAAATAACAATACCGTTTGGGTTAGGCTCAAACGGTATTTCTTTGTGTCTTGAATATTACGGTATTATAATAATCCTTCCACTTCTTTAATAAAGTTTTCGGCTTTTACATAAAAATCACACTTTACACAAAAAAAATCCCAAAAAAATTTTATATTATAAAATAAAATCTACTAATTTTGCCGCATTATTTTAAAAGTGATATACTTATTATGGTTAAAATAACATTTCCGGACAACTCGGTAAAAGAATTTGCGGATAATTCTACTCCGCTCGACATAGCCAAAGCGCTGAGCAACAGCCTGGCAAAAGAAGTTTTATCGGCTACTTTTAATGGTCAGCCTTGGGACGCTACACGCCCAATTACACAAGACGGCTCTCTCGTTTTCCACAAATGGGACGATGAGGAAGGCCGCCACACTTTCCGCCATTCGGCAGCACACGTTATGGCAGAGGCTTTGGAACGTCTCTACCCTGGCACAAAATTCGGTATTGGTCCCGCCCTCGAAAACGGTTTCTACTACGATGTGGAACTTCCTGACGGCAAGGTAATTACCGATGAAGATTTCGCCGCTATTGAAAAAACTATGATGGAGATAGCACGCGAAAACAAACCTTTTGAACGTAAAGAAGTTAGCAAGAGCGATGCTCTCAAATTTTTTGCTGACAAAAAAGATAACTACAAAACCGAACTTATTTCTGAACTTGAAGACGGCAAAATCACTGAATACACACAAGGTTGCTACACCGACCTTTGCCGTGGACCTCATTTGCCTTCGACCGGATATATCAAAGCGGTAAAAATCACAAGCATAGCCGGTGCTTATTGGCGCGGCAACGAAAACAACAAGATGCTTACCCGCGTTTATGGCGTGGCATTCCCCAAACAAAAAATGTTGGACGAATACCTTATATTATTAGAGGAAGCCAAAAAACGCGACCACCGCAAGATTGGCAAGGATATGGAACTTTTCGCATTCTCTGCCAAAGTAGGACAGGGTCTTCCCTTGTGGTTGCCCAAAGGAACTGTTTTGCGCGAAACTCTTACCCGTTTCCTCGCTAAGATTCAGAAAAAATATGGCTATCAGCAAGTTATAACTCCTCATATTGGTCAAAAAGAACTTTATGTAACTTCGGGACACTATGCTAAATATGGCAAGGATTCGTTCCAGCCTATTCACACTCCGAGCGAAAACGAGGAATTCTTGCTCAAACCTATGAACTGTCCTCACCACTGCGAAATCTACGCTCTTAAACCGCGTAGTTACAAAGATTTACCTC
>JAGCVU010000201.1 GCA_017962175.1 Bacteroidales bacterium | reverse complement strand
AAATTTTTTGTTGATGATGAAATTGAAGTTCGGCAAAAACGCGACAGAAACCGCCAAAGCGGTAGTCAAATTGTTGTTGCCGTATAAGAATCTCGTAAAAACCATAACAACGGACAATGGCAGCGAGTTCGCCTGTCATGAACTGATAACGAAAAAAATTGGAGCAAAGGTTTATTTTGCTGACCCGTACAGTTCATGGCAGAAAGGCGCAATTGAACACGCGAACAAACTTATTCGCCAATATATTCCGAAAGGAAGTAGTTTTGACGAGTTTGATGACGAGTTTATAAAAAAAGTTCAGATGAAAATCAACAGAAGGCCAAGAGAAAAACTTAATTTTGAACCACCTGTAAAGGCGTTTCAAAATGCTATTAAAAAATTGCACTTGTGAGTTGAATCTGCGATTAACAAAAAAAATGCTTTTTCGGAAGTAGTATCGCGATTTTTTTGTATCTTGCGCCAAATTTCAAGTAGTACCGATGGACGATTTGTTTGTGGTGAATTGATTTTTTTTGTAATTTTGTTCTTAAAAAGAAAAAAATGAAGAATTTAGAAAATATAGGCAAATTTCTTTCTCTGATTCTCCGTCATCAGCCCCAAACTGTTGGAATCCAACTTGATGAACACGGTTGGGCAAATGTTGAAGAACTTTTGGAAGGTATGTCCAATCACGGTCAGCCTGTTGATATGCAGACGCTTGAATATATTGTTGCCAACAACGACAAAAAACGATATTCATTTAACGATGACAAAACTCTGATTCGTGCAAATCAGGGTCATTCAATTCCCGTTGATTTGGAACTTGAAGAAAAAGTGCCGCCTGAGTATCTTTATCACGGCACAGGCGAAAAATATGTTTCTTCGATTGAAAAAAATGGACTACTGCCCAAATCGCGTTTGTATGTTCATTTGTCAAATGATATTTCAACTGCGGAAAACGTCGGCAGACGGCACGGCAGTCCAATAGTGTACAAAATTCACAGCGCGGAAATGCACAAAGACGGTTACATTTTTTATCTCTCAGTCAATGGAGTGTGGCTTACAAAGAAAGTGCCGGTGAAGTATTTGCAAAAAACGCAGTAGCACTTCCGAATTGAATGTGCGAAATCCTTTACTTTTCCCATTCCGTAATCTCACATTCGTGTTTTTTTGTGTCTTTGTCGTAATTGATGCCGACTAAAAGCACTTTGCCTTTGTATGAATTGAGAAGGCGGAAGTATTCCTTGTTTTGATTTTGTTCCAACGCTTTGCCGGTCGATTGGTTGTGTTTGAGTTCGATGATGATGGGCTGATGTTCGCCATCCTCGTGAATCGGTACAAAAACCAAATCAGCAAAACCCTTGCCTGCGGTTACTTCCTTGAAAATCCTGTAATTGTTTAGGGCGTGAACGTATGCAATGTATATCGCCGCCGCAAGAGCATCCTCGTTATTATAATTGCGGTTGGATGTAACGTGGATGTGGCTTTCGTCCAATGCTTTGGCAACGGCATCGGCGTTTTTGTTAATCGTCTGATTGAGGAGTTCTTCGGAAGCCTTGATGATTTCGTCGGTTTTTTCGTAACCGTTCAATGCCGACACCGCCTTGTGCCACTCTTTGCGCACCTCAAAATTCGGGATTCTGCAAGTGCCGTCATCTTTGTTGTACGCCAAATAACCAAGGTGGATAAGATACGTAAAAACATCGTCTTTGTCATTAAAATCTGTCATAGTGTTGAGAAACATATCGACATCAACCTTGACATTTTCCCCTGCAATCATCTTGATTACGTCGTCCTTCATACCCTTGTAATTGTGTTTCAGGCGGTCGGTGATAACTTTGTAGGTGGACGTCTTGCCCCAAAAATTGCCAAATTCTTTGGTTTGCATACACATAACCACCGATTCGGGGTTGTAAATCTCAAAACCGTTTTGCGAATATCCGTCGTACATCCTTTTGCACCTTGCAAAATCGACATTGTATTGTGCACAGAGCGGCTGCACCTCCTCTTCGGTAAAACCGACAAATTCGGCAAGGTTGTAGGCATTGAGAATCGTATATTCCCTGAAATTATTGAGTTTGCTCTGCACCCTGTCTCTTACAACGGGCAAAATTCCCGTGATGTAGGCGAGCGAAATGGCGGGTCGGAGAGTGTTGCTTTTGAAAAGTCCGTTCAAAAATTCCAAATAATCGGCAAACAAATGCGTGCCGAATTGGTCGCGCACAAGGCAGTCGTATTCGTCAAGGATAATTACAAAAGTCTCGTTGGTGGCGGAATAGACCATTAAAATACAATCTGCAATTGATTCGCAAAACGAAAAATCAATAGCGGGAAATTGCTTGATAAATTCACCTTTTACGAATGAAGTTAGTTTGTCAAGCGTTTTCTCCTTGTTTTTAGCGTTTTGATACTCGCTTGCAACGTCTATCGCAATGAAATTCAGTTTGTTGAGATATTTTTCGTAATTGTCGGCCTTGGAAATCTTCATCTTGTCGAAAATATCTCTTGAATCGCAGCCCTTGGAATAGTATGCGCACAGCATATTTGTCGCGATGGTTTTGCCAAATCGTCGCGGACGTGATACGCAGATGTATTTGTTTGCCTTGTCGATAAAAGTGTTTAATTCACTGATTAACATTGTTTTATCGACGTATATTTCGGCCGCCAAAGTTCCTTTGAAGCCGACATTGCTTGGATTCAAGTAGATGCCCATATTATTCCCCAAAAAATGTTTTGGCAAAAATACAAATTTATTTGCAAAAATACATCTGTAATCCGAAAAGTTTTTTCACCGCAGATTCAACTCACAAGTGCAATTTTTTAATAATATTTTGAAACGCCTTTACAGGTGGTTCAAAATTAAGTTTTTCTCTTGGCCTTCTGTTGATTTT
>JAGCVU010000200.1 GCA_017962175.1 Bacteroidales bacterium | reverse complement strand
TGTAAAAATATATCGTTTACCGTTATCGATTACCCTCTATCACCTCCATCTCCACCTCGTGTTTGGATGTGGATTTATTGTAGTTGATGCCGCAGAGGATGATGCGTTTGGAGAAGCCTTTGAGCGAAGCGGGGTATTCTTTGCGGTGGATTTGGTCGATGGCAGAGTCGGCTGATTTGTCGTATTTGAGTTCTACAACGATGGCAGGATGTGATGAATTATGCAAAGGTATGAACACCATATCGGCAAAGCCTTTACCCGTAGGTAGTTCGTGGAATATCTTATAAAAAGGTTTGGCAGCGTAATATGCCAATACGATGGCGCAGCGCATTGAATTTTCGTCGTTAAACTCCAAAAGGGATGATGCCTCAAAATGGTAGGAGTCGAATGCACGGGCGATTTTATCTTTGCGCAAGTTGAGAGTGTCGTCCAAAAGGTTGAGCGACGAGTTCACCGCCTTAGATAGTTCGCCCCAACCTGCCACACTGACAGCGTTTTCAAACTCTTCGGAAACCTCTGTGTTAGGAATTGTTACGCTGCGGGTCTCAGAATTGTACGAAAGGTATCCGAGGTGAACGAGAAGGGTTAGCACGTCGTCGCAATTGTCGATATTCTTCATATCGTTGCGGAAACTCGACACTCTCACAGTGGCACTCTCGCCGTTCATCATACCTATAATCTTTGACCTTACATTGTCTGCGTCGGTGTGGAGGTAGGTTTCGATAGCCATAAAGGATGCCGTCTTCGACCAATAACTATTGTAGTTGCGAAACAGAATCGACTGCATTACCGAAAACGGATTGAACATAGATTTTTCGCGACCTATAATATAGCCATCGTAGGCGTGTTTCATAAGTTCAAAGTCCATATCGTTCTCCGCACAGAGTATTTTTACCTCGTCTTCGGTAAAACCATAATATTTGTCGGTTATGCCCGGATTTACGATGCTGTATTCCACAAAATTGTTCAACGCCGACTGGGTCCTTATCTTGATAATGGGCAGTATACCAGTCATATACACCAAGAGGAAAATCTTTTTAGCATTGTTCGATTTGAACATAGCACGCAGAAAGTTAACATACTCGTCTTGAATATCTTGATCCACATCTCTCACGAGCATATCCCACTCGTCGATTATGAGGATAAAGCGGTCGCCGGTTTTTTGGTTGATTTCTGCAAGTGCTTTGGCAAAAGATTCTTGTTCTTGCAAAAAAGGATATGATTTTTTTAGGTCGGCAACAAAGCATTTCTGAGCCTCTTTCAATATCTCGTTTTTTGGAATGTCGGCAAACCTGTTCCAATCGATGTATATTGTGGGATATTTGTTGAGGTGAGTTTTATAGTCAGGATTCTTTGTGATTTCCAAGCCCTCGAACAGTTCTTCCGACTTTGACGAACGGTCGTAATAAGCATACGCCATCTGTGCCGCCACCGACTTGCCAAAACGGCGGGGACGGGAAATGCAGATAAACTTGTTCTCTGTATCGAGATTATTGTTTAAAAAGGTCAATAATCCTGACTTGTCAACGAAATTGCTGTTGATAACGCTCCTAAAATCGCTGTTGCCGTAATCAATGAAGTCGCTCATAACTTTTTTGGTTATATGTTATGTGCAAAAATAGAGAATTGTTTTGACATAACAAAAATAATTATGATATGTGTTTCAACATATCTAATCCCCTTGGCTATCGCTGAAATCCTGTACGCACATATTGCGGTATTGCTTGTGCGAGCCGATGGCGGTGCCTATGCGGGTGTATTTTTCGCCTAAAATGTTGCGACGGTGTCCGCAGCCTGCCACTCCATCATCTATAAGTAATTGACGCACAATCTGCATTGCATCGGAATATCCAAACGAGATATTTTCGGCTATAAATCCGCCACCAAAATAATTGCGTAGACGTTTGCCCATACTTGTGCCGTCGGACGATTCGTGCTGAACCAAACCCTTTGGACCAATGTCGTTTACGTGATATTTGGCAGCATCGTAAATTTTTTGGTTGGGATATAGCATTGGAAGATTCTTAACCTGAGGAAGTTCCTTTAACAGAGAACGTTCGTAAGAATTAGAAGAATTGCGCAAATCGCTGAGGTAACTCGACACAAATGTTGCTCCATCAAGACGCGCAAGGTTACAATAAATTATTACAAGTTTCTCCTCGTTGGTAAGATACGACGCATTGCCCACAGTGTTTGCCTTGGCTATCTGATCTGCCGTAAAGTTGCCGGGTTTGAAATTTGATGGAAGGCTTGCAGAGGCATTGTTGTTGCTGATATTGTTGGTGTTAGATACTCCGCCTGCAACGGTGCAGTAGCGCAGATACGAATCGTCGCTCCAAATGGTAAGCGAACCGTTGTCGGATTTTAGAAGTTGAAACCATTTTCGCTGACTGCCTGATATTGTGGATATTACTTCAATGTCGCCATCCGAATCGATATTCACCTTATAAACATTAAGGCTGCCGCTGTTGAGCCATACAAAAATATCGTTTGACGCCAGCACAAATTCGTCGCGACCGCCTATTCTCTCCACGCTTCCCGATTGGTTTACCTTGCCGGCAGACACCTGTCCACGGCATTGAGAATCTACTTTGAAGGTTTTGCCCACAAGATTGGCAAAACTCTGCGGAAAAGCGGTGGTGCATAACGCCAATAGGGTTATTAACAATAGAAATTTTCTCATAACTTCATAATTTATAAGTGATTAATAAATAAATGTAACTAC
>JAGCVU010000199.1 GCA_017962175.1 Bacteroidales bacterium | reverse complement strand
TTCTTTGTTGTACACGTTGTCTACTTTGTATTGAAAAATAGCCTTTTCGCTCAACACTACAAATCCGTGAACAAATCCGCGCGGAATAAAAAAGCGGCGGTGGTTTTCGTCAGAAAGTTCCACAATTTCGTATTTGCCGAAAGTGGGCGAGTCGGTGCGAACGTCAACAGCCACATCAAGCACCTTGCCGAGAGCCACACTAACAAGTTTTGCCTGAGTGTAAGGCGGACGTTGAATATGCAATCCGCGCAAAACTCCAAAACTGCTACTCGATTCGTTTTCTTGAATAAAATTTACCTTGCCGATATTCTGTTCAAAAAGTTCTTTCTTAAACGTTTCGCAAAAATATCCGCGTTTATCGCCAAAAACTTTGGGTTCTATAACCCAAAGTCCAGGAATTGATAATTGCTTAAATTCCATAATGTTAATTGTTTCCTTCTTCTGCAAGTTTCAAAAGATACTGTCCATATCCGTTTTTAGCCAACGGTGTGGCAAGTTGTTTCAATTTTTCGGCAGAGATATAGCCGAGTTTGAATGCAATTTCTTCCACACACGAAATTTTTAATCCTTGGCGGGTTTCGATGGTTTGGATAAAACTGCCAGCCTCGTTGAGAGATTCGTGAGTGCCGGTATCGAGCCAAGCAAATCCACGACCCATAAGTTCCACGCCGATGCGGTTTTGCTCCAAGTAGCATTGGTTAACGGTGGTGATTTCTAATTCGCCACGAGCCGAGGGTTTAATCTCAGATGCAATTTTTACCACATCGTTGGGATAAAAATAGAGACCTACCACGGCGTAATTAGATTTTGGATGAGCGGGTTTTTCTTCAATGGAAGTAGCGCGTCCCTCTTTGTCGAATGCAATTACACCATAACGTTCGGGATCGGTAACCTGATAACCGAAAACGGTCGCTATGTTTTTCTCTTCCACATTTTTACGCGCATCTTTGAGCAATGCAGGCAAACCGTGACCATAGAAAATATTGTCGCCAAGCACAAGGCAAGCGCTATCGTCACCAATAAAATCCTTACCGAGAATAAACGCCTGAGCAAGCCCCTCGGGACGAGGTTGTACTACATACGAAAACTTCAATCCGAGGTCTTCGCCTGACCCGAGAAGCCGCTCAAACAGAGGTAAATCTTGTGGCGTAGAAATAATCAAAATATCTCTAATCCCTGCCAGCATGAGTGTTGACAATGGATAATAAATCATTGGCTTGTCGTATATCGGCAGCAATTGTTTGCTAATTGCTTTGGTAATCGGATATAGCCGTGTACCCGAACCGCCGGCGAGGATTATTCCTTTCATAATAATAACTATTTGAAGATAATAACACTGTATCTTCTCAATTATTATGCCTTATTAGGCAGAAGCTTCGCTTTTTTCCAACTCGTCAACCTTCTTTGCCATCAGTTTGAATATTGCAATTCCGAATGCCACAATGATTCCAAAAGCTAATCCTAATGCGGTATAAATGATAATTGAACTTAATTTCGGGAATTGGTAACTGTTGCTAACAGTAAAATGTTCCACAAGGGCAAAGCGGTCGTTGGCGATGTCGGCTAACTGCTCCTTCAGCAGACCTTTCTTGGCAGAGGTAATTCTAGCATCCTTGATGATAGTGGTGATAAGGACATTGATAGGTTCGCCCTGGTTGAGAATGATGCCTTTGCCGTCGAGACCAGTCTCTTTTACAAAAAACTGGTTTTCGGTGGAGTTTTTAACGCGGGTGACGGCTGCACTTGTGAGCGAGTCCATATTCGAAATCTGTTTTGATAGGTCTTCTACTTGGCTCTCAATACCGCTAGCCATAGTGGCAAGACGGTCCTCGATGTACTTGTTGTCACCTAAGTAGCTTGTGATTTTCTCCTCTGCTTCCTGCAAAACGGAGTTGTCTGTCACCATTAAAACAATCTCAAAAAACGGATAGTAGCTGTATTCTTGGAATGTAGAGTCGTTTACCATTTTCTTTTTGGTGGCACGATAGTCGGTGAACTCTTGAAATTGTATTTGTTTTATTTTGTTTGCTGTTTCTAAAGAGATGTTGAGACGTTGTGCCAAAAATTCGGGAGCAGATCCAGCCATACTACCGAGGTTATCGATCTGACCGGCAAAGAATTGGTTGCCTAATGCACCCGATGAATATTTGATTTTGCTCACATAGTATTTGTCGCTGGTGGCGTATAAAACAATTCCGGCAATCAATCCCAAGAGCGTGAGAACAACAACAATTTTGAAACTGCGGGCTACAGTTAATAAACAAAATCTTCCAAATCTTGCAATTATGCCATTGCCATTCTTTGTGTTGTCTTTATTTTCTCCGTTGTCTTTTTTTCTACGCAGAAATCCGGGAATGAGACGAGTGAAATCAAATTCCGCACTGCGTTCTTCATTGTCGATTTGTAACTGACGAATAGTACTGAACTGTGAATTAATCAGTTCGTATTGTTTCATCATTATCTCATGAAAGTCTTTCTTGCTGAATTCTTCTTGATTTTCAGAATTTTGGTTTGTATTTTCTGCCATTTTTGTAAAAATTTTTGTTGGCAAAAATAATAATATTTTTCGTAAGAGTAAATAATTTATCTTTCAATTTGATATTTTTGCAACATGAAAGGGTTTAAATGCTTGTTTTCGGTGATAGTTGCGATGCTACCATACGTTGTGTGGGCGCAATCAGATTCTTTGCACAAGGATATTGACACCGTAACCGTACAAGGACGTGGCGGCAGAGGGCAAATCATTAGGCGTGGTGATTATCAACATACTATTGCTGCAGATGGCAACTATATCGAACAGGTAGTAAAAATGCAACCGGGAGTCAGTTCTGTGTCGGAACTTTCGTCACAATATAATGTTCGTGGCGGCAGTTTCGATGAAAATTTAGTGTATATCAATGGTATAGAAATTTATCGTCCGCTGTTTGTTCGTAGTGGCGAACAAGAGGGACTTTCGATTGTCAACAGCGGACTTGCTGGCAAGGTTGAGTTCTCTTCTGGCGGATTTGGCGCTGAATATGGCGATAAAATGTCATCGGTGCTTGATGTGGCTTATCGTCGTCCTGATAAAAATACGCTTTCTATTGCTGCCGGACTTATGGGTGGCGCAGTGGATGGAGGTGTGGTTTCCAAAAATGGCAAGTTTAGTTTGGTGTCGGGCGTGAGATACCGCACATCTAAATATATACTCAATTCGCTGGAAAAAAAAGGCGAGTATAATCCGGCATATGCTGATTTTCAACTTTTTTCCACATTTAAGATTTCCGACAGAATCAACTTGTGGACGTTGGGAATGGTATCGTCAAACAAATTCTCTTTTATTCCCGAAAGTCAAACCACATCGTTTGGTACTATGCAAGATGCACTACAGATGAATATCTACTATGCCGGCTATGAACGCGATACCTATTTAAGCGCTATGGAGGCGGCGGCAGTGGAGTATTCCGACAGACAAAGCATCAAGATGACAGCTACAGCTGCAGTGTACGCGTTAAAAGAAAATGTTGGCTACGATATTGCTGCTGCGTATCTTCTTAGCAGTCTCGACCGTCGAATGGGACAGCCGGATGATAGTACAGCTGCTGTAGATATAGGAGTAGGAGAGAGCCTCAGTCATGCTCGAAATATGATGAGAGCTCATATAGCCACTTTTAAATATAGTGGAGTTTTTTTTGCTGCCTCCAACAAAATAGGATGGGGGGCGCAGGCTGTACTCTACGATGTGGATGCTCATGTAAACGAATGGCAGACAATGGATTCTGCCGGTTATTTTGTTAATTCTGATAAGTCGTTGGCAATGTGGCGATACAACGATCGAACAACGGCTTTGGCGCGTCCAGATTTTTCGTCGTATCTATATGATAAGTATGATTTCAACTTTTTAAATGCGGATATATCAGCAAATGTAGGTGTAAGAGCCTGTTATTCTGATTTTTCGCAGATATTGTCAGTTAGTCCAAGACTTACGTTTCTAATAGTTCCTAAATCATTAAACAACTATAATTTCCGTCTTTCGGCGGGACGATATGTTCAGCCGCTTACATTTCGTGAGATTATGAATTCTGACGGTACACAATTGCTCACACGTGATCCTCAAAAATCGTTTCATATTGTTGGTGGTGTTTATCACGACTTTAAAATGTGGAATCGTCCCTTTAAAATTACTGCCGAAGCATATTACAAAAAGCTTACCGACATTGTGCCTTATACAGTTGATAATGTTAAAATTACATACTACTCGTCGCAGCGAGCTGATGGATATGCCGCCGGTGCCGATTTTAAGATTTATGGCGAATTTGTTGAAGGTATGGATTCGTGGTTGAGTTTGTCGTTTTTAAAAACGGAGGAGGATATTAAAAACGATGGTTATGGCAATATTCCTCGTCCCGATGACCGACGACTTTCGTCAAGTCTTTTTTTTCGCGATTATTTCCCACGTTTCGACTTTTTGGGAATGAATCTAACCTTGGTATACGCCACACCACTACCATTCGGACCTGAAAATATGCCACGATATACGGCTGTGTATCGTAGCAAACAGTATCTTCGTGCTGATTTCGGATTAGAAGCTGCACTTTGGCGAGAAAAATTGAAACCCGGCAAATCTATTAAAATAGGTGTGGATATTTTTAATTTGTTCGACATCAAAAATACTGTTTCGTATAGTTGGATAACGGTTGTGCCATCGCAGCATAGCATTGCTGACGGGGAGAATGTGCAGTATGCCGTGCCCGATCGCCTTACCTCGCGGCGTATAAATGTAAAAATATCTATAAAATTGTAGATTTTGGCTGCATATTTGTATTATTATTTGTATATTTGTAACCGTAAAAAAACGGCAATACACCATATAGACATAAATTATTGATTCAAAAATGATTGAAGCAGAAGAAATAAAAGAACGCCGCAGGAAGATTATCAATCAAATACGCGAATATTACACGGCGCGTCTCGGCAAATATACTCATCAGCGCATAAGTGAGGAGTGGCATTTTTATGGTCTCGGATTTGTCCGCGACGAAATGCAGTACGTGTTCGGATTCAACGCCGGATTCTTTCGCAAGCAAGAGACACCGGGACAAGCGTATAGTCATGCCGGTGTAAATGTGCTTGTGCGTACCAACGGCTCTAATCCGCAGTTGCGAACTCAGTATCTCAAATTCTTCCGTCATCAACTTGCAGGATGGATTTCTGGTCCCGAGACAACATTTTCATCGTTTAGAGGTGGTGTTGGAGTGGAGTTTCCGCATTATAGAACAATCAGTTCGTTTTCGTCAGATGAAGATATTATTCAGTATATCAAAGAGGGTATTGATGGAATCGCCGAATTGTATAATGTGATTGCTAAAAATCCCGACGGTATATTCGACAATGTAACGTGTATGATAGCTCCGTGGGATCTCTCGATTATTGACCTTGCTAAACAACAGATAGAGAAATAATAAGGGAGATTTAAACAAATGTTTTTTTTGAATCCGATATTTCTTTGGGCGGGATTGGCTGTGCTGGTTCCGCCTATAATACATTTGTTTAATTTAAGAAAATACAAGACCGTATATTTCAGTGATATACGTTTTATAGAAGACATCCGTCAGACCACCAGACGAAAGTCGGTTATTAAACAAATAATTCTGATGGTGCTTCGTATGCTTGCTATTGCGGCTCTTGTGTTGGCGTTTGCACAGCCGGTAAAAATGACGTCGCCGGTGTCGGTAAATCAAAAACAACCTGCCCCTCCGGTTATTTATATCGATAATTCGTTTAGTATGCAAACCGGCGAAAATTCCGCCTCTGCAATCGAAACCGCCAAAAATATTGCCTTAGAAATCGCCGATGCTTATCCGCAGGGTACCAAATTTTTGTTTCTTACCAATGATTTTTCGCAAGAACATTTTCGCTTTGTTAACGCTCTCACTATAAGAGAGTTTTTGCAAGAAGTTAAAGTTTCACCATCAGTGCGTACTATTTCTGAGGTGGTGGGCAAGGCAGAGCAAAATCTCAACCTTTTGGACGTGGACGCCGATGCTCTTAAAACTATTTTCTTAATATCTGATTTTCAACAAAATATTTGCGATTTTGATAATCTTGAGGTTGATTCCTTAACCCAAATTAATATTGCGCCCGTGCAGACTCAGAGCCTTTCTAACTTGGCGGTTGATACGTGCATTTTTAATACGCCGTTGCGCCGATCGGGTGGACAAGAAGAACTTACTGTATATGTAAAAAATTATGGCACAAATACTTATAACAATGTTCCTCTGACACTTGTAATCAACGGCAAGCAAAAGAGCGTTCAGCAGTTTTCGATAAATTCGGGCGAACGCAAGGAACTCACTGTCAAGTATGTAAACGAACCGCAAACCTTTGTGAACGGCGTTTTGGGCATAACTGATTCGCCGGTGGATTTCGACAACACTTTGTATTTCTCGTACCGCCTCGACACTCTTGCCAAGGTGCTAATTATTGGCGAACAATCTGTGAACAAGTATTTTACGGCTTTGTTCGACGGCGATGAGGCTTTTGCGGCTGATATTTGTACCGATGTTGCTAAAGCCGACCTCGACCTGCAACGATACAAGACTGTGATACTCAATCAGCTGCCATCTATCCCTCACAATCTTGCCACGGCTGTGCACAGTTTTGTCTCCACTGGCGGAAATCTGATTTTTGTGCCGTCGTTCTCGGGCAATATCTCTGACTACAACTATCTGCTCAACCAGCTGCAATGCAATGCGTTGATTTCA
>JAGCVU010000198.1 GCA_017962175.1 Bacteroidales bacterium | reverse complement strand
GGGAGAACTTCGCCTAACTTGGTATCAAACTGCACAGTATCAATACTTTCGATGCCGTATTTAAAGAAACGGTTTATTACCGAATAATACTTTTGCAACATTTTGCTATCTACCGACCCGCTAACATCTACCGCCACCAAAAGATTTGTGCGCATTTTGTACACGCTGCCAAGGTTTTGAAAATCTGTTCTACGGTTGGGGCGCATACGTGTGAGGTTTCTGCGGCTGCTTATTACGCTTGCCCTGAATCCCGAAAGCACTTTGCGATAATCAATTTGAGCCTTCAACGATGCCTTAATCTTTTCCACTAAATTGCCCGGCAGCGACCCCCACGAGGTGGTATTTTCTATAATTTCGTTGATGCGACTACATTCAAACTCATTCTCCTCCCACAATTCGGATAATGGAGCGCATGGAGTGCAGGCGTCTCGCCTGCCATCACCATTTTCTTCACTTGAAGAGGCAGACGAGTCGCCTGCACTCCATAGTTTCATCGCATACCACTCAAAATATTCTGTTGAGGGCAATTGAAATTCATCTGCCTTGTGTAAATTCAAATATTTGAAATTATAATTGTTGGTAAGCACAATGTTGCTTGCAATTGCGCGTATTGCAGCGGGACATTCGGGTTGACGTTGATAGGGATGTTTGAGCATTATACGAATTGTTTCGGTGCGGAACAATTCTTCTAACGCATTGTCGTCTACCGTTTTAACGATATCGGGATTATACTCAATTCGTCCGCGACCACAGCGCACAGGCACCGACATTTTAAAGTTTTCTACCAATTCGTGTCCGCACAAAACTCCGTGCAACGCCGGCTCGGTAAGAAACCAATTATCGTAAACATGCTTGCTGATACGGTCGTATGAGGTCATGATGTCAATTATAACTTACTTACAAACTGCATTAATTTTTGATACACCTCCATTGCATTAGACACAATGAATGCCACAGCCGAGGGGTACATGCCTTGCGAAAATACCGATGTAAAATGCGCCAAGGACTCTTTATTGGTGTCGGTTTCAAGTAGCGCAATGTAGTTTTTGAGGTTGTCAGTGGCGGTGACTTTCTCCTCAGCGGTGATTTCGGCAGTTTCGAGAAAGCGGAAAATGCCTTCGTTGAGGGTTGAAAACTGATGAACTTTGTATTTTGAAATCCTTGCCTTCACTTTGTCGAAATACAAAAGCACCTCTCTTCCGCCGATAATTTTGGCAGCCGATGCCGAAACATAGAATTTTTGCGCCGCCTGAACACCTATTACACCGGCAATCATCTTTTGGTCAGTTTGGTCTAAATCTCTGATATGCAGAATAATATCCGAGACTTTTTTCCAAGCCCTTCGGTCGGGAAATTTTTCTAATCCGCTGTCGATTTGCGGACGGTCAGCCACATTGCCATCGAGCCAATCGGGATTAGACGAAATAAAGTCAGTAACACGAGTGTCAAGTTTTTGTTTTTCAGCCCATAAGAGCCATTCTTTATATGTTGGGCGAAATCCATACACATTAAAACGCGAAACAAGTGCCGGGTCGAGGTCGGTAAGTTGATACTCCTCGCCATCGTTAACAGCCGAAATCAAGCGGCTACCCTTTGGAAGAGTACGTCCGGCGAGTTTTCGGTTAAGTGCCAAATCCATAATAGTTTGCAACACTTCGGGACGTGCGCGGTTCAATTCGTCTAAAAACAGCACCACCGGCTCATCATCGTTGGGGAACCAATACGGCGGCAGAAATTCCGTTCTACCCGATTCGGCATTTTTGATAGGCAAACCAATTAAGTCGCCCGGGTCGCTCATCTGTCCAAGAAACAGCGCTACCACCTTGAAGCCCTTTTCGGTGTAATATTGTGTTAAAATCTCCGATTTGCCAATGCCGTGTTTTCCCACAAGCATAATATTCTGATTGGCAGGGGTTTTATCTAATATTTCTAAAAGTTCTATGGTGTTGATGTTGATCATTGTATACGATGTTTTTGCAGTGCAAAGGTATATTTTTTTGGGGTAAATTTGCACATTATGTAACAATCTTCTATTTTTGCGTTATCTATATGATATTTATGGACGAAAAACTTCAAATACTCTATATGCAGATGCGCATAGTGCGATTGGCGGCGCGTAAATGGAAAACCACCGTTGCCCGTGTTGCGCGTTTTTTTGACGAAAACGGCGTGTTTAAGTATATTGAAGACTTTTTTGGAGTTTTTCACGTAGAAGGAGACTTGGCTGTTTTTGATGATATAAAAAAATACCTCGCAAACAAAGGCGTGGACGCAAAAATGATAGAAAAATATGATTAAAGCATTGGAACAAGGGACAATATTATATCACGGCAGTTATACGGCGGTCGTGCAACCTGATATTGTCAAATGTGCCAAAAACAAAGATTTCGGACAAGGTTTTTACCTGACAACCGACAAAGCGCAGGCGGATACTTTTGCTAAAATCGCTTTACAAAAAGCATATCAAAACTATCTATTAGATTCGTCGCAGGATTTTGGCGTTGTGTCGGCATTCAAGTATACTCCCATTGAAAGTCTTGATATCAAAACCTTTGAAACGGCTGATTCTCATTGGTTAAGATGTATTGTAGCGCACCGCAAAAGCGGAAAATTTGCTCAGACTGTACGCGATTACAAGCACTATGATATTATCGGCGGCAAAATAGCCAACGACAACACCAACGCCACCATTATGCTTTATATGTCAGGTGGTTACGGAACTGTCGGCACACCTCAGGCAGAAAATACTTGTATCAGTCTTTTGCTTCCCGAAAGGTTAAAAGATCAATATTGTTTTCGCACCGAAAAGGCACTTTCTTGTTTAACTTTTTTATGGCAACGCAAAATAAAATGTATGTAAGCAAAAAGAAAATACAGGCAGCGATAGATTTGCTTATTGCAATGGTAGTGAACAGTATAGCGGAGGAAGAAAGCCGCCGTGCATCTGATGTTTTGCCCGAATTTTTGCAATCTCGTACTGCGGCTTTGCTCTTAGATGCCAAATCCCGCTTTTGGTGGGACGGTCCCGACGCTGTGAAAGATTTTTACATGGAAGAATTGAAACGTAATAATCACTAATCGTAACTACTTTTCCCAAAGGTCGTTGTCCTCTTTTAAAATATTCTCTACGTAGAAAAAGAGATTTTTCATTTCAAAAACAATTTTTTACTCGTCACCGTAGAAACATACAATTGACACTGAAGTTTAACATTAAAAAAGATAAAATTATGAACCTAAGAAAACTATTATTGATTGCAGCGATTGTCTCGCCAATGATAATCTTTCAAGGATGTAGCAAGGACAAAGATGACGGCGAACCAGAAATTGTAAATGGAGGTAGTAACAACAATAATAACGGCAACAACAATGGTGTTGAGAACAATACTGATCTCTCCAAACTTGATTGGAAGGTTAAATGGGATTATCTAAGCGATGATTTTTTTCCAAGTTGGACTTATATGCAGTTGATTAACAATAATTATGCTGATCTCCCAGAATGTATAAGCATCTCTATTCCAAAAGAATCAGAAGGTGCGCGTATTAAACTCACAGTTGAAGACAACGAGTTTATAAATCAGACAATTGTGGAGGAAACTGTCACTGCAGATATAATCAAAGACGAGAATTACGCACCAAAACTTAAGTGGAAGCAAGATGCACTCATAAATGCAATCATCCCTGGTTTTTTCAACTTGAATGCCGTTTTAGAAATCAACGACAAAGTTGTTCAACGCTTCAATAAACGAATTAAATATCACAGTATTAACGATTGTGTTAATACTGTGAATGGAATCATGTATTCCATATATGTAAATGAGGATAATCCAAACATAGATAAGATATTGAAACAATGTCTTGCACTTGGTAATAATCGTCAGTTTGTTGGGAATCAGTGGTCGAAAGGTGATGTTCTGAATCAGATGTGGTGGGTTTGGCAATATTTTTCTATGCGTGGAATAACTTATAGTGACATTACAACAAATTCGTCTAATGAAATTGAATCGATAAATGGTACTAAATTCTCATGCCAGCACGTAAGATTTTTTGACCAATGCTACAATGAAAAACAGGCAAATTGCGTAGATGGAAGTTGTTTATTGGCTTCCATATATCGGAAAATAGGCCTTGATGTAGCCTTGGTATTAGAGCCGAATCATTGTTTTTTAGCAGTTCGTCCAAAAACCAATGATGTAAAAGGCCATGAAGATGAAAACATTATTTATTTGGAAACAACTTGTATGGGTAATACTCAAATTAACGATGTAGAATACAATCCTAAAAATGTCGATGATAATTGGAATTTATTCCAATATGCTATTAAATGTGCAAATAAAAAAGTCGAGGATTATAAAAACGAGCACGGGACAAAAGATGCCATGATAGTATATATTGATGATGCTCGTGCAAAAGGCTATAAGCCTATTCAACGCACAGAGGAAATAAATGATGATGTACTTGATGCTCCAGAGGTAACAGATTTTACTCCTACTGTTGATAAAGTAAGTTTTAATAAATCAGAACATAAATACATTGGATATTACAACAATGAAAACGATGCCAACGACCAAACTGATTACGACTACCGCTACACAATCGGTTTTACGGTGTCTTATCCTAATGTAGAATCTACAAAAGAGACTGGGATTATTATAGGCGATGCTTCATATTTTAGTTCTAATGGTAACAGAGGACAGGGTTGTAAGGCTCGTTGGCCAAATTCGCAAAGCACGTCTTCAGGTTCTATGTATTATTATTCCAACAGTACATCAGTAACTGTTTCTGTGCAAGGTTATTGTATTGACAAACATGGAAATTATCATTGGTCTACTATTAAAGGTGTTGACTGCGTTTACAGTGCGATGGGTACAAAGTAATGATATCAATCTTGCCCACACAAAATCGGCTCAGTTCAAAACACTTTCAACTCATATTGAGATATGAAAAAGCGGCATTCTCCAAATATTGAGAGTGCCGTTTTTTTGCGAAAAATCATTAAATTTATTTGTTTTCAATCACAAAAATTCATATTTTTGCAAAAAAGAAAGACACTATGGATCCTATTGTTTTAGAGCCTGAAACTCTCCGATATTGGAGTTTTATAAAAGATGCGAATTTCAACGTGAAGAATGCCTTAATTTCGCTTCTGTGGAAATCTATGTCAGAAATGTTAACCTTGGGAAAAGAATCAAAATCGGAGCAAATATCAGAAAAACAGCGACTTAACAATATATCAGAAATTCGACAACGAAGGGAAAAAGAATTATGGTCAAAAATGCCTATTATAAAAAAGGAGGATGTCAAAATTTCTCAATGGGCTATGGATATTGTAAAAGATGTTCCACAAATTGCCGAAAATACTGATTATGATAATGTTAAACTGAACTATATAATGCAAAAATACGGATGATAAAAGTATTCTTGGACACTAACATAGTAATCGACTATTTGGCACAGCGTACAAATTTTTATCCGAAGGCCTCGCTTATTATTAGCATTTGTGGCGACAATGGATTCAAACTTTTAGTATCATCATTAACCTTTGCCACAACGAGTTATGTTTTGTCGGAACGCAACAATCTTTCTGCCGAAAATATCAAAAAATTATTCGACAATTTTATTGCAGCCGCTAATGTAACTGTTGTGGATATGTTGACAATCAGACAATCTATCAGTTCAAAATTTGGTGATTTTGAAGATGCTATGCAGTATTATTCGGCAATAAGAGAAAACGCAGATTGTATAATAACGCGCAACAAAAAGGATTTCATAGAGTCTCAAATTCCTGTTTACGAACCTGACGAGTTTATCAACAAAGTGAAAGAACATTGAGACAATTAACAACTACTTTTCCCAAAGATAATTATCTTCTTTTACAATATTTTCTACATAAAAACGTCCGTTTTCTTCGGCAAATGCCATTATGGACTTGATTCCGGCAATCACTTTGTCGATTTTTTCTACAAAAGTTTTGTGAGGAAGATAAAATGTTGTTTTCTGACTTTTGCTGATTTTTACGGTTATTTTGTCGTTGGCTTTCAGCGTGGTAACATAAAATTCAAAACCTTCGTCCCTGAGTTTTTTAAGCACAACGCTGTCGATGGCAGTACGTTCAATCTTTGCCGCCATTCGCGCTTTCGACAGTTCAAACGCATACCGCTGCAACTCTGCATTCCACGATGAAAAATTATCTTCCACAAAAGTAAAAAATGTTATCATCGACTGCCGTTTCTGCCACGAGAGCGACCCACACTGCATAAATGCGTCGGTACACGCAAGTACAAAACGAATCTCAGTGCGCGAATTATGTGTAAATTCAAATTGCAGTCCGCATTTTAATGTTAATATCATTTTGCTGTCGTCCAGCATTTTAGCCGAAACTCCGGGCAATTCAGATTGCAGAAAATCAGCGATTTCCACAAGCCGATTGGCAACCTTGCCGCTTGAATATCTTGCAAATTCGGCATATTCGCCCGCCGCCGAAGTTACAATGTGACCCATAATTTGTTCCATCAAAGTCTCCGGCTTACAAGCGGGATATTCCAAAAAATTATCGGTATAATACCTTACAGCCCAATCAATGTCGGGATTTTCGATATTGCAGATAAAAGGTTTTTCTATTTTTTGATTCATAACAGGTTAAGGTTAAATATCTTATATCCAAAAATGATTATCGTTGCTTTTGTAATATTTTTTTACTCTAAAATCATTGCCTTTGGCTACAAAACCATCGAGGGTTGTTATCAAATTAACAAAAGCATCGGGATTTGCCAAAAATTTGGCATTTTTAAGATAAAATTTTATAACTTTTTTGTCGCTTAGCCTTATTTTTACATTGCAACTTTGCGGCTTAACTAATGTTTCGTATTGCAGTCCCAATGGATTAAGTTTCGCTTTTAGAAGCGCTTCTACGGCGGTAGCCGAAATCTTGTTTTTCATCAATTCTTTCTGAACAGCAAATTTTATACGCTCGGCAATGGGTTTCCAAATGGGAATGCGATCGGCAATAAACTCCACCACGTCGCAAAACTGCGAATTTTTATCAGTTTTGGTTTTGGAATCTTTATTATACCTTTGTACAATAAAGATTCCTACCCCCTCGCTGAGATCTATACGCAAGCGTGATTTCCCATACAATATATTCGATGACAAATTAGCACATTTGTCGTTGTGCCGTTCT
>JAGCVU010000197.1 GCA_017962175.1 Bacteroidales bacterium | reverse complement strand
TCGTAGGTATATTCCATTTCATCGTTGTGAATGTTGCCCGAATTAATAGTACCGCATTGCGAAATTATGCGACCTTTTAAATCGTAAACAGTGGTTTCATCACCCTCATAGCCATACGAAGCCTCGGTGTAAATAGATGTTTCAACAATCGAGGTATCAGTGTAGAGCCATTTGGTAATGGTATCGCCAGTTTCGGTGTCGATGGAGAAAAGTGGTTTGTCCCAATCAACAGAAGGGTCGGCTGCGGGAGCATCGTCCTTGGGTTCGGGAATGGAAATTTTGGTAGTGTCGGAAACATTGTCCGAATTTTGCTGGGGCGCATTATTGCAACTGTAAAAGGCTAATAATAACGCTGTTAATGATAAAAATACTTTTTTCATAATAATTTTTGAGTTTTAATTCACGGCAAATGTAAAAAATTTTTATATTTACGCATTATTAATTTTAAAACATAATATTATGGAAAACATTACATTTCAAGAAGCATTTAAGGCAGGCAAAGAAGCCTACAAAGCCGAAGATTACCAACAGGCAGAGCAATATTTTATCACCGCTGTTGACATCGCCAAAAATCAAGACGAATACGAGTGGTATGTAGACGCTTTGATTGAACTTGGCGAATGTTATATGAACCTCCGCGATGGCGAAAACATGTTTAACGCGTGGAAAACAGCCGAGGAAACTGCACGCCATTTCGACTATAAATACGGTTTGCACAAGTCGCTCCGCCGCCTCGGACATTTACATCATCAAAACGACTACGACGATGAGGCGCTTGACTTCCTAAAAGAATCAATCCAAATAGGTATTGACAACGAATATGACCCGCAGCACGTTGCGTATATGATGTATACTGTGCAAAAGATTCTTTACAAAAAAGAGGAATACCAAGAGGCTCTACAATACGCTCTCGAATGTGAAAAATGGGCACATAAATATAATAGTATCAATTATATAGATAGCCTTTTGAGCGATATATCAAACATTTACCTTTCGCTCGACGATTACGAAAGTGCCCGCCGCTATATGACCGAAGCGTTTGTATACAGCGAACCTCAAAACCAAAAAATCCTCCTCCAATCCATCGCCTTCATCAACCGACAACTCAACTACCAAGCCGACAGCGAATTTTTCGACAACTGGGCTGCAAGTATCGATGACGAAGGTCAAACAAACGAGGCGTGATTAATTTCAATATAAACAATTATGTATAAAACAAAAACAGAAAGTTTAACATTTGAAGAAGAACTTCTTGCAGCCGTTTACTTTAATAATGTAGCAAAAGTAGAATGGCTGATTGGAATGGATTATTTCAAGCCGTCGATGGTTACAGAACCGGTAAAGGTGTATGAAGAAACCATCCCTTTGTATTGGATTACAATATGTTACAAATATTTGCTACATTACGACGAGTACGCAAAGCCGCGTGAACAAGTTGATAAAATGTTGGTTCTATGGAAAGAACGTTTCAATTTGGATACAGACGCACTTATCGACCTGAGAAAATGCCACAAGAACGAGGATAAAGATGATGTAGAATCCGATGAATTTGAGGAAGGTCAACCTTGGTTTATGGGAAGTCTTACATATCAAGATTTCCAAAAATCAGGCGCAAAAGACATTGATTACGAATTATATAAAGCCGTATGCATCAAAAACATACAAGCGATAGTTGACTGTCTTAAACGCGGTGCTATGCCCGATGCCAAAATAATGGATCGAGAAGGTAATCCGTGTTCAACGTTTGCACTGTTACACTACCATAGACGTTGCCGCTCCGGCTATATTTATGTTCCTTGCAAGGAAAAACCAATAGAACGATACGATATTGGTGCTTTAATCAACGTAGCGTCAGACGAACAAATTCTCTATTTGCTCGACCGCAACATCAGTCAACGCTCAACAACACCCGCGAATGTTTTCGGCGAATTTGTGTCAAATGAAAATTATGAAGAAAGAATCGACGCAGAAACCAAGGAAAGGATTGACAATTTTGTAAGCGAAATCGACCAACCGGGCGCAATTGTCGCAATGTTTGACGAGGGCAAGGCTTTTGCAGGTTGGTCTGTTAACGGAATGTGTCAATCAATAAATGCGTATCGCTATTTGATTAACCGCATTTTCTATCACTCCAAACATATTGTAATCCGCGTTGGTGGATATTCATTCCGAATTCAAGATATGGTATTGAGTCACGTGAGAAGCCTTCCCGAAGACCGCACATACGTAGAATACCTTTCGGATGCCAACGACGAGGGCAATTGGGATTACCGCCCGCCAAGAATCAAAACTGTGTATATGAATCGCTACACATTCAGCCCCGATATGGAAATCGTAAAAAAGGCGGAAGAATACGATTTCAAGACATACGGCAACCAAAGCGGCTCGCACACAATGGTTCATTTTTACGTCAACAACATTTCGACAGGTTGGTATGACAAAAAAGGCGAGTTTTTCCCATTCTACGATAATATCCGTGGATTGCAGGCTATTACAGACGTTGCAATGCTTTATGGATACGACCAAATTGCACCCGCGACCGCCGTTGTTGCCACATTTACAGACTATGCCGACGGCAACATAATACTTGCCGGAGATTCCATTCACAAAAACCGCCGCAGCCGCACATCGTCGCAGAAAAAACTCATTGAGGATTCCGGCGTAAAATTTCTTGACTTGACTGACAAAAAATTTAAAGCATTATTGGAAGAAGAATATAAAATGCGACTAGAATATGAATCTCGCGAAAAAGACTGAGTGTAAGGCTATTGCAACGGATTAAAGTTTTGTCGGCGGATTTCTTCTGCCGTCAATGATACGGATTTGATTTTAAAATAAGGGTGTCATTTATCCATTTTTAATATCAACAATTCCCTATCAAAATCACTGAAATATAAATCGTTATTATCCTCTTTCAATTCTGAACCAAGCAAATAAAGAAGTTTTGCAACAGGAAAATCAAAATTGTTCATACTGTCATCCCAACTGCGAGCATAACCCAAAATGCCATATTTTTTTATGGCATTAATTGCCGCTTTGCAAACCTCTTTTGTAAAATCGTCAAAGTTAAAAACGGTATCCAAAACAAGTTTTGTGTCTTCAAACATAAAACTATTGCCGCCGAAATTTGTTGCGTCAGAAAAATAATGAATAACTATATGTAAATCATCATTTTTTTTGCACAGACGAACAAGATGACCGTCAAGTTCGTCTTGCCAAACAAACTTACAAGATCTATCTGATTCTTCAAAATGGTGGCTATGAAATTTCAAAGTCCAAAGTCCGTTTATAAGCGAATTTAACGGATTATCGCCCATATACGTTGATTGAAAACGGTAATGACTGCCATCAAAATCCATTTCAACAACCGCCGCACCGTAATATTCAAAATCAAATTTAAAGTTAATTGCTGCCATAATTCATTAGTTTTAAATACAAAATGAAGTCTAAGATATTTTTTTTACGCGAATCACTCCTCCTCCACTTTCCAATCCACGATATTCTTCTCTGCACTTGAAAAACTTACGCCCACTTTGAAGATTTGTTTGCCGTCCATTTTAAAACGGCCAGCATAGTTTTTTACATTTATCTGATTGAGAGCCGTTTGAGCGTCTTGGTCTATCTTAAATTCAAAAATATAAACGTAATCCTTGTTGATCAAAATGCTGTCGGCGCGACCTTTTGAAAAATGAGCCTCACTTATAATAAATTCGCCCAAGATAGTGAAAACCAAATAGATAACATTCTGTAAATCACGTTCTACAAGGCGGAGACTTTTGTTGTTGGCGTAAGGCAGAGAACAGGACAAGGTTTTCAACTGTGCTATAAAACTCCTTGGCAATTTTGTCAATGTAAATAAAATTACCTTGACGTATTTTTTCAAAACTCTGTATGCTAAGCGGATAATTCATAATAATACATTGCTTTTTCGAGTTTATCAATGCGCAAAGATAAAATTTTTTGCTTTCCTCGCAAATAACTTTCGTAGTTTATTTTATGCAACGCACGGGACGAACTGACAGTCCGTAGCAACGGTAATTTCCAAGTAGAAATAAGGATTCCGAGTCAGAGCCAAAGCAAGCATCCCAGGCTAATGCCGGCATGTGGCGCGATGAAGACCAATAGTAACCTTCGGAATCAGTTTTATGGATATTTAAATCGATGCGGAAGCCTGCAGCTGGAAGAAATATTTTATTGTTGTTTGGTCCTTTTACCTCAAATCCATTCATACCATTGCGCGTAGTCCATAGCCATGAGCACATATCATTGAGTTCCATCCACTGTGAAAACGTTGGCATACACCAATCGCTACCCCAAAGGACTGTGGCTACATCGTCGGAAGAGTCGAGGTCTTTATTATAGGAAAAGCCTTTATTTTGGGATTCTTCGCCGTATTTGGTAAGCATTTTATAATCGCCATCTTTGCAATATTTATAATTACTCCACGAATACTTGTCTTTGGGTTCTGTTTCACCCCATGCATAATAGTTGCCGTAATCTTCTGGATTATCTGCGCCGACATTGCAAGTCGCCCAAAGTGTACCGGAAGGCAGTCCAAGGTTAACGTATTCGTGTTTTTGCTGTGCGGTTGCGTTATCAACATTCACAAATAAAAATGTCAACAACAAAAGAAGAATTGAAGTATGTCTTTTCATGATTGAAATCGTTTAAATTCGTTATAATTATTCAACAGCACAAAATTAGTAAAAAACATACATAATACAAGACAGTGTTAGTGAAAATATCTTGCATACAAGATAAAAAATACCCAAAAGTATCTTGTATACAAGATACAAAAAATTTTCCATATCTTGATTAAACCTTCTTCCTTTTTCTGTATCCAAAGTTCAGATGACAATTGGAAGTTGCAGCTAAATAAATCGAAGTTTAATCAAACTATGGATATGAAAACCGTTTAACACGGAAATACGAATGGTATTTCCGTGTTTTGTTTTATAAGTAATTATATCAAATAAGGTGTCGTTACTTGCTATTTTCATAATAAAGCCGTAAATTTGCAGCCGAAAAACAACACATCAAAATGCTTCACGATTTAGGAATAATTATGCTGGTGGCCGGGGCTATCAGTATATTGTGCAAATGGCTCAAACAGCCTGTAGTTTTAGGATATATAGTGGCAGGAATACTTGCCGGACCTTACGTCTGCGGCAGTTCTTGGGTAAATGTTGAAAGCGCCGAAACTTGGGGCGAGGTGGGCGTAATTTTCTTGTTGTTCACTCTCGGTCTTGAATTTTCGTTCAAAAAACTCCTAAAAATGGGTTCCACGGCTTTTATCGGCTGTCTTACCATAGTGGTGGGAATGATGGGCTGCGGTTTTATGCTCGGAAGAATGATGGGTTGGTCAGAAATGAACTCGCTATTCCTTGGCGGTATGCTATGTATGTCGTCAACCACAATTGTGTTTAAGGCTCTTGACGACCTCGGTTTACGTCAGCACAAATTTGCCGAACTATGTTTTGGAATACTTGTAGTTGAAGATTTGTTTGCCGTGGTTTTGATGGTGCTTTTGGCATCGATTGCTGTAAACCAGCAGTTCGACGGCGCAGAAATGTTGGCACAAGTAGGCAAATTGGTGGCTTATTTGATGTTTTGGTTTGTGGCCGGTATCACGTTGATACCCACATTATTAAAAAAATGTCGCGAACATCTCAACGACGAAACCATGACCATTGTAGCTCTCGGACTCTGTCTCGGAATGGTGCTAATAGCTAAAATGGCAGGATTCAGCGAGGCTCTCGGTGCATTCGTTATGGGTTCTATTTTGTCAGAAACTGTTGAATGTGAACGTATTGAAAAACTCATGTCGCCAATCAAAAACCTCTTTGGCGCTATATTTTTTGTGTCGGTAGGAATGATGATTTCGCCGGCAACATTGGCTGAATACTGGCTGCCTATTTTGATAATAACGCTTACTGTAATTTTTGGACAAATAATATTTGCCACACTCGGCATCACGCTTTCGGGTCAACCGATGAAACTGGCTATGCAGTCTGCCTTTGCACTTACACAGGTGGGCGAGTTTGCTTTTATCATTGCCCAGTTTGGCGAGTCGATTGGCGTTACCGAAAAATTCCTTTACCCGGTTGTGGTGGCTGTTTCGGTTATTACCACGTTTCTCACACCTTATACTATACGTCTTGCCGAACCTGCATACAAAATGCTGGAGAAGGTTTTGCCGCAAAAATTTTTCGATTTTGTGGGACGCCTTTCGCAAGGCAAAAGCACCATTGCACAACAAAGTCTTCTAAGGCAATTGCTTAAAAAGGTGGGACTCACAGTGGCAGTGTACAGCGTGGTAAGTATCTTTGTAATAACACTTTATCAACAATTTGTATCTAATTGGATAGTGGAGGCTGTGGCTACTGTTACCCCCGACAATCTTGAATGGGTTTCACGTTTGGTGGCATTGGTGGTGCTCTTAATTATTCTTTCGCCGTTTATTTACAAGATGGTGGCAAGTCACAAATCAGCACCCGAAACACTGGCATTAAGTCGCGACAATTCGTATCGAAGGGCTACTCTTGTGGCACTTTATGCTGCGAGAATGATATTGGGAATGGTTTTCGTAACATTCTGCATAGGCAAATATTTTAACCTAACGCTCGGATTGCTTGTGGTGGCTGCAATTGCCATTGTGGTAATAATTTTGCTATCAAGCAAGGTACACAAACAATCGTCGGATATTGAACAGCGTTTTATCGACAACCTTTCGGCACGTGAGCGGGAACAGGAAAACAACCGTTCTGTTAGGCGTGAAGTGGAAGCAGCATTTCTTAATTACGACCTCCATCTTGCTGATTTTGAACTAAATCCGCAGTCGCTATATTGCGGACATCAACTTTTGAATCTCGACCTTCGCCGATCGTGCGGAGTTAATATAGTGCGTATTGTTCGCGGCGGTGTTAATATTAATGCTCCGGGCGGACGCGAACGTTTATATCCTCACGACCGAATTGTGGTGGCTGGTAGCGACGAACAGATACGTCGTTTTAGCAAGGAACTCGACACCGCAGTACATACAGGCAGAGAAAAACAATCGGCAGAACGAGCCTCCACTTTTTCGCTCGAACAACTTCAGGTGCTTCCCGAAATGCCATTTTGCGGCAAAACATTGGCAGAATCTCGCATTGGCGAACTGGCTCAGTGTGTGGTACTTGGCATTGAACACCAAAACGAAATATCAATGAACCCCGGTGCAGATGTACTTCTGAGCGAAGGCGACACACTTATACTTGCCGGCGAAACCGAAAAAATAAAAGGTTTGCTGATAATCTAAGTTTTTACAAAAACTCGGGACGATATTCAAAATGCATAGTATCGTAATGATACCAGCGTCCGCCCCAGATAAAACCGTGTTTTTCAAACACTTTTACAATTTCCATTGGAATACGGTTGGCATATTTTATCTGGTCGGTTTCTGATTTGCCTTTATTGCTCCAAAGCCAATAATTACTGTTGGAAACATTGATATCAAATGCAATTCCGTAACTGTGAGCACTCAAACGATTAGCACCACGCACCTGACGCCAATAAAACGATGAGGCTTGCAAAAGATATTTTTTGAGTTCGGGTTTCTGTTTAAGTTCTTCATAAACGGCTTTTAGTTTTTCGCTTACGCCGTTAACTTTTGTAATAGGCAATTGCTGTCCAAACCATTCAATTTTTACAAGATTTTTTTGAACCTCGGCTGCACAGTTGCCATACATTTTTTTAAACAAAGCCTCGCAACGGCTTCGTCCACAGTCGTTTAAATATGCCGGTTCGTCTACAGATGTGTCGTATGTCATCGAAAACATATCTTCAATGTCGCTATTGTCGAGTTTTGTTACAAAATCTTTCTCCTTGCCGTCATCGTAAACGATTCTTGTACCGTCGGGAAAAACAATTGCGTTATCGCTGTAAGTCAGTTGCATATCAGGATATGCATCAATAAGTTTTTGAGCGTTGGCAGGCACACGGGCTGCAATTTGAGCATCGCTAACGGAAACCATCATCAGCCAAGATGCTATCAATAAAAATGCTTTTTTCATAATTTATGGTGTTTTGATTTTTTGCTTCTTTTTACGTGCAAAAAGGTCGTGACGATTGTTGAATTCCTTTTTAAATGATACACCAACGCCCTGAGTATAAGGAGCTTGGTCGAGTTCATCGTCGTTAGCCTTGTTGTACACTTTTAGTTTTACGGTTCCACCCTTATTAAGGTTTACATCCACCTGCACTTCGCCCACCACATTGTTGGTTCGGTTGGTGGCTGTAGTGGTTTTCGACTCGCCGCCCACACCCACGTTGGTAGAAACGGTAACGCGGTCGTCGAACAATTGCGTGGATAGTGCCACTTCAAGTTCGCTGCTGGTTGTATTGTCGCCCATAGAATAGTTGACACCCACATCCACTTTGTCACTTATATCGCTGAGCCAGTGGTTGATTTGATTGCTTACGAGTTCGCCCGGATTATAGTCGGAGAAAAGCGAGTTTTCTTGATTTTGCAAACCGGGCAACGGTTGAAACTGACTGAGCAACAGCAACGAAATCACTTGTTTATTGATATTGCCTTCGTCTAAGTTTGAAAGTTGGGTTTGAATATCGTCGTAGTTGCCGTCGAGTTTTACACCAAAAGAAACAATTGGCTCGTTGAGGTCGCCTTTCATATTCAAAAGGCATTGTACGGGCACTTTTTTGTTGCGATATTCTTCATCTACCATAAGATTGTAGAGGTTTACTCGGCGCAGTTTATACACGGCAGAAATATCCACCACGGCATCCATCGGGTCGCCATTCCAACGGAGTGTGCCGCCTTTTACCACCTCAAACTTTTTGCTGAGCACATTCTGCATTGTAAACAGATAATCACCTTTTTCTACCGAGAGAGCTCCAAACATTGAGAAATCTCCCGACGAAGAAATTACAAGTCGAAGGTCGCCATTGGCAGAGGCTTTAAGAATGTTGCCTGTAGTTTCGTCGAGAATTACCTGCACTTCGGCATCGGGCGTAACTTCAAGATTGAAATTCATCTTCAAACCCGAAAGGTCGGCTCCATGACGTTGACTTTGAATATGCAGGGTGTCGTGAGTTACAAAGGTCATAAAATCGTTTTCGGTGTTTACGTCGCTCGCTCCGTACATTGGCAGGTAAACGAGAGTGTTTTTTTCGGTTTTTACACGTCCGTCGATATCAATCATACACATAGGATTTCCACGAAGGAAAATATCACCCGAAGCATATGCCTTGCCATAAAACATTGATGTGTCGGTTTGTTTGGCGTTCAAAAACATAAAATTTTTAACCGCAAGACTAAGATTCATATCAATATTGTCGAAATTGTGATGCGAAATTGTACCTTGAAGCACTGCATTGCCGGTTTTTCGGTCGCTGTAAAGCGTTGTTTTATGGATTTTTATAAGATTATTGTCGAGAGTGATACCCAGCGAGTCGTTGATGTCGTATTGAGTGCCGAGACTCATAATTCTAAAATTGCCACCATGCACACTCAATTGAGCCATAATTTTTGGGTCCTCAACCTTACCTTTTACCCGTGCATATCCCGAAAGGTTGGTGTAATTAGATGATTTAATGTAGTTTTCGTAAAACGGGCGGAATGTGTTGAACGGCAAACTGAGAATATTGAGTGTAAAATCTACCTCCTTGGTAAGTATGTTGCAAGTGCCCGAACCGTGGATAGGTTTGATCGAGTCTTTTTCCATCAGTTCTTTGTTGAGCAAACGACGCTTGGTATAAAAATCAACATTGATAATAGAATCCAAAGGCTGAAAATCGCAATTAGCAGTTACATTGCCGAGACTCACATCATTGAAAATCAAATTGTCGATGTAGTTGTGCGAACGGAAAATTGGAATGTCGCCATAAATATTTTTTACGTCGGTATTGCCCGAAAGCACACCTTTTATATTAAGTCCGCTCACAAATGAATTGAGAAACTCAAGGTTGAAATTCTTAATATCGGCAGAAAGAGTCTGCTGAGGGTCTTCACTCAAAATGCCATCGAATGTAATCTTTTGATCTTCGGCAATAAGACCAAAATTATTGATTGATATTGAAGTAGTGTCAATATTTACCTCACTTTCGTTGATTTCCCACTTGGAATTGTGAATATAAAAACTACCCGGGTTAAACTTGGCATTTATAATCGGAAAATGTCCCGGGAGATAATGCTGATGCAACACCACTCTGCCGTCGAATGTGCCTTCGTTTTTTAAACTATCGGTATTGTACCACGAAAACATATAAGTAGCAGTATCGTTGCGAGCGGTAATATTGGCTGCCGGATTCTTGATTCTCAAATCTTTAGACACGTCGATAGAATCGGCTTGAATGTCTAAAATAAAATCGCGTCCAAGTGCGTGAACACTAACGTTGAGATTATTGGTGCAATAATCGTTGTAGCGCAAGCTATCGGTTTGCAAATCGGTCCAAATATGTCGACGAAGTGTATTGAAACCACCTTTGAGTGTAGTATTTTCGCCAATTGATAGTTCGGGAATAAAAAAGTCGGTAACTTCGGTAGTGTTTTTAAAAAGAATGGAGAAATCAAAGTTGTTGCCCAGATTTCGCTGAAAATCAGGGTCGTTAAATTCGCGAGGAGCACGGCGTCTACGTGTGGAAGACTGAGCCAAACGTTGTTTTGCAGCCGCCACAGCAGCAGAATCTTGATAATTGAGCGACGGAAAAACCATATAAGCAAAATTGCTCATAATCTTGGCAAGCTGGTCAGACCGTAATAGACCTTTGAGGTCGGCATCCACATAGTCGCTTCGCAATTCCACACTGCGCAACGGCAACGAACAGATATATTGATCGATAAAGGCTTTTATCCTGAAATTATGGATATAAAACAACTTGTTGTCGCGACGAAATTCTAATGGTTCTGTTAGTATTACAGTTCCGTTGATATTGTCCACATCCGAACCTTCAAGGTCGGCAGATAGGGCAAAACTCATCAAATCGAGCGAATCATGCAGCAAGTGTGTGGTTTTTAAATCGGCATGATCAAGTTTGAGCGAACATTTAGCCTTCAACACATCGCCGCCAAAATTTACAAGTCCCGCAAAATCAAGGTCTAAATTTGGGTCTTTGATAGAGAATAGACCGTCGAAATCACTCTCCGAAAAACGTCCGTTGATACTAATGCCGGTGTAGTTGTATTTCAACAAACCAACCGAATCCACATCGCCATTCACTGTGCCGTTGACCCTGCCTCCGGGCAAAATATTGATATTTACAGTGTCGGCAGTGGTGAGAAAACCAAATTGCTCATGGTCGCCGGTAACAGCGCCAAGGTCAAGATTTTTGGCATCAATTATACCCTGAATATTAGTGATTTCATCGGCATTAAACAAAGCCACGTTGGTAGTGATATTTCCAAGGTTTGAAGATAGATTGCCGTTGAGAGTAAGATCGTTGGCGCGTCCCTTGATGTCGGCAGCAAGCGAAATTGTGCCCAATTCGTTAAGAGCGTCGGGCAAATCCACAATAGGCTCATCGCTAAGCGGCTGATGAAGACTGTTGATATTATCCTGAGATGTTGACAACTCTTTGATACTCAAATCAAAATATGTCATATCCATTTCGGGCAAACCATAAATACTACCTTCGGCATCAAGACGAGTGTCGTTTAAATAGCCAAGTTTCAAAGTATTGATTTTCAATGCGCTAACAGGACCAGACACCACTGCACTAATTTTTGGAGCAATACCGTAACCGTAAAGCGTTTTTGAAAAACGTCCAATGTCGTCAACCGCCAACCACGAACCTTCATTGATTTTAGCACCAAGAGTCACACTGTTGAAAAAGTCGGAAAAAGAGTCGAACCCGTCGAAATGAAAATTCAAACTGTCGGCACGAAGATTGGTCTGGTCGGTAACAAGAATAAGATCCTTAAGTATTATGCCATTGGTACTTACAAAAGCATTTGTACCCAATTTGTTGATGTTAAATCCGCAATGTTCCTCGGCATGAAGCGAGTCGATTCTAAGGGCAATTTCGGTTTGATCGTTGATAGAAAAATTCTTGCCAAGCAGCGTTACATTTCTGAGTTTCAAATTGTTGAAATCAATCTGCGGAGAATTTGTTTCAGGTGCACCGGTACTCAAAGTATAATTGATATTGGCAAGCATTATCTTATCTACCTCGATATGAAATTTTGAAGGAACGTCAACTGTATCCACCTGCAACGAATCTTTTACAGGCAAAATAAAAGAATAATTGTACCCTCCTGAAGTATCCGCCAACATATTAACCACCACATTGCGAACCTGAGCTTGCGAAATATGATAGTAGTTTCGCGAAATAACAAAAGATTTTAACCTTGCCGAAATACTACCGGCATAGAGCAGAGTATCGTGTTTTAAATCCTCCACATAAATCTCTTTTAAATCCACACTCAAACGCGGCAGATTGATATAAACCTTTGAAACACTGATTTCTGTGCCAAATTTTTCTGACAAAGACTCCGAAACTTTTTGTGCCACAAACGACTGCACTGTTTCGCTTGCCAAAAAAGTAGACACTGCAACCACAAGCAAAATAGGAATAGCCGCCACCGTTATCCACAGTGCAGCAAACGCTTTCTTAATTTTACTTTTGACTGCCATACACTTTATATTATATCAAGTTGCAAAGTAACTAAAAAAAAGTATCACAACATTGACACCAATGTTTAAAAATTATTATTTTTTGTAAATAAATGATAGCAGCGAAAAAAATAAATCATTATATTTGCAACGTTAATAAACTAAATAAAACAAAACGATGAAAAAACTCTTTACAATCTTAACATGTGCCGCAATGTTTCTTTGCTCGTGCGGCGGCAACAAAGACGGCAACGGATCGTCTAATGATTCACTCAAAGGCAAATACACTATCGATGTTTCAAACGCAGGTGCTTTGTTTGAAAGCGAATTCAAATCGCAAAACATTCCATCATCGATGCTCTCAATGATAGTTTCTCAACTTGATCTCACAGTAGAGTTCGACGGACAAAAAGCAACTGTAGACGCCGGCACCACAGTATCTATGCTCATCAAATCTGCCACCAACGGCGAATACTCTTTCCCTATGGAACTTGAATACAAAATCGAAAACGACAGCATCCTTTATATCAAAGACGACGACGAATTCGAAAAAGCCGGCACAATTGTACCCGCATCACAAGGTAACTACGACAAAGTTATCTACCGTCCTAAATACAAAGGATCAAGCGTAGACATTGAACTTCAAAGACAATAGAAAAAAAATCTAATTTTTTTTTCAAATTAGGAAAAATTAGGCAACTAAACATACAAATAATCCGTTAAACAAAACGGCAACAAAATTAAATTATTAAATAAAATAAATTATTATGAAAGCATTAAAATTAATCTTAGCAGCCCTCGTAATGACATTCATCGCAAACATTTCAAACGCACAGGGTTGGATTGAAGAAGAAGACCTCCAGATCTTCGGCAACACTCGCGCACTCAGCGCTAAAAGCGATATGGTTAAATTCAACAAATCTACCGCTAATGTTTCTACTCAAACTATCGAAATCAACAACACTCAAGCCGAAGCTTTAGAAATCGTTGGTTTTGAAGCTCCCGCCGGAATCACTGTATTGCCCAAAACAAAAACAATCGCCGGCAATTCATCAAGCGCTATTACTGTAACTTACTATCCTGAAATCGCTGGTGATGTTGAAAACGAAACTATCGTGATCAAAACTAAACCCACAAACGGCAACAATGCAGGCAAGGTAAGCGAAAAATCTTTCAAAATCAGATTTGAATAGCATTTATCTTCCCCCATACTTATCATTTTTTGCCTCCGAAAAAAATCGGAGGCTTTTTTTTTTGCTTTTTTTTACAAAAAACAGTTGTCAATACAACTATTATTATGTATATTTGTACAAACAAAAAAATTAGAATATGGAACTACTTCAAACATGGAGCGCAATGCCGCTCATACCAAAAATCTATTGGGCTATGGCTGTGATAAGCACTTTGGCTTTTATTGTAATATTTGGAATGAGTCTCTTTGGAGGCGATACCGACGGCGACTCAGATACCGATACAGATCACGGCGACCATGGTGATTCCGACACCGGCTCGTATTTTCTCAGTTTAAAATCATTGATAGGATTTTGCGTGGCTGCTTCGTGGATAGGCATTGTTACAATCAACAACGGACTGCCCATTTGGGTAACAATATTGTCATCGTTGGTGGCAGGTTTAGTAATGTCAATTGTGATAGTGTTGATGCTTTCATTCTTTGCTCGAATGCAATACAGCGGCACACTTGCCACAAGCGACACCGTTGGAGCTAAAGGCGAAGTCTACCTCTCGATACCACCTATGAAAAGTGGCAAAGGCAAAGTGCAAATCAATGTGCAAAGTGCAGTTCGCACTTACGACGCCATCACCGAATCAGAAACCGAATTGAAACAGTTCGACAAAATAATAGTGAAAGCCGTTGACAATCAAAACCTTCTAATTGTAGAAAAACTTAACTAATTTCAATTATAAATCATAAAAACACATCAATTATGGGAGACGCATTATTTACCCTAATTTTTATAGCTGTAGTTATCAGCTTAATTCTAATTATTTGGTTTGTAAAACGTTACAAACGCTGTCCCTCCGACAAAATCCTCGTTGTTTACGGCAAGGTGGGCAAAGGCTCGGCAGGAACAAGAACAGCTAAATGTATTCACGGTGGAGCTGCATTCATCTGGCCTGTAATTCAGGACTTTGAATTCCTCGACCTTTCGCCGATTACCATTTCGGTAGACCTTAAAAAAGCCCTCAGCAAACAGCAGATTCGTGTAAACGTACCCTGCAACTTTATGGTGGGTATCAGCACCGAAGACGGCGTAATGAACAATGCCGCAGAACGTTTGCTCGGCATCAAACTCGATGACATTCGCATCCTCGCCGAAGATATTATCATCGGTCAGTTGCGTGTGGTTATTGCCACAATGACAATCGAAGAAATCAATTCAAACCGCGAAATGTTTCTCCGCAACGTATCTGAGAGCGTAGAACAAGAACTTAAAAAACTCGGTTTGAAACTTATCAACGTAAACGTAAAAGACATCACCGACGAGAGCGGCTATATCGACGCACTCGGACGCAAAGAGGCAGAACGCGCTATCAACAAAGCCAAAATCGAAGTTGCCGAAGAACAGAAAAACGGTGCAATTGGTGAGGCTAAATTCCGCAAAGAGCAGAGCATCGAAGTGGCAGCGCAAACCGCCGAGGCACAAATCGGTGTGTCGGAATCTCAAAAGACACAACGTATCAAAGTGGCAGCAGCCAATTCAGAGGCTCAAGTGGGCGAGGCAGAAGCACAGAAAAACCAACGTATCAGCATAGCCGCAGCCAACGCAACAGCGGTATCGGGCGAGAACGAGGCAAAGATCCGTGTTGCAAGTTCAGAGGCCGAACGACGCAAAGCCGAGGCAGAGGCCAACAAGATAGCAGTTTCGGCAGAAAGAATCAACGAGGCAGAAACCCAAAAATCGGCATACGAGGCTCAAAAACTCGCCGAAATGGCGCGTGCCGATCGTGAAAAAGCCACAAAAACTGCCGACATCATTATTCCCGCCGAAATTGAACGTCAACGTATTGAAATTGAGGCAGAAGCCGAGGCAGAACGCATCCGCCGTGTGGCAAAAGGTAACGCCGATTCTATCTACTACGAGATGGAAGCCAAAGCAAAAGGTGTTATGGAGATACTTGCAAAACAAGCCGAAGGTTTCAATGCAATGGTAAAAGCAGCCGGCGACAACCCCGACGACGCTGTAAAGATGATGATTGCCGACAAACTCGTAGACATAGTAAAACTCCAAACCGAGGCAGTAAAGAATATCAAAATCGACAAAGTTACAGTTTGGGACAGCCTTTCAAACGGCAAATCAAGCACAGCCAACTTTATGTCGGGCATGTTGGGCGCATTACCTCCCATCAACGACATTTTCAAATCGGCCGGTTTGGAACTTCCCAACTATCTCAAAGGCAAAGACATCGCAGAAAAAGCAGAAGAACCTGCAAAATCTGAACCCGAAACCGTAGCAGAACCCGAACACACCGAAGAGGTTAAGGGTTAACACATTACACACCATTATCCGTAGAGACGCGCCATGGCACGTCTCTACATTTTTATAATTTATAAATGAACCTCATAACAGTATTAGGCCCCACAGCGGGAGGCAAAACATCTTTTGCAGCACACTTGGCAGTAGCACTTCAAACCGAAATCATCAGTGCCGATTCGCGACAAATTTATAAAGGAATGGACCTCGGATCGGGCAAAGACATTGAAGATTACTCGGTTGACGGCAAGAATATCCCATACCATATGATCGACATTCTGCCTGCCGGCGAAAAATACAACGTGTTTCGCTATCAAAAAGATTTTTTTGATGTGTATCAAAAGATTACCACCAACGGCAAAACCCCGATACTATGCGGCGGCACGGGTCTATACTTAGAGTCGGTAATTAAAAACTACCAACTTATTGATGTTCCGGCAAATCCCGAACTTCGTAAAAACCTTGAGCAATACACTCTTGACCAACTCAAAGAGATGCTCGCCAAAATGAAGACCCTCCACAACAACACCGACACCGACACCAAAAAAAGGGCAATACGATCCATCGAAATTGAAACATTCATAAAGGAAAATCCAAAAATAGTACCCTCCTATCCCAAAATCGACAGTCTTGTTTTTGGAATCAAAAACCCGCGCGACATCGAACGCGAAAAAATCCGCATCCGTCTTCAACAGCGTCTCGAAGAAGGAATGACCGACGAAATCAAACGCTTAATTGATTCGGGCATACCAGCCGACGACCTTATTTATTACGGTCTCGAATACAAATACGTAACTCTCTATGTAATAGGACAATTGAAATACGAAGAGATGTTTGAACAATTATACATTGCCATCTGTCAATTTGCCAAACGTCAAATGACATGGTTTCGCCGTATGGAGCGTATGGGTGTGTATATCAATTGGATAGATGCACGTTTGACAATGCAACAAAAAGTGTCGTTTGCTCTAGAAACTATCGAACGCAACAAAAACATCAACGTTGCGAAAACTCACAGCCGCAATACAACTGATTATAAAATCCATTCTCTTTAAGCAACTCATTTCTACGTTGTTGCAAACCGCCTTTGCGCCAATTGCGGGCAAGATAAGAAACATTTTCCTTGTCTTCCACAGCCAAATTTCCGGCGGTGTCAATCTGTTCGAGACTTTTCCACCGCGACGATGAAAGCGAAGATGCTATAGTATCAAATCCCATTTGGGATGCTGTTTCAGCTGTTTTTTTCAAGCGGAGTTTAAAACATTCAAGACAACGACTGCCACGTTCCGGCTGATTTTCAAGACCCTTAACGTGCAATAGCCATTCATCGTGATTATAATCACCCTCTATAAAATTGATATTCAGTTTTTTACAATAACGTTCAATCTCGTTTCGACGAATTTCGTATTCCTTTTGTGGATAGATATTGGGATTGTAATAAAATATTGAAGGCTGTATATTGTTGTTAATCAGCCATTCTAATATGGGAGCGGAACACGGTGCGCAACAAGCATGAAGAAGAATTTTCATCTCAAATCAATTTTTTGCGCAAAAATAACTACTTTTGGGCAAAAATATAAAGCGATTATGCGAAATAATTATTCCAAAATATTGATAATAGTTTTATTGTTGGCGTTTAGCTTTTGCGAAGATCAATTTGAATACAATTCCGGCGCAATGCTTGAATTTTCGTGCGACACTCTAAAATTCGACACCATTTTCACCGACGAAAAAAGTAGTGTGCATTTTCTAAAAATTCTAAACAAATCGGGCAAAAACATTAATATCAACACTATACAATTAGAAAACAACGACAATCAAATTCAACTAAATATCAACGGTCGCAAAACCAATTCGGCTGAAAACATCGAACTATTAAAAGGCGACAGCATTTTTGTGTTTGCACAAGCGAAACTCAAACATCAAAAAGAAAACTATCTGCACACAAATGCCATTATAGTAAATACAGGCTGTGAAAATCAGCGAGTTATAATCACTGCATACGGCATTTGCATCACAAAACTCAATGGCACAATCCACTCCGACACCACTCTCCCAGCCCACACTGCTTACCTCTCGCACCAAGGAATTACCGTGGCAAAAGACGCTAAACTAACAATCAAAGAGGGAGTTACAATATATTTCAACAAAAATTGCGGACTTGATGTTCACGGCAATTTATCAATCGAAGGAAATGCGCAAAACCCTGTAACACTGCAAGGTATACGACCCGAAGAAGAATACAAGTCAGTGCCTGCACAATGGAATGGAATCTCCATTGGCGAATCATCAGAGGATGTATCAATCATCAGTGCCACAATCAAAAACGCACAAAACGGAATTATTTGCCAAGACAGAAAAACCGTTGGCACAATAACAATTGGCAACTCAATAATTCAAAATCATCTATTCGCAGGCGTCAATATTCATAATGTTAATGCGTTTATTTACAACACTTTAATAAACAATTGCGGCAACACATGTCTATCTATTGGCAAAAACGGAAATTACAACATAATGCATTGCACCATAGCCGATTATTGGAACTCGGGATACCGCAGTTCAGCTGCTCTTATTTGCAAAAACAACGACCCGGAAAGCAGTTTCAACGCATTGATTGTCAACTCAATAATATGGGGCAATCGTAAATCCGAAATAGAATGTGAATATCCCGACAATGAGTCTAACATACAAATACTCAACAGCTTAATAAAAAACGAAACAACCGAAAACCAAATATTCAATTCGTGCAAATTCAACATTGATCCACAATTTGTAAACATCGATGCCGACGATTACCGAATCAAAACCGAATCGCCAGCCAAAGATTTGGCAAATATCGGATACTTAATGCTTTACAGCGAATTGGAAACCGACTATTTTGGCAATTCTCGCACTGAGAACACAACCGTAGATGCAGGTTTTGCCAATTGTGAATAAATAATCAGCAAAAACAATTGGCACAATAGTTGATTTTTTAATCTATATTAGAAATAGTTAGGTTGGTTTATTTGGTGTCGCTGTCAGTTTTTTTGCTGTGGCGACACTTTTTTTTATATATTTGCGGCTGAAATAATCTTAACGCAACAACGATTTATGAAAAAACTATTCATAATATTATTCGCAATCTGTATTTCGACACTTTTAGCAGGTTGCCGCACAATGGGCAAAAAAGGTAAAACCACCGAACGACACATATCGGCAATAGCAGCCGGCACCACTCAACTGGCTCAGATGTACAATCCTACAAGCACTTCAATACATCCAAAAGTGTTTGTCAAAAAAAACGACACCACCGACATCGACCTGTACGTAATAATCAACGATTCTGAACTTCTTTTCTCCAAAGCCACCGCTCAAAATCAAATTGCCAAGGTTAAAGTGTTTTACAAGATTATGGAATCATTTGAAAACAGCCAGATGATCGACACAAGTATGAAGATAATCACCATAGCAAAATCTCCATCGCCCAAAACATTTGCCATAAAGATGAAGCTAAAACACGTTGACTTAAAGAAATTTGTGATACAAACCACTGTCACCGATATGATGCGTAGCAAGATGAACATCTGTTTCAACGAGGTAGACAAGCTCGACACCACCGGCATCGACAATTTTGCAGTAACATATTTAGCTGATGGTCAACCGTTTCAAAAATCATACGCCGACCTTGGCACAGCCTTAACGGTACGTTACAACAATATTCCCGGGCTACACCTTATATATAATGCTGTATTGCCGGTCGACAACACAATACCACAATCTCCATACGCCACACAAAGCGATTTCAACGACAGTATAATCACTATCAATGCACAACCAAGTCCGCTTCAATACATTCTCAACATCGACAAACCGGGAATTTACTATACCACTGCCGATTCCACATGCCAGAGCGGATTCTCAATACCTTGTTTTGGCAACGACCACCCGAGCGTAAATACACCAGAAGATATGCTCAAAACCATCAAATACCTGTGTACCAACGAAGAATACGACGAAATTATCTCAAAAGAATCAAAAAAATTGGCAGTTGACGACTTTTGGTACTCATGCACCAAAGACATCAAAAAAGCCAAAGAACTTATTAGAGTTTTTTACACACGAGCTGTATTTGCCAATATTTATTTTACAAGCCACCGTCAAGGAATGCTCACCGACCGTGGAATGGTATACATAGTGATGGGGCCGCCGCACATGATGGCAATCACCAGCAAAGCCGAAATTTGGACATACATCGACCGAAAGCAAGACAGCCGTGTAAAATTCGTTTTCCGCAAACGCAAAACCACACTCTCAACTCCGGATTATAGACTATACCGCAGCACAGAGTTTAAACCATACTGGGATAGAGCAGTAGAAACTTGGCGAAAAGGTAACATTTACACTTTCTAAATTTAACAAAGATTTAAAAACATAAAGGCGTATAAACAAAAATTTTATCTAAATTTGCATAGTTGACGAACGAAAACAATTTTTAAATAAATAC
>JAGCVU010000196.1 GCA_017962175.1 Bacteroidales bacterium | reverse complement strand
AGAGAGAGCGTCGAGTTCTTCCTGTGTCTTCTCTTGGTCCATAATCACAAGGGCGTTGTTGAGCGTGCCGCCTTTGATAAGGTTGTTGTTGATAAGGTATTCAACCTCGCGCAAGAAACAGAAAGTTTTGCAGGGAGCAATGTCTTCGGCGTATGTCTTAAACGAGTTGAGAGTGGCGTACTGGTTGCCAAGCACGGGCGAATTGTAATCCACCATCACGTTAAACGAGATATTGTCGTCGGGGAAGGTCATAAGTTCGATACCCTTCTCCTCGTCGCTATAGTTGATGTTGCTCTTAACCTCGTAGTAAACTTTCTCAGCCTCCTGCTCCACAATGCCTGCCTCCAAGAGGTTTTTAACAAATGTAGCCGAGCAGCCGTCGAGTATCGGGGTTTCGGGAGCGTTGATCTCTATCAAGATATTGTCGATGCCGAGAGCATAAAGTGCTGACATTACGTGCTCGATGGTGCCAACCTTTGCGCCGTTTTCTTCAACGGTGGTGCTGCGGGTGGTGTCGGTAACGTTGTCTACTATCGCGCGAATTTCGGGTTGGTTTTCAAGGTCGATACGTTTGAAACGGTAGCCGTAGTTTTCGGGAGCGGGCTTGAATGTCATCTCTACTGCCACGCCTGTGTGCAAGCCTTTGCCTTTGAGAGTAGCGCCAGCCTGCTTTATGGTTTTCTGTTTTTCTGCCATCTTATTTTAGTTTTTCTTGGAGTTCTTTAATCTGTTTCTGTAGTTCGTATACCTGACGGTCGAGGTCGGGAAGTTTCTTAAAGATGATGTGGCTCTTGTAGAAGCTCTTCAACGGAATAGCCGGAGCGCCGAGGTAATATGTAGATGTGTCGGTGATAGCTGCGTCGATACCCGACTGTGCGCCTATCTTTGCGCCATCGGCAACGGTGATGTGTCCTGCAAAACCTACCTGACCGCCTATCATACAGTTTGCGCCTATCTTGGTGCTGCCTGCTATGCCGCATTGTGCTGCCATAACGGTGTTGCTGCCTACGTGGCAGTTGTGAGCCACCTGGATAAGGTTGTCGAGTTTTGCACCTTTGTGGATAACGGTGCTGCCCATTGTGGCACGGTCGATGGTGGTGTTAGCACCAACTTCCACATTGTCTTCTATAATAACGTTTCCGATTTGAGGTATCTTGGTGTAAGTGCCATCTTTTTCGGGAGCGAAACCAAATCCGTCGCCACCGACAACCACACCAGAATGAAGGGTAATGTTGTTGCCCAAAACGCAGTCGGAATATATCTTAACGCCCGGATAGAGGGTAACGTTGTCGCCAATTTTAACATTCTTGCCCACGTACACTTGGGGATATGCCTTGAAGTTTTTGCCTATCTTAACACCTTTGCCAATGTAAGTGAATGCGCCGATGTAAACCTGTTCGGGAAGTTCCACACCTTCAGCCACAAACGACGGTTGCTCCACTCCCTGAGGCTGCGGTTTGCTCTGTTGATAAAGGGTAAGCAACTGAGCTAAACAATCGTAGGAGTTTTCTACACGTATAAGTGTGGCTTTTACAGGGTGTTCGGGTTTAAAATCCTTATTGACCAAAACGATCGACGCCTGAGTTGTATATATATAAGGTGTATATTTAGGATTAGACAAGAAGGAGAGCTCGCCGCTCTTGGCCTCCTCAATCTTAGCCAACGCGCTCACCGAGGCGTTTTCGTCGCCTTCTACTTCGCCGTGAAGGTAGTCGGCAATCATTTTTGCTGTAAATTCCATAAGTCTGCGATTTTTGGCAAAATTAATAAAAGTATTTTATTTTACGGCAAGTATTTTTGGGTAATTTTTTTTACACTTCCATATAACATACATAATACTTGGTAACCGCCTGTGCGAGTGTGGCAACATTTGAAATATCCGATGCTTCGGCTATGTTGCTGAGCGAGCCGTCTTTGCGAAGGATGTTGATGGGCGAATCGCTGTTGAGGCTGTACGCCTTGTTGTAAAGTCGTCCAGTGAATACAAAATAGTCGAGGTATTCTGTGGGGACGGTGTTTTTTAATTCTGATTTCAACAATTCTATGCGCTCGGGTTCGGGTGCTTGATCCGAAATCTCTATCTTAAAGAGGTTTCGGTTGAGGATTCTTTGGCTGAGCGTAGAAATCACCTTGTCGGGGTGGTACTGCCATTGCTTTATCGAGGAATAAATGTCGCTGTCGTCGAGGTCGGCAAAATAGTCGAGCGATGTGCGGTTGTCTATCGGCTGATGAAGGCGGTCGGCGGTGATGTCGTTTTCAAGGAAGAACTTCAACGTGGGCGGAGCGTAAAGGTGGGTGCCTGAGTGTGCAAGTTCGCGAGCGCGTCGCATAATCTTTTTGAGCATCTCCTCTACCACCACAACGGTTTTGTGCAAGTACACCTGCCAATACATCAAGCGTCGGGCAATGAGAAAGTTTTCGATAGAATATATACCCTTGCCCTCGATGGCGGGAGTGTCGCCGCAGGGTGCGAGCATCTTGATAATGCGGTCGCAACCAATTTTACCCTCAATTACGCCGGTGAAAAAACTATCGCGGTTGAGATAGTCGAGACGGTCCATATCCAACTGACTTGAAACCAAATTGTGGAGAATTTTTTTTGGGTGCGAACCGTTGAACACCGCAATTCCCTCGGAAATTTTGCCGCCAAGGTCGCGGTTGATGATGTTCATAAACTCCTCAGAGATAGTTTCGTGACTTACATTATTGAAAAAGAAGTGTTCCAAAGTGTGCGAAAAAGGACCGTGCCCCACATCGTGAAGAAGTATGGCTGTGAGTGCCGCGCTCCGTTCCTGATCGGTAAGTTGAAGGCCCTTTGATTCAAGTACATTGAGTGCGTTTTGCATCAGAAATGTAGCCCCCACTGAGTGTTGAAACCTTGTGTGCATTGCGCCCGGATATACGTAGCAACTTAGTCCTAGCTGCTTGATACGCCTCATACGCTGAAACAGAGGGTGTTCCATAATGTCGAAAACAATCTCGTTTTCGATATTGATAAACCCGTATACTGGGTCGTTGATAACTTTAAGTTTGTTGGTTTTTGACATTTTTGGGTAATGATTAATTGTCGTAGATAAGGTATTTTGCACGGATTTTCAAATAGTTGTCGAGTCCGGGCTGCCAAGTGGCTATAATCTCTTCCTCGGTTTTGCCTTGCTGTAGCATTGCGGGCAGAGTGCCGTTGCCGTAAAGCAGTTTGAGAAAATCCTTGCGGTTAATCATATCGTGCTTGGGAAACTTGCTGTACATATCCATAAAATAGCGCAGGGTGAATTTCAGGCTGTCGGGATGGAGATTGGTGAAATCATATCCATAGCAGCGTTTGCCCTTGTGCTGCGGATTGGTCTGCATTCCGGGCATATCTTTGGGTGTGAAAACGTACGCTCCCATAGTGCTGTCGGGATAGCCAATAGAAGTGAAAGGACGCTCGGTGCCACGTCCCACGCTCACTTGTGTAGCCTCAAAAAAGCAAAGACTTGGATAAAGCCTAACGGCAAGATAGTCGGGAAGGTTTGGCGACGGTTTTACAGGAGGGGCATAACGGGTGTGGCGGGTGTAGTTTTTTACAGGAATAACTGTAAGGTCGCATTTAACGCCGTTTTTGAGCCATCCTTCGTAATTAATCATATTTGCAAGTTCGCCCGCAGTAGTGCCGTAGACAATAGGAATTGGGTCGAGACTTACAAACGAAACGGCATCCTTGTCGCGGACAGGACCTGCCACATAGTCGATATTAGGATTAGGACGGTCTAACACCACCACAGGAATATTGTTTTCGGCGCACGCCTCCATCACATTGTGCATAGTGCTGATGTAAGTAAAGAAACGGCATCCAACGTCTTGAATATCATAGACCATAATGTCGATACCTTTTAGATGCTCTGCCGATGGTTTGAGGTTTTTGCCGTAGAGCGACACCACCTCAATGCCAGTTTTCTCGTCCTTGCCCGATACCACACGTTTGCCCGGCTCGGCATCGCCACGGAAACCGTGCTCTGGCGAGTAGATTTTGACAATGTTAATGCCCTTTGATAGCAGCAAATCTACCAAATGCCCACCAAACGCCACTGTGGTAGCGTTGCCGGTGAGCCCTACGCGCTTGTTTTTTAATAAGTTAAGATATGCGGCGGTGTCTTCGGCTGCCACTATCACAGGAAGCGGTTTTGGCTGTGGAGCAGATGCCACCTCCTCACTTTTTGAAGAATCTATTTGCGAAACATTTTGAGTGTCAACGCCTTGCTTTTTACCCTTGCATCCCGCAAGTATTAATAAAAAAAGTGTGTATAATATAATGTGTTTCATATTTTGAGAAAAAAAATTATCTGAACTGTTGAGCCCTTTCGGTGTCGAGTTCGAGCGAGCAGACAACAATGCCGTGGTCGCTCTTGTACTTGTCGGGTTTTTCGGTTGAGAAGGTCTGGTCGATAAGATGGTCGTTGAACACCTTAACCTGAGCCACACGACCTGTGTAGCGAGGATTTTCGGTAACGAGTTCTTGCGACACCATAATGTGGTCGAGACTTTCGTACATACCGTTGTGAATATGTGTGTAATAAAAATCCTGATAGCTGCGGCGAGCTTGAATATCCTTTACGTGATAGAGCAACACATCCCAAACATTGCGTTTAACATCGTCGGGAAGTTTGTGCTGCGGCACTTCGCCCGAAATAATGCGGGTGGTAACAGAGTTGCCAGTATCGTTGACATCGCCAAACACCACCACAGGATTGTCGCGACCTTGCAGATAGTCGCAAAGAATTGTCCTCACAGCCGACGACTCAGCGGCACGGAGCATCAATGAGCGCACCTGAGCACGTGCAAGGTCGATGGGGTTGGTGTCGGATTCGCCTTGGTAAAAGATTGGACGTTTGGATTTTAAGTGCACCACAAAGAATGTGATAATGCCATAGTTAGGAATCAGCACCTTGACCTTAAGCACAGGACGAGTGAAAGTTTTGAAAGGCAGGGTAAGCAATTCACCACGCTGCTGGAATGTTATGAGCGATTTTTTGGGGAAAAACTCAATCAGCTGCACATCTTGAATAGGATAGCGTGAGAGAAGTGCCACACGGGGCTGTTCGCCATTTTCGCCGGGCATCACCACTTCGGCGTGCTGATAGTTTTTGTTCTGACTGATAATGCGCTCGATTGCCTCAAGATGAAAACACTCTTGAAAACCGATAACGTCGGCGTTCATCTGGTTGAGCATAAAGTTGATCCACTCCGCCTTGCGGTCAAAGTCGTACTGCGAGAGTTTCATCGATCCGTACATCTCTACGTTGGGCAGCATCAAGTTCATCAGGTTGAATGTGCCGCACTTTATAGTAATAATGTTCTGTGCCATATTGGGTACTATTAGGTTAAAAAATAATGTGTTGAAAAGATACGGATTTTTTTTGAAACTTGTACATCAAAGCGCATAAAAAAATCCGAAAACAATGCTGCTTTCGGATTTTTTACAAATAATTGTAGAATCTTATTTGTTTTCAGGAGTGGGCTGAACTGTAGTGGGGATTACAGGAACTTCGTTGGGGTTGATAAGACGCTCTTTTACGTGCGACTCATCGCCAGTATTGCTAAGACGATTTACAAACACGCTGCTGATGACGCTCATTACCACGATAGCAATAACGAGACCCCAAGTATAACTTTCGAGTTTGCTTTTCTGTTCGGCAACTCCGCCGAAACGGTTTCCTACACCAAAGTTAGAGGCAAGTCCACCTCCCTTTGAATTCTGAACCAACACTATTAGTATAAGCAAAAGGGCTGCTATTATTATAGCGATTGTTAACAACTGATACATAATCGTTTAATTATTATTTTATTTTAATTTGTTTATCTCTTCAATTCGGGTTGCAAAGTAAGTACTTTTTTCCGGATTTTTCAAAATTAATTCGTTATAAATTGCAATTGCCTTGTCATAAAGTTTCTGTTCGGTGTAAAGCACAGCCAATTTCTCGGTGTAGAGACCCTCTGGAAGGATAATGCTTGACTGACCCATATCGCCTTCAGCCACTTCTTTGTTGCGGTCGATGCTTGGCGACTCTTTTAGAAACTTGTCAATAAGGTCATCTTTTTTTGATGCGCTCTCAGTTTTTTCTTCATCGGTTTTGTTTTTGTATTTATTGAGACGCATTTTTAGTTTTTCTGCAGCCGTCATAGGTTTGTCGGTTTCAGCGGCTTTCTCCACAGGAACTGTAGTTTTGGTAACAGTGGTGGTAACTGTGGTTTCAACTTTTTCTATAGTGGTTTCAACCTTCGGAGTTGCCTTTGCGGCGGCCTTTTCTGCAGCAGCCTTCTCTGCGGCAGCCTTCTCTGCGGCAGCTTTCTCTGCAGCAGCCTTTTCTGCAGCAGCTTTCTCTGCAGCAGCCTTTTCTGCGGCAGCTTTCTCTGCAGCAGCTTTCTCTGCAGCGGCTTTCTCTGCGGCAGCCTTTTCTGCAGCTGCTTTCTCTGCAGCTGCTTTTTCTTCAGAAACAGCTGTGGCAGCGCGTTTCTTTGTGGCCTCCTCGCTTTCTTTCTTCAATTGGGCTATCTTGGTAAGAATGTCCACTTTGCCGGAGGGCTTTTTCTCCTCGGCAGATGCCTGAGTAGCTTCTTTCTTGACCTCAACTTTTGGTTCGGGTTTGGTTTCAACTTTAACTTCTACCTTGGGAGCAGGTTTGGGTTCTGGTTTAGTTTCTGCCTTAGGTTCAGGTTTAGTTTCAACTTTAACCTCTACCTTAGGAGCTGGTTTGGGCTCAGGTTTAGTTTCAACTTTGGGTTCCGGTTTGGGTTCCGGTTTAGTTTCAACTTTAACCTCTACCTTAGGCTCCGGTTTCGGTTCAGGCTTAGTTTCAACTTTAACCTCTACCTTAGGTTCCGGTTTTGGTTCCGGTTTTGGCTCGGTTCTGGGAATACGGCGCTCTCTCGGTGGTTCAGACGATGCGGTCTCAGGTTCCGACAATGGTGATTTTACAGTACCATCAGCTTCGATGTTGGTAACCACCATATTGTAATTCTTAATGTCATTGAGGCCAAACATATCGTTTGCGATTTCATCATGATGTTTTTTAAGCTCTTCGAGCGAAGTGGGCTTTTTGTCAGAAACAACGCGCACAGCCTTTTTGGGCTTTTCCTCTTTTAGTGGAGCGTCTCCGGCAATCTGACGAGTCAAATCTTTGTAGAGCACATACCTATCTGAAACGTAAAGAGTTTCCACAGGCAGTTTTTCGTTCACCACTTTGGGATTTATCTTGTTGAGCGCTAGGAGATAAAGCAGATGCGCGGTTTGAAAATACGGATACTGTTTGATCAATCCTTCCAACTCTACCACGCTTTCTTCGTTGATAAGTTGGGGCTCTTGTAAGTACTTGATAAATTGCTTTGATGTAATCATAATGTCTTCGTTTTTTGAGAGGGCCTAAGCCTGAGTTTGTTTTTCCAATATATATTTGAGTTTCTAATTCATTACCAGTTAACTACCGAATCGTTGAATATATCGTCGATCAGCAGAGTTACTATTTCTTCCACTAAAGTAGATTCTACCGTGGCAAATGGTTGTTTCACATCGTAATCGGCGTATCTTGAATAACTTTTATCAAAGTCATTGTCGGGTTCAGTTGAGTTTGTAAACGACACCTTTATTGAAATCGTTAGACGGTTGCTTGCTGCCTGTCCGGAGGATTTGATGTCAACCGCCGAAATTTGGTAACCCGTAATTGTGCCTTCAAACGAAAGGTCGCCACCCGATTTTACAAGGTTGAGCGGAGTCTGGCTCATAAACCTATCTTTGAGGTCTTCCGTAATTTTTTGCGACAGCGTTGGGTTTACATACGATGAACGATTTTGAAAATAATCAACACTGACTGTTTTGGCAGTTCCGTAAGAAGCGCCGGTAAACGAGTATATGCCACAACCTTGCCAAACCGTTGACATCAGCAATACAAAAAACGATATTATTCTAAAAAATCTCATTTTTCCAGTTTGTATTCTTTAAGTTTACGGTAAAGTGTGCGCTCCGATATTCCAAGTTCTTTGGCGGCGGGTTTGCGCTTGCCTGAATATTTTTCCAACGCTTTGCGTATCAGATCTTCTTCGGTAGCAGATAGAGAAAGTGTATCGTCTACAAGTTCGCCTTGCTGAAAAATCGGCACTTCGGTATCGTCGCGAAGAATCTGAGGTTCGTCCATAATATGCCCGTTGATGTGAGGCACTTGCGGATGAACAAGGTTCACATCGTTGTGAGTGATTTCGTATGTAGATTTATGCTCGTGCGACGATGTGCCAACCAATTGACGCATCTCTTTCTTAAGTTCGTTGATGTCGTTTTTCATATCAAACAACACCTTGTATAATATCTCGCGTTCCGACGAGAACTGACTGTCGCTTTCGGGTACCGACATAAGCGCAGGCACTTTTACATCGTGATAATTAGGAAGATACTTAGCCATAATTTCACCCGTAATTTCGCGGTTCTGCTCAATGATCGAAATCTGCTCGGTAACATTTTTCAACTGACGAACGTTTCCTGGCCAACGATAGGTAAGCAACATATTGCGGGCTTCACCATCGAGCCTAATAACGGGCATATGATAACGCTCTGCAAAATCAGCTGCAAACTTTCTGAACAACAGCATTATATCTTCGCCACGCTCTCTTAGCGGAGGCATTGTTATCTGAACGGTATTAAGACGGTAATAAAGGTCTTCGCGAAAACGTCCCTTGCTAACAGCCTCTACCATATTCACGTTGGTGGCAGCCACCACGCGAACATCTGTTTTTTGAACCTTCGACGAACCTACTCTAATAAACTCTTTGCTCTCTAACACGCGCAAAAGTCTTACCTGAGTGCCCAAAGGCAACTCTGCCACCTCGTCGAGAAAAATAGTGCCTTTATCTGCCACCTCAAAATAACCGCGACGCGAATCGTTGGCACCTGTAAACGAACCTTTTTCGTGTCCGAATAGTTCGCTGTCGATAGTGCCTTCGGGAATAGCTCCGCAGTTAACAGCAATATAGTTGCCATGCTTGCGAGAGCTCATTGCGTGAATCACCTGCGGAATAAACTCTTTTCCCGCACCGCTTTCGCCGGTAACAAGCACTGAAATATCAGTAGGAGCCACCTGCGCCGCTATATCAAGGGCGCGGTTGAGTTGCTCATCATTGCCGATTATTCCAAACCTTTGCTTTATACTTTGAAGTTCCATTAATATTTAGTTTTTCAAAACACAAAGGTATGTAAATTATTGGATTATGGTAAAGATTTTTGGCAAATATTTTTCAATATTTTTCCATAGTTTTATTGCATTTAGCATACTATTTGCAAACAATAACACAAATTTTAAAATCTAACTACCTATTTATGAAACGATTAAAACAACTATTAGACTACATCAACAACCATTACTTTTTCGACACCACAAAACGCGAACGACGTCAGGTTCTCTTAGTATTCACACTTTCTATCATTCTTCTTGCCGGAAACAAAATTTATTCGTTGGCACACGATTATGTAAATGTAATTATTAAAGACAGCACATATATCAACTATTTGCATATGGCAGACTCTTTAATGAATACAGCAAAAGATAACGACACTCTTAACAGATTAGATAGATTTATAATAAACCGATACAAAAATCTTAACCTATTCAACTTTGACCCCAACATAGCAGATCCGGATGATTTAGAGCAACTTGGATTAACATTCAAACAAATAAATACATTGCTCAACTACCGAAACAAGGGCGGAAAATTCACATGTAAAGATGATTTCAAAAAACTATACGGCATACGTTACCGACAATTCCAAATTTTGCGTCCATATATCTCACTACCAGAGAAAGACACAATAGAAATATATTATAGTTCGTCTGGCAAAACAAATAATATAGTGAGCAACTCTTCCACAAAGAAGTCTAAACCTACCGACGACACTACTAAAAATGCACTTTTTAAATTCGACCCCAATTTTATATCCGAAGAGGATATGTACCGACTTGGATTTTATACCAAGCAAATCGAAAGTTTTATTAAAATGCGAAACGATGGCAAAAAATATTATACGAAACAAGATTTTGCTGCTCTCTATTTTGTTGACGATAAAAAATATAAACAATTAGAACCATACATTAATATCGACCTAACAAAACTTTTGGGACACGAGGCATATAATCTCAATACCATTACCGCCGAAGAACTTGTTTCAAAAATAGGAATGTCGGATAAAGACGCCCGCAAAACTATCGAGATGCGAACAGCATTGGGCGGATTTTACTCAGTGTACCAATTGAGCGATTGCGGCATAGAATACAACTTGGCTAAAAAATACTCCGAATATCTATTTGTGGCTTCAAGTTTCAAAATCAATAAGATAAATATCAACGATATTTCAGAAGACGACCTTAAATCTCATCCCCTATTCAATGCCAAACAAGCCGATGTAGTAATTAAATACCGCACCGAAAAAGGACGTCTTATGCATATCGAAGACCTTCGCACATTAAATCGATTCGACAAAAACGAATTGAAGAAGATTGAGCGATATTTTAGTTTTAAATAACGGTTTATCTATTAGGTTGATAATGTGCTTCCACATATTGTTTTACCAAAGGGAATTGATTTTCAACCACTTCTTTTGGATAAATACGATCTCCAAAAATATATCCATAATCAGTTACCTTCTTGAAATTCACAGATATATTAAGAGTGTTGGCGCAAGGATTAAAAATTAGCATCAAAAACTTCAATTCCCATCAAGACAGCCATCATAATAGTTACTAACAGTGATTTTTTATCAGAAAAGCCACAAGACTTATCTTTAAAAAATATTAGCAACAGAAATACTAAGAGAATTATGAAATAAATAAAACCTAACATAAGGTAAATGAATTGTTTTTGCAAAGATACAAAAAAAATCCTTCACAACTTTCGTTATGAAGGATTGATTTAAAGTAGGGCGGCTACCTGCTCTCCCGCATTGTGGCGCAGTACCATCGGCGCAAGCGGGCTTAACTTCTCTGTTCGGGATGGGAAGAGGTGGTGCCCCGCCGCTATGGCCGCCTTAAGGTTTT
>JAGCVU010000195.1 GCA_017962175.1 Bacteroidales bacterium | reverse complement strand
TCGATTTTTGGAGCATATCCGCTGAGATGTCCGTAGAGAGTGGTGTAACCGTCGTAATGCGTTATATATAAGGCGTGTCCGTAGCCAAACGGCGACACTCTGATGCGCGACACATAACCATCGGCAGCGGATTTCACCTCCACACCGATTTCGCCCGCGGTGGTAATGTCCAACCCTGCGTGAAAATGGTTAGGTCTGAGTTCGCAAAACGACGCGCTCATAATCATAGGAATATCCATAGGATAGCGGTAAAGATTGTTTTGAGCCGCAAGCGACAAAGGCAGAAGAATTGATAAAATCAAAAATCTGAGTTTCATTATACGTTGTAATTTTGTTCGGGGCAAAAGTAGATAGATTTTTACGGTTTACAAAATCTTATCTATCCAATACTTATGGTATTGTTTTAGAGTTTTCACATCTACCTTAGGCCAAACATCCTTGTGTTTCAGCACTTTGAAATGGCTGTCATTGCTAACGATGCACCGGGCATTGGCGGCTATGGCGCAATCCACATACTTATTGTCGTCAGGGTCTTGGGTAATCAACGACCAATAAAACTGTGGGGTAACTTTTAAACAATTTGTCTTGGTTATCAACATCATAATAGTTTCGGAGAAACTACTTCCGAAAAACTTTGCTAATATCTCCCGGTATTCAAACAAAATTTCAGTAGAAACACACAAAACAATTTCACCGCTGATAATCTTATCCCAAATATGTCTGTAAGGAGAATTATGCGGCAAAATCTGAATCAAACAGTTGGTGTCTAAGACAATACGCTCCATTACGCCATTTGGTATGGTGTTCTGATGTGCATTTGTTCCATATCCTTAATCGATGGATATTTCCCGTTCTTTTCCATTTGGTCTATCATCCTATCGGCACGTTTGATAAGGAACGACGACAACACGCTCTTCAACTCGGTCATCTCTGTGGATGTGAGTTTTAGCGAAAACATATCGAGAAGTTCCATCTGCGCCTCGGTAATTTTTCCGTCAGGAAAAACGCTTTTTATATCTTTTGTAAGTTCCATAACTCTGACATATTTACGTTTTACAACGCAAAAATAAGGCAAAGAATTGTAAAATGCAATTATTAATGCGAGAATTTCCCCTCATCAATCCAACCTCTCAAACACGAAATCCGCCTGATGACAGTTGGCTTTTTGGTAGTCGAAGCCATAGAGCCGCATATACGCCTCGCGGACTTCCTTGGCGCCGTTGTAAAACGGATTCGACGTGTGCATAGCGCAAGTAACTATCACACTCTGCGACGGTGTGAGCACCAATCCGTTGCGTCGGATAATGGATTTTGGGGTAATTTTGTAGACTTTTGACATAATGGCGAAGGTATTAGAATTTACAGAAGTCTGAACAATGTCAAATATCTGACATTGTTTACATTGCTAAATGTATGGATATTTTTAGTCAATGTCAAGTTTTTTGGGGATTTTTTTGAATGGTGTGATAATGAACATTATAAAAACTTCCCCCACATTCCGCATAAAAATCCGTCTTTTGTGATTATTGATTTTTTTCCTTACCTTTGCGCCCACAAATTTTAAAACACCTTAATAATAATGCTCAGCGTAGACAACCTTGCCGTAGAGTTCGGCGGAACAACTCTGTTTCAGAATATCTCTTTTCAAATCAACGACAAAGACCGCATTGCCCTTATGGGTAAAAACGGCGCAGGCAAAAGCACTCTTCTTAAAGTGATTGCCGGCGAACGTACCCCTACCCGCGGTGCTGTTACCAAACCTAAGGACTGCGTAGTGGCTTACTTGCCGCAACACCTTATGACTGAGGATGGCAGGACTGTTTTTGAGGAGGCCTCGCTCGCTTTTCAACATCTCAAAGATACCGAAAACGAGATTGAACGTATCAACAAAGAACTCGAAACCCGCACCGATTACGAGTCGGAAGAATATATGGCTCTTATTGAACAGGTTAGCGCACTAAGCGAAAAGTTCTACGCCATAGATATGACCAATTTTGAGGAGGATATCGAAAAAACTCTTATGGGATTGGGCTTTGAACGTTCTGATTTTCAGCGACAAACTTCTGAATTTTCGGGCGGATGGCGTATGCGTATCGAACTTGCCAAACTGCTTTTGAAAAACCCCGATGTTCTACTCTTAGACGAGCCTACAAACCACTTAGATATCGAATCTATTCAATGGTTGGAGGATTTTATAAAGCAGAGTTCCAAATCGGTGGTGCTTATCAGTCACGACAAACGTTTTGTAGACTCTATCACCAACCGCACCATCGAAATCACTATGGGCAGAATTTACGACTACAAAGCCACTTATTCGCACTATCTTGAACTCCGCAAAGAACGCCGCGAACAGCAGCAAAAGCAATACGACGAGCAGCAAAAAATGATTCAAGAAACCAAGGATTTCATCGAGCGTTTCAAAGGAACATACTCCAAAACTCTTCAAGTGCAGAGCCGCGTAAAAATGCTCGAAAAACTTGTGCTTATTGAGGTTGACGAGGAGGACAATTCGCGATTGAAACTGCGGTTTCCGCCATCTGTGCGTTCGGGACAATATCCTGTTATTGCCGAGGGAGTGTCAAAAAGTTACGACAGATTGATATTCGGTAATGCATCGTTTACCATAGAACGTGGCGAAAAGGTTGCCTTTGTGGGTCGCAATGGCGAGGGTAAATCCACTATGGTTAAGTGCATTATGAAAGAAATTCCGTTTGAGGGCAAACTTCAACTCGGACACAACATTCAGATAGGATATTTTGCGCAAAACTCGGCGTCGCTCCTCGACGAACATCTCACTGTTTTTCAAACCATCGACGACATTGCCAAGGGCGACATCCGCACCAAAATCAAGGATATGCTCGGCGCGTTTATGTTTTCGGGCGAAAACATCGACAAAAAGGTGAAGGTGCTTTCAGGTGGTGAACGTCAGCGACTTGCATTATTAAAACTGCTTTTAGAGCCGGTCAACTTCCTCATTCTCGACGAGCCCACCAACCACCTCGACCTCAAAACTAAGGACGTGCTCAAACAGGCTCTGCTTGCATTCGACGGCACTCTCATAGTTGTTAGCCACGACCGCGATTTCTTAGACGGACTTGTAACCAAGGTGTATGAATTTGGACATCAAAAGGTAAAAGAACACCTCTGCGGCATCAACGAGTTTCTTGAAACCAAAAAAATGGAAAACTTGCAGGAGATTGAAAGGAAGGGGAAATAATCCCTACTCCTTCACCTTAAAATACTCCAACAGTTGCAGAAGTTTTTCGGCTTGAACAGAGAGGTGGTGGCTGTTGGCGGAGATTTCTTCGCTCAGGGAGGCAAACTGCTGTGTAGATGTATTGAATCGCTGTACAGCTGAGTTGATCTGTACGCTGCTCTGCGCCTGCTCGCTACATTGCGCGGCTATCTCTTGCACAAGCGACGATGTGCGCTCTATTTCGGGAAGCACCGTGGCAAACACCTTACCCGTTTCAGAAGCCATATTCACGCCGTTTTTGCTCACAGAATCAATTTCCTTGGCGGCAATGGCGCATTTTTCGGCAAGTTTGCGCACCTCGGCAGCCACCACGGCAAAACCTTTTCCGTGTTCGCCAGCGCGGGCGGCCTCCACTGCGGCGTTGAGAGCAAGAATGTTGGTTTGAAAAGCAATCTCGTCTACAACCGAAATTTTGGCAGCAATATCATTCATTGCCTCAACAGTTTTTGTGGCTGCCTTGCTGCAACTCTGAATGGCTGCGCTGTTGCTCATTGCAATCTTTTCGGTTTCGCGGGCGTTGTCGCTGTTGCGCTGAATCGACGAAGCCATCTCCTGAATCGACGACGACACCTCCTCGGCGCTCGCTGCCTGGTCGTTGGCGTTTTCGTTCATTGTGTTGCTGGTGTTGTTCATCTCGTGGCTTGCATTGGTAATATTCCGCGCCTCCTCGGTAATGTTGTCCACAATGTTGCGGAGGTTATCGGCAAGTCGTCCCATAGCGTTTTGCAGTTGCCCGATTTCATCTGTACTTTGGTCGCGTTTAAACTCAACGGTAAGGTCGCCATCAGATAGACGCACAGCTCGCATAAGGCTGCGGTTGAGGGGATGGGTCATATGCTTGCGGGTCTTGTATGCGATATAGATAATTATCAGAGCCACAGCAAACAACGCCAAAATCAGTTGAATACGTGTAGAATTAAGTGCTCCGTTGATATCGTTCGACACAGACGACACTTTTGTAGCAAGTTTTTGTTTGAGTAACGCGCTCTCTTGTTGCAATTCGGCGCTAATTTTTTCGCTTTCGGTAAAAGAATCGCCCATTTGTTGGTAAAAACCCACAAAGTTGTTGGCAAGTTTCATATACTCATTGCGGATAGTTCCTAACTTTCTGATAATCTGACGGCTTTCTGCATCGGTAATTCCATTGGTAACCTCTTTGATAGCGTTTTCGATGTTGGTAGTGATTCGCGATCTGCCCTCCTCGGTTTTGAGTGCGTTGGCAGATACCGACGAACGGATTGTGTTGATAAATACGTCGAGTTTCAATGTCCAATCGTGAGCAGCAATGGCACCCTGCTTGTTGTTTGCGTTTACAAATTTCTTAACATTATTGTCTTGAATTTCGCGCAGGGCAATGAGTTGGTTCATAAGTTGGTCTCTAAAACCATACATTTCTTGAAAAGTATTTTCGCGACGGTCGCGAGTATCCCAAATAGACTTAGAGAGTTCGTAACAGCGGTCGAAAAGCGAAACTGTCTTAGTGTAAGAATCATATATATCATCGCGCATACCAGTTCTAGCAAAAAGGACACCAAGAGTGTCGAGACTCTGCTGAGCCTCCGACATAAACCTCATTCCCTCAAACTTTCGCTGTTCGTTGTTGGTTTGCACAAACACTTGTAGCGAATTGGTGGCAACGTTCAAATCGGTTTCGATATGGTCGGCGTGGTCGAGCATAGCAAGATATTCGCTGCTCAGCCGTTCTGATTCTTGATAAATATTGGCTATTCGTATAAACAATATTGCCGACACTATTACAAACGGCAGTATCACACTTGTGTAACCCAACACAAGTTTTTGCTTAACAGAAAGATTCTTGATGAAACTCATAAATAGTCACTTAGATATTCTATTGCACTTATACAAAAAAAGCACCAAAAAAGTTTGCGGAAAACTTAAAATATATGAAAAATTAAGTCTCCGTTAACAACTGTTTTGTCTGCCATTTTCTTAAAAATATCCCTAATTTGGTGTTCGTTGGCGTATGAGATTTGGTGCAAAGTATTGTCTTTTAGGTAAAAAAACGCTCCATTGCGCTCCACAGTGTCAAGATGAGTGATGTATAAATGGAATATTACATTTTTATAATCGGACAACTTGTGTCGTGAGAATGCCTCATTCAAAAGGTCGAAATCAAACACGCCGGTTTTAAAATTGCCCTGATAGCCGTTGTAGACGTTTGATTCTGATTTATCGGCAAGATCGTATCCGTCAACCTGTTGCGGAGTGTAGCCGTTGCCGTGGCGGGTGAGGTAGGTGCGAGTGGCAAGATAAACCTCTGCGCCGTTGAGTTCGTGTTCGGTGAGATATTGAAGACCTGTGTTTGTGGCAGTTACGTTTGGCAAAAATCCAAGTTGGGCATCGAGCAAAAGTCCCTGTGTACCTTCGTAAATTATTGTATCATAATCGTTTTCGCTGATTATGGTTTGTGTTTGCCTAACAAAGTTGAACGCCTTGGTAAACATATCATCAAACTCTTTGCAACGCTCTACGCCATAATAAGATGCACATTCGGCAAGAATTGTTTCGGGATTATCGCTGAGTGTAAAGCATTTGCCCGAACGAGAACGCACCAACGATGCCCAAACACCCTTGCCGCAAGTTCCGTCGGAGAGAGTTTTTTTGTCGTTTCTACAAAAATCCACATCGTAAGGGGTGATAATTATACCCGCCGAAAAATCGTAAACGGGATTTATATCTTTGTTTTTCAGCACATTGAGTTCGTTAACAATGCAAACGGGGTCGATGAGCGCTGTGTTTCGGTAGAGGGTTGGCACACCGAGCAATGTTGCCGAGCCAAACGACGAAAACACGTGCCTTATTCCGCCCTCGTCAACAGTGTGAGCAGCCTGAGGTCCGCCGGTAAAACGCACCACCAAGGGACGCAATCCTTCGTTTAATGCCTTCTTGCAAAGGTAGTTGACACATACGCCTTTGCCTTCGTCGCCAAAGAGCGACCCAAGTACTATTTTACGATTCATAAGCCTTTCGTTTATAATGCAAATATATCAAAATTTTAAGCAATGTGTTGCAATATCAAAGATAATATATAATTTTGTACGATTTTTAAAAACTAACTACGATGAAAAACATTGTATCACTTATACTTCTGACACTTATGCCGTTTATGGTGTTTTCGCAAAACGGTGTGTACACTTCAAAATTTGGCGTAACGGTACGCAACCTGCCCCGATACTATGTGCAGCCTCAAAGCCGCAACTATTCGCTCGTATGCGCTGCCGATCGTCAAGTGCAGCATCACGTATCGTTCGACCAAATAAGCGACGAACTCCATTTTGCCGGCTGGAAACGCCTCTCCTCGCCCACCAACGCATATATGAAGATTAATATCAACCTCAAAAGTATGCTCATCGACGGTTTCGGCGTTAAGGAAAACATCATCGACACTCGCGACCGTTTTGGACATCCTATCAAAGTCCACACTTTTCAGGGCGTTATAAACTACACAATGGTAACCACTTGGACGGTGCGCACTCCTTCGGAAAATTTCTCGTCGAACCCAAATGTGTCGTACGCGCCCAAGGCTTTTACTCCCGAACGCGAATTTGACACTCCCGGCGCCGCTATGGATTATGTGCGCAACAACCGCGACGTGTTCCGCGACCAAATTATCAACGACGAGGTGATGGCAAACATTTACGAAATTGCCGACTTGGTAAACGCCAACTACATCTACAACCCCGTTGAAGAGCCGTTCGACCTCTATTTCTTCTATCAGAAAAAGAACCGCTATTACAGTATGCACCGCAATCTGCCGCAGACCATCAAGGCGCATATGGCTCAGATCAACGCAAACGGCGGAATGGCCACCACCGAAATCGCTATGGAAGACATCATCAAGCATTTTAAAACCGCCGCCGACTCGTACTCGTTTGCCAACAAAAAGGAACGCAAGGCTCGCTACGCTATGCTCTACAACCTCTGCGTGCTCAACTACGTGTTTGAAAACTTCGACGAGGCAAAACGTTACGCGCAGATGATTGTCGACAGCGGATACAACAAGATGACAGGCCGTCACCTTTTAGACGTGATTGCCGACAAGCAGAACAGATTTATCAAACACAATATCACTACTCAGCATTTTGAAGTTTATTAGGGTAAAAATATA
>JAGCVU010000026.1 GCA_017962175.1 Bacteroidales bacterium | reverse complement strand
TGAGGAACACTGTATTGCTGCTGTTGAGGCTGAGGTTGACTTGCTGCTACTTTGGCCTTCAACTGCGGCGATTCTTCCTTTTCCTTGTCTTCGTTTACTATAAATAGATCTTTTAAAAATCCCATTTCTTATTATTTTAAAGGTTTATTATTTTGCAAATTTAATAATAAGAAATGAGATTGTCAAGTTTTTTGATATTTTTTTTGATGCTTATTCGCCAGCGGCGTCAGAAAAATCCTGGCAGCACATATTGCGGTATTTCGAATGCGAGCCTATTGCCACACCTACTCTTGTATAGGCATCGCCAAGAATGTTTTTGCGGTGACCTACTTTTTCGTTGCCCTCGTCGATAAGCAACTGACGTATAATTTGCAATGGCTCAGAATATCCAAACGAAATATTCTCTGCCATTGCGCCGCCTTGGTAGTATTTTGCTATTCTGACAAATGTGTCGGTGCCGTCGGAAGAGTTGTGCTGAACTAATCCTTTGGGTCCGATGTCGTTGACGTGTGCGCGTGATGCCTTGCAAAGATTCTCGTTGGGGATTAACATTTTTTTGTCTTTTGATTTTTTTAGATCTTCAACAAGTGATTTCTCGTAAGTTTTAGACGAGCCTTTGAGGTCGGAGAGATAAGCCTCGGTAAATTTTGCACCGTCTAAGCGGGCAAGGTTCATATAAAAAATTACAAGTTTTTCGTCGTCAGTAAGATAGGTGGCATCTTTGGCGGTGTTAGCCTTGTCTAACTCCTCTTGGGTAAATTCGGCAGAAGCCTTTTGATCGTTGGCGGCGGGGTCGTTGGTGTTGTTGATTTCGGGTTCGTCGTCTTCGTTGTCGCAAGCGGTGAATGTGGCTGATAGTGCTGCACTTAAAAACAGCAAAGCAAACAATTTGGTTATTTTTTTCATAGCGGTAATAATTTTGACGGTTGATAAAATTTGTTTATCTTTACAACGTTGTAAAACTAAATTTGTTTGTAACCCCATAAAAAATAGTATTATGAAAAAACTTATCCTCTTGAATACTATTTTTTTGTGCATATTACAACAACGTGCACAAATTTTTTTTCCTATCTTTACACCCAAAAATTACTCTATGATTAAACGATTGCTCATATTTTTGCTGATGATGATGCCTTTGTGGGGATTGTGTCAGAGCAAGAAAGCCAACGAATATTACAATGAAGGTGTAAGGCTCTACAATTCTAAAAGGATTGAGGATGCAATACAAATGTTCAAAAAGAGCGATGCGCTCGAAAAAAAAGAACTCGACGAATCGCGCCCAAATCGTTACCGTTCGGAGCGGATGATAGCAATGTGTTGGCACATTATGGCGTTTTCGGCGTTTCAAAACGGCAATTATCTCGAGGCAGTGAGAATTCAGGAAAAGGTTGTGGAGGTATTTGAGCGCACAAATTATACCGATTATGCAGATTATACCATAATGCTCAACAATCTCGCCGACTATTACGAAAAGATACAAAACATAAAAGCAAGCACCGATATTCGCCTTAAAAATATAGAGATAATCAAAAAACGTTATGGCGAACAACACGAAGAGTATGCTAATAATCTTAACGCTATTGCCGTTTTCACTTGCCGTGAGGGTCGCTATGCCGATGCAATAGATATGGGTAAAAAAGTGGTGAACATCGCAGAAAATACCTTTGGCACGCGCCATACTCAGTATGCCATTTATCTGAGCAATCTTGCCGGATATTACTTTTTTTCGGGCGATTTTAATCAGGCGTTTAATTATGAAAACCGTGCTCTTGAAATTCGCAAAGAGATTCTTGGCGTGGAACATCCTCATTATGCCGTATCGCTTAACAATCTTGCACACTATGTTTTTAAACTTGGCAACTATAATGAGGCTGTGCGTCTTGAATCTGAGGTGTTAAACATTCGAAAGACGGCACTTGGCAATCGACATCCCGACTATGCCTTAGCACTTACATCACTTGCCAATTACAATCTCTTTGCCGGCAACTATTCCGACGCTCAAAATCAGTTCAACGAGTGCTACAATCTGTTAAACTCGTATGTGATGCTCTATTTTTCGTCGATGACCTATCAAGAACGAAGCAATTTTTGGGGCAGATATTCTCAGTTTTTTAGGGAAATGCTTGTGGAGGCTGCCGACAAAATGGATAATCCTCAACAAAACGTGCTCGCATTCAATGGTCAATTATTGTCTAAGGGTTTGATACTCAACTCCGAAATTGAGATTCACAAACTTATTCAACAAAGCGGAAATACACAATTGGCAAACCGTTATAAGAAACTCATCAATAATAGAACATTGTTGGATAAGGTTTATCAAATTCCACCCAAAGAACGAACCTTGAATGCCGATTCGCTTTTGTCGGTGATTGAAAATGAGGAACTTATGCTTGTGCAATCGTTGAAACCTCTTGGCGACTATACCAAGAATCTTTCAATAAAGTGGGAAGATGTGCAGAAAAACCTCAATATCAACGATATAGCCATTGAATTTGCATCATACAAAGATTCATTAAATCGTGATGTTTATGTGGCTCTTGTATTATCAAAAGAGATGCAATCGCCTGAAATTGTGCCACTTTTTAATCAAGAAAAACTTATTGAAATAAAAACCGCCGATTATTACAAAACATCCAAACTCTACAATCTTATTTGGAAACCCCTTGCTCAATATCTCAACAAAGCCAAGAATGTATATTTTTCGCCTTGTGGCAAATTGCACACCATTGGTATTGAGTATATGCCCGACGACAACGGCAATGTTTTTTCCGAAAAATACTCTGCATATCGTCTCTCGTCAACTCGTGAACTTGCTATCACTCACCCAGATAATCCCAACAAAAAGGCAGCCACTTACGGCGGCATCAGATACGATGGAAATGACGAAACCACCATAGAGCGAAGCGGTGCGGCTATGTATCTTGCCGGCACAAAAGTGGAATCAGAAATGGTGGCAAATCTTCTTAAAAAGGTGAAATACGAGGTAACGGCAATGACGGACACCGCCGCCACCGAGGAGAGTTTTAAACAACTGTCGGGCAACGATTTAAAAATTCTTCACATTGCCACTCACGGTTTTTATTACAACGAAAACGAACTATCATATATAGGTATTTCAATATTTATAGACAAAAATCTTAGTGATGAAGACCGTTCGCTAAGTGGTAGCGGACTTTTGCTTGCCGGTGCAAATATTATTCCCACCGACAATACTCGCAGTGCTGTGTTAGATGATGCTGACGACGGCATTCTCACCGCCAAAGAAATCTCCCGCCTTGATTTTCAAGGTCTCGACTTGGTGGTGCTATCTGCTTGTCAGTCAGGTTTAGGCGAAGTAACCGGTGAAGGAGTTTTCGGACTCCAACGCGGATTTAAAAAAGCCGGTGCTCACACCATTGTAATGAGTCTTTGGAATGTGAGCGATGAGGCTACGCAATTACTTATGACAGAATTTTTTAAAAATCTAACTTCTGGAATGAAAAAACGCGAGGCATTTGTATCGGCACAGAAGATAGTGCGGCAACAGTTCTCTCATCCCGGACTATGGGCGGCGTTTGTTATGATTGACGGAGTAGAGTGATTATGCATTATGCATTATGAATTATGCATTATGAATTGCATTTAATAATCTGGGAAAATAGTTGATTGTTGGATTTTTCTACAATGTCCTCTCCTACCCTTTTATTCTCGGCAATTAGGCTGATAATGGGTTTTAAGGGTAATGAGGAGTCGTCGGTTTCTATCATAATGCGCTCTAATGGGATAATAACCAACGATTTAGATGCGGCGCAATTGGGGGTTAGGCATTTGTCGGAAAAGGAGAAATAGATATTTTCTCGACGAATAAGATGCTGTGAGGTTTGGATATTGCCGTTGTAAGAATGCATTACCACGGGTAGCGAAAAATGTGTGGCGTTTATTGCCGAAATAATATCTGAATAGGCTCTTACACAGTGAATTATTACAGGTTTTGAATATTGCTGTGCAAGGTGGAGATGCTGAATAAAAGTCTCTTTTTGTGTTGCAACTTCGGCAGATGAAAATACATCAATACCACATTCACCAATGGCGGCGCAATTGGGTAATGATGCAAGATGACTAACTATTTTAAATTTTTCATCAAAGGTATTATCAATTAGTTTCGGATGGATACCGGTGGAAAAGAGGGGCACATTTGCCGCCTCTTTTTCATCGATACCTATATCCAAAACATTTTTATCAGGATAATCTGCAATATGGTTGTGTATGTTATACAATTACTAATTATGCATTATGAATTATGCATTGATAATTACTCATTCTCCATCATTATGCTCAGCAACACAAGTGCAGCTTGCCAGTTGATAGCAATTTCGTTGGTGGTGTACGAAGCGTTGGTGTCGTAGTAGTTGAGAGCGGCAAACTTGTTAGGTTCGTGTCCACATTCATTGCCACCGCCCACAAAAGGACCCCCAACAAGGTATCCGGCAGCGGGGTCGGGAATTGAGTCGGCTACTGAACGACGGTCGTGCGGGTCTTTGGGCGATTTGCTGCCAAAGCCTGTTACATAACAGTAATCCAACGGGTTGCGACCGAGAATATAATGGAATGCAGCTTGTGCAGCTTCTAAATATTTTTGATTGCCGGTTACACGATAAGCGGTCATTAGCACAATACCACGGTTGGCACATTCGCTGTTGCTACCCCAAGGAAATACGTCCAAGGGAACTTTGTAAGCCGATTGTTCGTAGGTGGCAAGCAATTCGTCGGCAAGTTTGAAAAATCCTTCGGTGATGTAGTCCAAAAGTTCTTTTTCGTGACGTTCCATAAAAGCGCAAGCCTTTTTGTTGTTGAGCAACGAAATAGCTGCCATTGTGGAAGTTGAATCCCAGCACGGAACCGAAAAACGGTAATAATCTTTGGGTAAAACTTCCATCGGCAATTCGTCTTCGTAGCTGATGAAAAACTCGATGCAAGCCCAAGTCCATTCGTCGCCAATACGGTCGTCGTTGTACTGACCTGTGCGCACGTCTTCGGGCTGACGGTAAAGAATGTCTTTGTTTTTAACAGCCCAATTGTAGGCACGCATATAACAACCTTGAATATAGTTGCAAAAATCCTCTAATTCGGGATAGTTGCGCAAAACACGTTCAGCTTTGCACATTGTAGCCACAAAGTCGAGAGTGGCGGCGGTGGTTTTCTGTATTACATAACGTTCTGAATCATCGTCTTGCGGCATAATAAATCCGCAGAAATTGAGCGAAGTAAGTTTAGAGTATACGCCACCATCGTCGGGGTCTTGCATAGTAAGCATCCATTTAAGGTTAACAAGAATTTCGTCGATAAGGTCGGGAAGTTCGTTTTCGGTTTCGGGAATATTAAGTTTCAACTTGTTAACATATTCGGGATAAAGTTCGCAAGCGTGAAGTAATTCCCACACTGTTATCGACGAGTTAACCACGTATTTGTTGAAATCTCCGGCATCGTACCAACCTCCGGGCGACGAAATTATCTCACCCTCTTTGCGTTTTGGACCTGCGGCACTCTTGTGAATTTTTACCTTTAAATCGGGGTGAGCGGCAGGACGTGCATATTTTCCTGCAAATTCGCTTCGGATTTCTTCGCCGCTACGGGCAAGGTAAAATGTGTGCAAGGATTGTTTTATCAAATCTTGATAAATATCGTTGCCAATAACAAACGGATGCGAAGCTCCTGTGCCATTGCTAATTATGGTATAAATGCCTTCTTTATTAAAGTCAGAAAAATCGGCAGTACGCACTTTTGTTCCCGAAAAAGGCCACTCTTTTGGTTCCGAAGTTTTGCCTTTGTACACTTCTTTGCCTGTGGTAAAATCGGATATAACAAATTCTTGGTCGGCAGAATCAGACAAAATGGCAATTTTAACACCTTTGGTGGGATAGCCAATTTGATTGATTTTAATAGGATCGCCGTTTTCTTTAACCTGTTGAGTAGGTTGTGTGCCACAGCTGCAAGCAAACACTACTGCCGCCATAGCGGGGATAAGTCTTTTCATAGATTTTCTATTTTTATGAATGATTTTTATGTGAATAATAAGCTTTTTTGATATTCTCTTTGGTGATGGGCGAAAAATCTTTTTCCCAAATCCAGTTGATGTATGGTTTGTCGTTTTCGCATACCTCGTGCACTGGCTTGTCTTTGTATTTCCCTTTGGCAAACACCACAATTCCATCGGCATTACGTTTGATAAAACCATCGGGCGAAAGCATCGAAAAATCCATTGTTTCTACCACATCTTTGTGCTTAGTCATCTGTTGCTCAAACACTTTGATAGTAGCATTAACGTCGGCAAATGCATCGTGAGCTTCAAACTCTTCGCCAAAATATCGTTGGTAAACATCCACAAGACGCATTCCATTGATTTTCTTTTCGATAACGAGCGAATCGTAAAGTTTACATTCAGGAATAGTCCAATCAATGCCAATGCTTTTGAGATTGTTTTGGAGAATGATGAGGTCGAAATTGTTGCCATTGTAAGTAAGAATGTCGCAACCCTCAAAAAAAGCTATAATCTCCTGAGCCACACTGTTAAACGGCACACCATTTTGCAAAATAAACTCTTTTGTAAGGTGGTGCACCTCGGTAGCTGACGGAGGAATTGACCATTCGCCATCGGGAATTGTGTAATGTTGTAACGTGCCGATAGTTTGATAGTTATCGGGATTAAACTTAACCATGGCTATTTGGATAATTTTATCATTAGTAGTATCCACGCCCGTGGTTTCAGTGTCGAAGCATACTATAGGTTTCATGTTTTTGATGTGTGTTAAAAATCGGGTGCAAGATAGAATATTTTTTTTACCAAAGCACCATTTGAAGATTTTTTTTTTGTATCTTGTGGTGTTTTTTGTGCTGTAAAATTACTTTACATCATTGTAAATTATTTTTACATTGTTACTTTGAAATAATATTGTTAATGTATTTATTATTAGGTATATAACTATATTGGCACAAGAAATGCTATTAATAAGGTAATTAAATATATTACAAATGAAACTTTTCAAATTTCGACATCTGTTGACCCTGCCTGCTCTTCTCAACATTGCAGGAATAGCCGTGGCGGTGGCTGCGTTTTATGTGCTGTTGTCGGTGGTGAGTTACGATTTAACATTCAACCACTCTATCAACG
>JAGCVU010000194.1 GCA_017962175.1 Bacteroidales bacterium | reverse complement strand
GCGAGTTTATCGTAATGCGAATTTACATAAAACATCCTCAGCCCAAACACCAATACCAACACGGCGGCGGCAGAAACCACCCACGTAATAATGCGCTTGATGTTGATGGTTTTAGGTTTGAAATCATCGGGCGAAAGTTTTTTAAACGACGATTTAAGTTGCTCATCGGTTTCAACTCCCTTGCGTTCAAGACCTTTGATCAATCGTGCAACGGCAATGGCGCGTGCTTTGAGGTCAGGATTTTGTTGTAGTTTTTGCAAAAAAGCCGCCTCATCGTCTTTGGAAAGTTCGCCGCGAAGAAATTTTACCAAATCTTCGTCGTTATCTAATAATTCTTGTGGTATATCGTTGATTTCTTGATTCATAACACCTTGTTTAAAATTTTATTTAACACCTCGTGATAGCGGTTTTTAAATTTTTCGGAGCAGCGAAATTTGGTAACCTTAATAGCAGATTCGGTTTTGCCATACATCGCCGCCAAAGTTTTAAGCGAAAAACCATCGCGAAAATATCCCCAAAACACCTTTGCGCAGGTGTCGGGGAGGTCGTTGATAATAGTGTCAACTGCCTGCGACTTAGCATTTTCGATAGCGGGATTATCGTTGTCGAGATTAAGAATGGCTTCGAGTTTTTCTTGCGAAAACGCACCACATACAAAACTATCTTCCAAATAGTCGGTCTTATAGATTTTGCGGCTAAATTCGTGCGCCTTGTTGCGGCAGATACCTACAAAAAAAGTGTAAAGCGAAGATTTAATATTATCAAGTTCGCCATTAACGAGTTTGTTGTAAAACACCAAGAGCGAATCCTGAAAAATATCCTCGCAATCGTGATAATTGAGGCACGAAAAAGATTTCAAGAGATAACGAATAGTCTTCTCCTTGTTTTTGTTTACAAATTCGCTAACTATCAATTCGTTGTTGGTTTTCATAGTGCCGATAAATAACAATATTATACCACCGCCTCCACAATCTCTTTATCTCCAAATTTCAATGTCTTAACACCCGAAACCTTGTTTTTGTTAAAATTGAAACTTAGCATATATCCCTTATTAACATGGTAGTAATCAAGATATTCGGTGAGTTGATATTCACCGCGTTCGTTGTAAGCGTTGCCGCGCCAAATCTTCATTTCGATGATGTATTGAGTGCCAAGATAGTCGATAATCATATCGGTACGACTGAGGTCGCGGGTTTGGGCTTCGATGTAGTAATTGCCTGTGCCGTTGATAATTGGCTTGATGTAGAGCATAAAATAACGGCGTCCTTCGTCCTCGCAAAACTTGTCGCCCTTGTCGCCGTAAATATCGTTGAAATGTTGCGCAAATTTTTCGATAATCTTGTCCATTTTAAGGACGTTGCCTTCGATAAATTGGCTGCGGTCAATCTGACCTTCCTTGTAAAGACGGTTTTCAATAGCCTCCTCCACCATAAAGAGATTGTACATCCAAGTTTCGATTATCCTATTGAAAATCATTACTTTGCCATTAACATTCTTGATATAGTTGAACATCGCCGCTATCTCGATATGCTTGTAGTAGGTATTGAAACTTTCTTCATAACCGTTGTAAAGAATGTCTTTGAGAAGTTGCTTCATTTTAGGAAAATCTTCCAACTTTTTCGCCAAATCGTCAAAGAAGGTGTTTTTCTCGTTGAGCAAATATTTTTCTGCCATCAAGAAACCATTATGATTCCATTCAAAATGCTTTGTGTCAATTATTTGGCATAATCTCGAAACAAAAAACGGATAACCAGACGAATAGTCCCAAACCAACTGAGCCATTTCTGATACGTTCATACCTGTTTTATGGTCGTCTTCGTATTCTTTGAGCATTTGTTCGATGCCGTTTTTTTGGAGTGCCATATCCTCGTCGAATGGTACGGCTATGTTCCACGGCGAATTGTACTGATGGTCGCTGTCGGGGCGCACTTTGAGTTTGAGGTTTTTTACATCATAAACACCAGCAAGGATAACGGATTGAAAAGTTGGCACATCCATGCGGTTGAGATATTTGTCGCGCAATAATCTAAGCAATTTGATAAACGATTCAAAATTGCTTGCACTGTCCACTTCGTCGATTATGAGTACAACCGGTTTATCAGATTTTTCGCAAAGATTGGGAATAAACTCATCGAGCAACGAAAAATTGATTTCTTTTTGTGCCGAATATTTTTCTACAATGGATGTTATAGCGTCTTTTACATAATCGTTTAAATTGCTTACGGTTCTTAATTTTAGCCGCAATCTGTCTAAAAAATAATACGTTAGTGTGTCTTCCGTAGCAAACTCGGTATTGCCCATTTGTTCAAAACTTATCGAAAATACCATGTAATCCTTGCTCAACCGTTTTGCTAAGTGGTAAAGTGTAGTTGTTTTTCCATATTGACGACCACGGTTGATGGTGATATATTCCCCCTTGGCTACCTTATTTTCGATATCGTCGAGACGGTTGTTAATGTCCACCATATAATGTAATTGTGGATAACAAGTACCCGTAGTGTTAAATGCGCGCATAATCGTCGAGTTTTAATTTTGCAGCAAATATAAAAAAAATCTGGTAAAAGGCGATACGTGGAGACGGAAAATTCCCCCTGTACAAATCCGTTATACAAAATGTCCACAAATCTGCAACTATCTGTATAAAATATCTGATACACAAATGTAACGCTCCAAAAAAGTCGTTTTCTACCTTTGCAAAAATAAATTTTAGAAAAGTTGTAACCTTTCTGCAAGTAGAATCACTAAGGGTAGAAATTATGACAAATACATTTGAAATGGAGATTCACATCGGAAACCTCATAAAAGAGGAATTTATACAGCAAGGCCGCCGCGCCGAATGGTTGGCGCAACAGTTAAACTGCAACCGCACAAATGTTTACAACATTTTTCAGCGCAAAAACATTGATGTTGAAATGTTGATAAAGATTTCGCGTGTGCTGCACCGTAACTTTTTGCGCGACATCTCTCCCTTGGCAGATACAACGGGGGAGTAGGATGGGGGCGGTTCGCTGTCCAAAAATCTGATACAAACTGTCTAAAATCTTGATACACAAAAACACAACCCGAAATTTGCGGATTTCGTAAAAAAAATGCACATCCCCCTGTAACCTTTCACACATCTTCGACACTAAGGGTAAAAATGTTGAACGATTAAACTGAAAGGCTATGAAAAAGATTGCATTGATATTGGCGCTGATGGTTTCGATAAATGTTTCGGCGCAGAAACGAATGTGTTTATATTCTATTCTCAAAGATTCCACTCTAACAGTATTTTACGGTATTAATCCCGACACTCTCGCCTGTGTGGATAAAGAAACTATTTATGACGAGATTAAACGAATAGTGATAGATTCATCTGTCAAAGAGTTTACTCCCATTAGTTGTCGAGATTGGTTTGCCGGATGCGGACAATTAGAAGACATTGTCGGTCTCGAAAATTTAAACACAGAACACGTCACTGATATGAGCGGAATGTTTTGCGGATGTGCGAAACTTAAAACTCTTAATCTTAGTACGTTTAATACTTCAAATGTAATCAGTATGAGCCGAATGTTTTATGGCTGTAATAGATTGAAATCCATCGATTTGGGTTATTTCAATACAGAAAAGGTCGTTGATATGAGTTATATGTTTGCCAACGATAGTTATTCTTATGGATGTACCCTCCAAACGCTTGATTTGAGCAGTTTTGATACTAAAAATGTTGAAAAAATGGAGGGAATGTTCAAGAATACAAACATAACTACTATTTATGTTAGTGATAAATGGACTACTGCCAACGTTAAGCAATCTGATGATATGTTTGATTGTTGGAGCATTTGCGGCGGCAAAGGGACAGAACATCGTTATAATGATGACGACGCAACTTACGCAAGGATAGACGGCGGCAAAACAAATCCGGGCTATCTTACAAGTATTGAATACAAAAAATCAATCGAAAAAGCCTTTGCCGTTTTTAAGGATTCCACACTCATTCTGTATTACGATGTTCCCAAACCTAATAACGGCGAAATCTACTATTTGGGCAATTTTGGAGAAATCGAACGCAAGGTCGCTTACGTTGTTTTTGACGAATCTTTCAGAAAATGCACACCACTATCTTGTGCCGGTTGGTTTTATGATTTTTATAATCTTTTGGCAATCAGAGGTATGAAAGAAAATTTGAACACAGAAAAATGCGTCAATATGATGAAAATGTTCGCAAGTTGCGCCCATTTAAAAACACTTGATTTAAGCGGCTTCAATACTGCAAACGTTGAAAATATGAGTCAAATGTTTTATGTTAGCAGCAGTCTACGTACTATTTATGTTGGTGTTGGTTGGAGTACCAAGTCGGTAACAGAATCAGAATATATGTTTGGATATTGTAAAATGATTTGCGGTGAAAAAGGAACACGGTTGGGTAATACCGACGCAAAAGTTGCAGACGCTAAATACGCCCGCATTGATGATGGAAAACAATGTCCCGGTTTTTTTACAAAGATAGACACAAATACTTATCTTCCAAAAGCCTACGGTATTATTTTAGATTCCACTTTGACACTGTATTACGGCGTGCCAAAACTGCAAACAGACAGCGCATATTTTGTCGGCGAATATTTGGGCGATGAATCCAAAATTGCCCACGTCGTTTTCGACAAGTCGTTCAAAAACTTTTACCCTACATCTTGCGCCAATTGGTTCGCCGGATTGAAAAACCTTAAAGATATACGTGGTATGAAAGAGTATCTCAACACTCAAAATGTTGTCTATATGGATTATATGTTCAGCGGGTGTGAAAAATTAGAATCAATTGATTTGAGTGGCTTTAATACTCAGAAAACCAAATATATGGGTGCTATGTTTTCCAGATGTAAAATGTTGAAAACACTTGATTTGCATACCTTTAATACATCTAATGTATATGATATGTGTGAAATGTTTATGGGTTGTAGCAGTATTGATACCCTTGATTTGAGTATGTTCAACACTACCAAAGTAAAATATACGAACTTTATGTTTTGGAAGTGTGCTAATTTAAAAACAATCTATGTGAGTGAACAATGGACAATGAAATCAGTTCAGAGCAATATTTCTATGTTTGCCTACTGTGATAAACTATATGGTGGAAAAGGCTCTACAAGGCTAGGTAGGTATGGCGAATCTGAATACGCGCATATAGATGAAGGTGCAGAAAACCCCGGATTGCTAACTCGAAAATGCGATAAGCCGTTCTATTATTCGTTTGAAGATACGACAAAAAGACCATATTATATTCTAAAAGATAGTGTTTTGACATACTTTTATGGTGTTTGCAAAGATTTTGAAACCAACATCTTTTTTCCTGATGTTAAAGAAATTGTGTTTGACAAGTCGTTTAAGGAATACTATCCAAAGAATACCGATGAGTTGTTTACAAAACATTCAAAGGCTAACTATCGGTATTCCAATGGCAATAATGTCGTAAGGATTGTTGATATGGAAAAATATCTCAACACCGACAGCATAACAGATATGAGCCAAATGTTTAAAGGTTTTTGGAATTTGGAAACAATTGATTTATCCGGGTTTAATACTGAAAATGTTACTGATATGAGCGAAATGTTTCAGAGATGCGAAAAATTAGAAAAAATTGATTTGTCAGGATTTAAAACCGAAAATGTAACTGATATGCGAGAAATGTTTTGTGATTGTGAGCAATTGAAAATATTAGATTTATCGCATTTGGATGTGAAAAATGTAACAAATATGAGTGCAATGTTTGAATGGTGTAGAAATATAGAAAATATAGATTTTACGGGATTTCAAACCGAAAATGTAACCAATATGAGTGAGATGTTTAAAGGTTGCAGCAAATTAAAAAACTTGGATTTAACAAGTTTCAATACTTCCAACGTTTCAGATATGAGTAAGATGTTTTTAGACTGTGTCTCTTTGGAATCAATAAATAAGCAATTTAACACTTCCAATGTTACAGATATGAGCGAAATGTTTAGCAATTGTAAAAGGTTGAAAAATATCAATTTAAGTAGTTTTAATACGTCGAATGTAATCAATATGAGTGGATTATTTAACAATTGCTATTCATTACAGAGCATCGATTTGTCTAATTTTGATACAAAAAAGGTCAAAAATATGGGGAGGATGTTCAGTGGAATTGGTTGTGAACATCTTGATTTGAAGAATATTAATGTTGAAAATGTTTTATCATTTTACGCAATGTTTGATTATTGCACTAATCTAAAAAGTATTGATTTAAGCAGTTTCAAAACCGACAGTATTATCAATATGCACGCAATGTTTAGGGGATGTAGCAGTCTTACCGAACTTGATTTAACCAACTTCAATACTGCAAATGTTTACGATATGGGCGAGATGTTTATGCTTTGTCCAAATCTAAAAACAATTTATGTTTCCGAGGGTTGGAAAACGGATTCCATCAAACCTAATTGGTATTCAATCGAAGACAATGGCATAAATAATATTTTTTCGGGATGCAACTCATTGGTAGGTGGGAAAGGAACAATTTATAACCCAACAAATATGAGTAAAGATTATGCAATTATTGATGGTGGTGAATCATCACCAGGTTATCTTTCGCAAAAAGGAGATGAAACAACTTATGAAACAGCATATGCAGTTTTTAATCACGGCACATTAAAGTTTTGCTATGGCAAAGCACCTATTAAATCATATCCAATGAATGTGGCGACACCTCCCGATTGGTTAGAAAACGCACCGCTTATCACAAAAGTGGTATTTGATAAATCATTTGCCAAATTTAAACCCATTACCTGTCTTCAATGGTTTGCAGGCTGTTTCAACCTAACCAAAATAGAAGGAATGAAAGAAAATCTCAACACAGAAGATGTTGCAAGTATGGCGGGAATGTTTGCAAATTGTTTCCAACTGCAACACGTTGATTTAACAGGGTTTAATACCGCAAAAGTAACAGAAATGAACGAAATGTTTTACGAATGCAAAAGTTTGCAAGGTGTTGATTTATTAAGTTTTGACACAAGAAACGTTACCCGAATGGGATATATGTTTACAGGCTGTGAAAGTATTAAATCATTGGATTTAAGCAGTTTCAATACATCAAAAACCCTAAGCATCGCATATTTGTGCAAAGGGTGTAAAAATCTCACCGATATCAAATTCGGTAACTTTGATTTTTCGTCATACGAAGATTATACGCCACTACGAAACCTTTCAGGCTTGTTTGAAGGGTGCTCCAACCTGACTGTTTTAGATTTGAGCAATTTCAAAATTTGTAATTGCTCCATAGTAAAAATGTTTTTTGGTTGTACAAAACTTACTAATCTTCAATTGTTTGTACCTATTAAAAATCGCAAAGGTGTGTACCCATTTTGTCAAAATATGGCGGGACTGTTTTATGGATGCCAAAGTCTTAAAACCATCGATTTGAGTTCTTTTACAGTTGACGAATCACCCAACCACATTGATTATATGTTTTCAAACTGTAATTCTTTGGAAACAATATATGTGTCTGACAATTGGAATAACATCCCCGTAGATGAGAATAATGATATCTTTGAAGGCTGCCATAACCTTGTCGGAGGCAAAGGCACCAAATGGAACGAGAACAACGTTTCCGACAAAACCTACCTCCGCATCGACGGTGGAGCCGACAAGCCGGGGTATTTTACACGGAAGGAGTAAAGTGTGGAATGTGGGAAAAGGCGACTATGGCAGATTTACCCCCCTTCAAATCTGCCAAAGTTGGTGTTTTTAGTGTGGTTTTGGCAAAAATGGTTATCGAAAATATTTTCACACCTTATATAAATAATACCACCCCAATCCGCGATTTTCCTTAATACTGCCTTGCCCAAAATATATACCGTGCTACTTATCATCATAATGCCCGTAAGCCGAAATCACAAGCACAACGACCTCGTTGTTGATAATCTCGTATACGAGGCGATGTTTTTGAGTAATCCTGCGGCTCCATTTGCCGGTTTTATCACCCACAAGAGGATGTGGCTTACCTATACCTGAATAAGGTGTTTGTATAATTTCTTTGAGCAATTCTAATGCCTTCTTCGCCGCTTTTGGCTCGTCTCTTTTGAGTTTTTCCAAGTCTTTCTTGGCATTGGGTGAAACAATTAGTCTATACATACCTATAACGTGTTGAAGAACTGTTCTAGTTCTTGTTCGTTATTAATAACAATGCCCTCACCGCGTTTTATCTGTTGGCGCGAGCGTTCCAATTTCTCAAAAAACTCCTCCTTGGTCATCTCGGTAGGGTCGGGTTTCTTGGCGGTGAGTTGTTTGAGAAATTTAACCAACTGCGTTTTCAGGTCGGTATTGTCGGCTATTTTAGCCATATACCTGAATATCTGAGCGTCTAAACTTGCCTGTGCTATCATAATTGCTGCCGTTTTGTTATTATGTTGCAAATATAATAAATATTTCAAGACAATTGATGCTTTTTTTCTCAAAATCCTATCATTATATAATTTAAATCTGAGTATTTGCAATGGACTGTCGGCTCTTCATACCCGGCCTCCGACATAAGATATTTTACGAGAGCGTTATGCTTTTCTTACCAATGGAAATGTGAGAAACTTCTTATTAGTGTAGGAGATAGCATAACGGTTTCGCCTATCGTATAGGCGTAAACAGTCATCATTGTATCATTACACTAAGGTCATCTCACAATCTCCATTCGTGGATATAAGGTATATGCGGTTTGCGCTTTCTTTGTCTAACAACATCCATTCCTGAGCAGCGGAAGGAGATAATAATGTGTCCAAAAATCTGATACAAACTGTCTAAAATCTTGATACACAATTTTTATCATCTGTACTTCTTCATTCCGTATCTTAGTAGAAATTTTTTTTTTGAAACAAGTGTAACCTTTCCTCCTTCCTCGACACTAATGAGTACAAAAGAAAACAAATTGTATCACCATTAAATTTTAGGCACTATGAAAAAGCACATTTTAATAGCGGTTATAATCGCAGCATTAGCAAATATCTGCACCGCGCAGCAACTGAAAGACAAGGTTTATTTCGATGAGGATTGGAACGTTATCTCCGATGCGTCGAAGGCGTCATATTATCGCCTTTACAACGCCAACGACAAATCCACAGGGCTGAAACCGTACAAAGATTTTTACATCAACGGCATTTTGCAAGGCGAGGGGTACTATTCGCGTGTGGAAATCAACAACGGTCTGCCCGAGTTTACTGAGGAAGGCGAACAGAAAAACTATTACGAAAATGGTCAACTCAGCGAACTTTGGTACAAGAAAAACGGAAAAATCGATGGCAAACACACATCATATGACTCCACAGGTTGCGTCAAGCAGTTTTTGAATTATAAAAACGGAGTGTTGGACGGCAAGCAAGTTAGGTATTGGCAAAAGAATATGGTTAACGTTGAAGATTTTTTCAAAAACGGCATTTTGCAAAATGAGGTTTATTATCTGACTGATGGTTCTAAACGTTCAGAATATACGCTCATCAACCGCTATGAGAATGTCTTTACAGCCAATCACACATTTTATTACATCGATGAAGATGATTCGCCGCTAAGTAAGGTTTCTGATGATTTGGTTTTCTTTCTTGACCCAAACGTTTGGGAATATCCATTTCAGTTGAGCAATTTTTTGATGATGATGGAATTGGGAGCCGAACGAACCATCAAACTCCGAAACGGCAAACATCAGGAATTCGACCGTCAAGAGCGAATAGTTAAAGATGGCAATTACACAAACGGCGACAAATCAGGCAAATGGACATACTATCTGTATTCGCAAAAATGCTATTACATAGAAGATTACGACGATGATTCCTCTCCAAAATACTACACCCTCGACCACAAACCGTTTTCAGGTCCGTTAACTGTTACACAATCTGACGGCGCAGAAATATTTTTCAATATCAAAAACGGTATTCGTTGTGGCAAATATACTGTAAATCATTATGATAATAATGGTAAGTTGTATGTAAAATACTTTGGCAATCTCGATGAAAATGGTCAAATTGATGGCTATGCCCACTCCGAAATTGAAGTGGACGGCAAATGGCAAACCTCCGATTTCAGCAATTATAAACACGGTTTCAAGCACGGCGAAAGTCGTGAAATTCAAGGAGATTCAATAATCTTTTGCACCTACAACAACGATCTTCTCGAAGGTAGTTATGAAATCAGAAAAGTTCACTCGTTTAAAGATTTTGTTAAAGAAAAAGACAGCCTTAGGGATTTGATAATTGTGGGAAGTTTCAAAAACGACAACCCACACGGAACTTTTGAATGGCGCGACAACGAGGGACGCATTACCACCAAAGGATACTATACAAATGGTTCTCAATCAGGTATTTGGAATCATTTTTATTACGACGAAAATATGTACGGAATAGTGGACCACGACAAAAATGTGCCCGACAGATTTTACACACTCGATGGTAAACCGTTTACAGGCAAGCATATACAGTCTTTTGAAAAGGAAGAGGACGACGACCCCGACACTTTTGAAATGACAATCAAAAATTCATACGTTCAGGAAGTGAAATATATTGATTCGTCAACGGGCAAAGTACTAAAAATCAACAAATACAAAGACGGAATACTCGTTGAATAGATATATATTTTCGCAAAAAAATCGTTACATTTACAAAAACATCGGTTATGAAGAATTTAGTTGCTATAATAGTATTTATAAGTGTCTGCCTGAGTAGCAACGCACAAACCTATTACTCAATGCATTACTGCAAAGAAGGGTTCAGGCTGCGTATGTACGAAACCATTTTGCCGACGCTGCTGCATATAAAAGACGTGGCTGAGAATGGCGGTGATTTTAAGGCCGACGAATATTACGAAGCCATTGATATACTGTGCAATATCTATACGCATTACTACAAAAATCCTGAAATGTCGCTGAGGATAATGGAGAAGGCGTATCAGACTCTTGCGGCAAAAACCGACAGCAGCCACTCGTCGCCACTGCGTTTTGCGGCGTTGAATTTGGCAGACATCTACACAATGACCTGTCAGTACGATAAGGCGGGCAAATGCATACAAAATTCCGAAAAACTCTTTGACATTGCACCCTGCAACTGTAATCTGCGTCTTGGGCTCGAAATGGCAAAAATCAAGCATTGCTGCACCACCAAGAACACTGCAAAACTCCGTCCGCTTATCAATAATGTTATAACTAAATATAAAGATTATTACGAAACTGACCTTATGAAAGGTACTGATTATTTGACATTTGCTCTAATCAACAGCATTGCCGAAGCACACTATCTGTTGGGCGAAACCGACAAGGCTGTGGATTATTGGCAGCATATTGTTGATAATCTCAAATCCCAAGAACCTCAGCCTAATACACTGTTTAATAAGGCTATAAACTCTTTGGCGACAATCAAAATGCAGAATCACCAATGGACTGAGGCGTTGGCTCTGTACGATAAGATAAAAATGTTCAACGATTATTACAACGAGGAATATTTTTATAATGTGCTCAACTGTGCGCTCTTTGCCAATAATGTAGAAAAGATAAAAAAGTATTACACTCTGTTTAGCCGAGAGATGGTGGAAAACAAGTCGAGGATATTAATCAAATCTACCGAAGAAAACCATTACAACGCTTGGGTTGCGTCGGTAAAAGATGTTGAGTTTTACAATTATGCGGCGTTAAAGTCGCAAATGGCGCCCATCATTACCGACGCATTTGCCTCAACTGTGTTTTTCAAATCGTTGTCGTTGAATAGCAATATAATACTCAACGATTTTATATACAAATCCGACCAAAAAGATTTGATAAACACTTATGAAAAATGCAAAAAGTTGAAGCATAATTTTGTGTTTTCGCACTCTGATTTAGAAACCAAAAAACGTGATTATTTGGAATATGAACTCCTGTTCGACAGCGTGTTAACCCAAACTCAGCGGCTGTCTGTTAAACTTTGGAACCAAGTGAAAACTTATAGTGAGATACAACGTCCGCTCTCTGAAAACGAATTTGTGATTGAGTTTTGCTTGATTCCTGATTATGAGCAATATCCCAACCATCACGACTATTTTGGAGCATACGTTTTTGGCAAAAATTTTTCTATGCCAAAACTCATAAAACTTGGCGAAGTAGATGCCGTAGCAAAAATCCTCACGCCATCAACCGACGCAATGATGTTTTATTCGCATCTCTATTCGCCCGAAAAATCTCGGCAACTTTACGATTTGATTTTCAAACCGTTGGAAAGTTTTCTTAGAACCGCCCGCACCGTATATTTTTCGCCTTACGGCATACTCGCCAACGTCAGTTTCAACTTTCTCGCCGACTCCGACGGAAAATATCTTTGCAACAAATTCAATATGGTTCGTGTGTCGTCGGTAACCCAAATTTCGCAGATAAAATCGCGCAATATCACCGTAGCCAAATCAGCAGCGCTCTTTGGCGATATCGACTACGAAACCGCCGTTACAGACCGTCAGAACGCAGGTAAACAATCCTCAAATCGGGAATCTGATTTTTCAAATCTTCCGTCAACTAAGATTGAAATTCAAAAGATTAAAGAAATTTTAAGCACAAACCACATCGAAGCCACTATCTTCGACCGCACCTCCGCCACCGAGGAGTCTTTCAAAAACCTCTCCGGCAAATCGCCTGAGATTCTGCATCTTGCCACGCACGGATTCTGTTTTGAAACCGATGAGAAGGCCGCCGACAAGCCTTTTGCCCAAAACGTCAACTCGTATTCGCAAAAAGAATCCGCTATGGTACTTTCGGGACTTGCATTGTCGGGCGCAAACAACATTTGGAAAGGCAATTTCGACCTTCCCAACGCTGAGGACGGCATTCTCACCGCCTACGAAATATCACAGTTAGACCTCTCAAACACCCGCCTTGCAGTTCTCTCTGCGTGCGAAACCGCCCGAGGACGCATCTTCCCTGTTGACGGAGTTTTTGGACTTCAACGTGCATTCAAACAGGCAGGTGCGGGGGCGATTCTTATGTCGCTATGGAAAGTGAATGATGCTGCCACATCGCTCTTTATGCAGCATTTTTATAAGTCATTGATGCAAACCGGCGACCGTCACAAGGCGTTGAACTTTGCCCGCAACGAAGTAAAAAAAGATTTCCCCGACCCATATTATTGGGCTGCGTGGGTGTTGTTGGATTAAAATATTTCTTACCTTTGCCTTTGAATAAAAACGCAAAGATTATGCCCATAAACCGCTACATATCAACCCTTTTACTTATCTTCGCTGTGATAAATATACAGGCGCAGGGGAAGAAGGCGTTGATTTGTGGTATTTCGGATTATCCTGATGAGTCGGGGTTTGCTGATATTCACGGTAATAATGATGAGGAGATTGTTAGAAAAATGCTTATAATTCAGGGATATAAATGTTTCTCAATTGGTGAGGGAGTTGGAAAAGCCCAAATGATTCGAGATAATTTAGAATATATTGCAACCAATTCAAAACCAAACGATTATGTCTTTATTCATTTTTCGTGTCATGGGCAACCGGTAGAGGATAAAGAACCTTTCGACGAAGACGACCATTGGGACGAGGCTCTTGTGGCTACTGATGCACGAATATCCTATCAATCAGGCGTATACCAAGGCGAAAACCACATTCTCGACGATGAACTTAATCAATATTTCAACCGAATACGCCAAAAAATCGGTCCCGACGGTTTTCTTTGTGTGGTGATAGATGCCTGTCATTCGGGAAATGCTTCGCGCGATGAGGACGACGATGACAATCAGATAATTAGAGGTGTAAGCATCGGTTTTAGCGAAAACGGTCGCACTTTTGCCCCAAAGATTAATAACAATGGTTGTTTCAAGATTGAGAGTCGTCACGATTATGGCGACATTTTGATTTTGGAGGCTTGTCGCGCTTATCAAAACAATTATGAAATTAATGTTGACGGTAAATATTATGGTTCGCTATCATACTATATGTGCAAAGTGCTTAACAATAAACCAATTACCAAGAATATTGATTGGGTACTTGAAATAAAATCACTTATGCAAGCCGACCCGCGTTTGCAAAATCAAAATATGGTTTACGAAAAAAGTTTTTGATATGGAAACAACCAACAACGAATTAGTAATCAAATCTTTTTTAGAATGCAAAGATCGCACGGTAAAATTGCTTATAAAAACCTTTGGCATTAGTGAAAGCGATTGTGAAGATATATTTCAAGATTCGTTGGTGATTTTCTATGAAAAAATACGTACGGGTGCACTCAACGGCATTAAATCATCGCTTTATACATATTTTGTAGGAATTTGCAAAAACAAATCGTTGGAACATCTTCGGCGAAATAGCAAAACCGTTCCGATGTACGATGGATGTATTTTGCCGCCATTTTTGTCAGAAAAAATCGACACAATACTTGCCCTCGACGACAATCCCGAATTAGAAGACCAAAAAATCACAGCCGTTTCGCAAATAGTAAAAGACCTTCCCGACCCATGCGACAAAGTGCTCTGGGGTTATTTTCGCGATAATCTTTCGGTTAAGGCTCTTGCCGCTATGTACGACAAAACCGAATCTAATATAAAGGTTACAAAACTGCGTTGCTGCGAACGTTTTCGCAAAAGGTTTAATTCAGTATTACAAACTCTTTTAAACAATTAATTATGAACGAACAACTTGACAATGAATCAAATATCAATCCCAACGACCACGAAAAACTTATGAAATTTCTTCGTGGTGCACTTTCTCCTGAGGAGGAGTCGGTTTTCATAGAAAAACTTAAAACAAATCCTGAACTTAAAGCCCATGCCGTGTCTGTTGCCCATCTGATTTCAGGTTTAGAAGTTGAAGGCAACAACCGTGATGTTACCCTCGCCACATCGATAAAAGATGCAGATCGTAGCAAGACTGAAAAACAAACCAAAGTCCGAAATATTATTGTTTGGTGCGCTCGTGCCGCTATTTTTGTTGGTCTGGTTCTTCTGTTGGTGCTTTATAATAGAAATTCTGAAACTCAGCAACTTGCCGATGAATATCAAAACACATTTCCTATTTCAGAGATTTTTCGTGGCGGAAACGACGACGTTACCGAAATTAATACATTATTTACCAATGTACTGAACGATAAAGACTTAAAAAACACCATCACCCATCTTTCCGACTGTTTTGAGCAATCGTTGCAGCCTAATTTCAATCAATACACCACCTATATGCCGCAGATTGGTTGGTATCTTGCCATTGCTCATTTGAAAAACAACGACAAACCCGCCGCCAAATCCACCCTTAAAACGTTGATAAACAACACCGAACCTGAGATGTTGGTACACAAAAAGGCAGAGGAATTGCTATCAAAACTCTGATTTACTTTACATTAAGATAATCGAGAATATCCTCTAATGTTTTGCATATATACTTAACGTCCTCCAACCTGAGTTCGTAGAAGAGAGGCAAACGGAGAAGACAATCTTCGTAACGGTCGCAATTTTTGAGCGGCTTGCCTGTGTAATACTCTTTAAAATAGGGACTTTTGTGCAATCCTAAGTAATGCGAAACTGCCAGAATCGACTTTTCGCCAAGATAGTCGGCAATTTTTTTGCGCTGTTTGAGATTTTTGCAGACAATATAAAATATGTGTCCGTTGCCGGGAGTGTCGGCAGAATGTTGCGGAAGCGAGATGTAGCCCTTGTCTTCCAATGGTTTAAGTAGTTTATAGTAGAGATTCCACAGTTTTATACGTTTCAACTGAATCTGTCCCGATTTTTCGATTTGAGCATATAAAAAGGCTGAAATCAATTCCGACGGAAGGAACGAACTGCCTATGTCAACCCATTGATACTTACTTACTTTGCCGCGTGAAAAATCGGCTCTATTGGTTCCTTTTTCCCAAATAATTTCTGCACGTGAATAGAGTTTCGGGTCGTTGATTGCCAACATTCCGCCTTCACCCGAAATTATGTTTTTGGTTTCGTGAAACGAGAATGTTGCCATTGCGCCAAAACTGCCAGCCGGACGCTCTTTGTAGTATGAATCAAAGGCTTGCGCGGCGTCTTCTATTAAAATAAGGTTGTGCTTGCGGGCAATAGCGCAAATTTTGTCCATATCGCAACAAAATCCGGCGTAATGCACAGCCACAATTACCTTTGTGCGTGGTGTTATAAGACTTTCAATCTGAGTTTCGTCGATATTAGGATTGTCGGCGCGACTGTCGGCAAAAACAATAGTTGCATTTTGACGGGCAAATGCCAACGCCGTGGAAACAAATGTGTATGAGGGAATTATCACTTCGTCGCCAGCCCCTACACCGGAGAGAATCGCTGCCATTTCGAGAGCGTCGGTGCAACTTGATGTCATCAAGCATTTGCCAAAGCCGTATTTATCTTCAAAATATCGTTGGCACTTTTGCGTGAAAGCACCGTTGCCTGAAATTTTGCCGCTCTTAACAGCGTCGCGTATATATTTTATCTCGTTGCCGCAAAGAAACGGCTTGTTGTAAGGAATTTGTTCCATTTTTGTATTCTAAAAATAATTTATAATTTTACGTGCTCAAATAGTATAACTCAAACCAAGCACAATTGTGATAGCAAAGATAAAAAATATTATAGTAAAGCACCCCATTATAGCGGTTGTTTTTTTAGTGATTTTGGCAGGCGTACTCTCAATGTACGGATTTTTCTCCGGCGAATACCTCTTTTATTTTACCGGATTGGCAGATGATTCGTGTTGCTCTCAAATGGTAAGTGCCATGCAGAGTGAGCGTTTGGCTACGGAGGGATATGTAGCGTCATATTCGTTTACAGCCGGAATGGGCGATGCTTTTGGCAGCGGAAGTATCAATGTGGAACCTATTTCTGTGGTTCAAGGATGGATAAGGCGCATTGTTAACATTTTTGTACCGATGGATGCAGGTGCGCGTTCGGTAGAGGATTTCTATTTCCAGTTTCTGATATCGTTTGTGGGAACGGCTTTGTTTACTTTCCTATGGCTCAGAACTTTAAATGTAAGCAAATACTCATCCACTGTGGGAGCACTTTTGGTGGCCTTTTCGGGCAGCATTGTGGTGCTTTCAATTTGGCGAATCGAAGGTTTTGGTTTCCAGTTGGCTTTCTATCTGTTTGCTTTTGAGCAACTTCTTGTTAAGAAACGACCTTATTTCTTCCCCTTTGCAGTGATGATACTTGCCGGTTCGCCGTTTTTCTTGTATTTGGCTTCATTTTTCTTGTTTATCTATATGGTAATGAGGTTTGTAGTGATGAAAGCAAACTTTAAAACCATACTCCGTACATGTCTGTGGGTGTTTGTGCTCGGATTGTTGGGAATGGCTATTGTGCTGCCCGATTTAATCAACAACCTCATTATGAGTTTCAACACTCCCCGTATGGCAGGCGGCGTAGGATTTGGCACTTCGGCTCCGTCGAACCTTTTACTTGAAAAGACAATGGGTATTACCACCATACTCAGGTTGTTTGCCAACGATATTCCCGGATGCGATTTTGCTATGGGCGAATGGAACAACTTCTTGGAAGCACCTGCTTTTTACTGCGGATTGCTAACATTGCTACTCTTGCCGCAGATTTTTCAGTTTCTCAACCGTAGAAAACAAATTGCATACGGTTGTTTCTTAGCGTTTTGGGTGGCAGTGATTATTTTCCCGCCGTTGCGTCGTGCCATTGTGCTCTACGCCGGCGACTATTACCGCTATGGTATCGACTTCTTTATCACTTTTGCTCTGATATTTGTGGCGGCTCAGTCGCTTTCGCTTATCGAAAACCTCAAACGTATAAGTGTGCCGGTGCTTGCGGGTTCGCTTGTGGTTTGTGTAATAGCGCTTTATGGTGCTGCCAATAGCGAATTGATGGTAAATAGTCCGTCGTTAAAAATGAACGTGGTCTACTTTGTGATTGTATTTTTGGTGATTCACGCCGGAGTGTTGATGTGGAGCGTAAATGGTGCTAATAGGCAAATGTTTAAAATTGTGCAAGTTATACTCATTGTAATAGAGGTTTCGTTTATCACATATTCAAGTTTCGACGGTCGTGATGCAGTGTCGAAAATGGAGTTTGACCTTAACAGAAACGGCATTTACGACGGCACAGAAAAGATTGTGGCAAAGTTGAAACAAACCGAAACTGCGAAGTTCTTCCGTATGGAAAAAGATTACAAGTCTTCGCGACAGATACACTCAAATCTCAACGAGGCAAGTGCTCTCGGATATTTTGGCACCAAGAATTACTCATCGTTTAACCAGCCCAATTATGTGAAATTCCTCAGCAACACCGGACACATAGCACCACATATTGAATCGGAGACACGTTGGATTTCGGGCATAGGTCGCGACCCGTTGAGCCTTTCGTTTGCCGGTGTAAAATATTATCTTACCAAAACCGACACCATGATGGCGCGTATGCCTATTTGTCAACCCTACGACACTGTCAACGGCATTCACGTTATTAAAATAGATAAATGCTTGCCGCTTGGATTTACTGTTGACCGCTATGTAAAACCCGATGATTTTAAGAAACTTATATACTTCAAAATCGACAACGGCACAGTGGATAATGCCTCCGCCACTCTTGATTATATGGGTGTGATGCCATCTGCCAAGTATGATATAGTAGAAAATCTTCGCAAACTGATTGGACGACAGTTTTCTGATGCCGACAGCCTTTATATGGCAATTCGCGATGCAGCGCCCGGAATTGCGTGGATGATGCTTGCCCAAAACATCTACCATACATCTATCAATAATTTTATGGCTAACGAGGCTCTCTTAGCATCGTTTGTGTGTGAAGATGGCAGCGGTATCGACACTACCCGATTCTCACGGCTAGATATCAACGATAGAAATGTGATTACTCCGGTGGAACAATTTACTACTCCACGGTTCGATTCTTTGTATAATTATGCCAATAGCGAATCGCTTGACATCACGGATTTTAAACAGGATAATATAAAGGGAAACTTGAATGTTTCTAAAGATAAATTTCTCGTTCTCACCATTCCTTACGACCAAAACTGGACTTTTAAACTCGATGGCACAGATAAAGAGTTGAAAATGTGTGATTTTGGTTTGTCGGGTGTGGAAATTCCTGCCGGCAATCATACTGTAGAGTTGAGATATCAGAATCAGACTTCAAAACGTTTCAACTCGCTTAAAGTGGTGTTTGCCATACTGCTTTGGGTATCGGTGGCAGCCATTATTGTTTATCGCAAAAAGAAAGGTATTCCGCTTTAATTTTAACTTCTTGTTATGAATTGGTTTGCTTATTATTCATATATCAGCGGTATAGGTTGGAAGATAATGGATCTGATGCCTCCGTTTGTTAGGTATGTGATTTTTAAGATATTACTCAAAAAAACAGGACGGCATTTTTTTGTGGATTACGGCTCTTATCTTCGCAATATGGGCAAAATCAGTTTTGGCAATGGCGTGTATGTGAATAGATGTTGCCGTTTTTTTGGTTCGTATCATGTGGCTGATGCTGAAATTATTCTCGGCAACAATGTGGTGATTGGTCCTTACGTCACTTTTTTTTCTGCGGGACACGATTATCACTCGCTCTCTTTGCCCGATACAGCCAAAACCATCTCAGTTGGCAACAATGTGTGGATAGGCGGCGGAGCAACAATTTTGCCCGGCGTAACAATAGGGGAGGGGGCTGTTGTGGGTGCCTCAAGCGTGGTTACAAGCAATGTAGAACCCTACACAGTGGTGGCAGGCAATCCGGCTAAAGTGATTAATCAGAGAGTTCTCTCTTCCTTAAAAAAATCTTAATAAAAATATATACTGTTATTTTGTTATGCTATTTAAAAAAAAGATTTAACTTTGCCGCAAATATAAAAAGCATAAAGTTGTAACAGATTTAAACGACATGGAATACAATCACCGTGAAATAGAGGCTTATTGGCAGGAGTATTGGGACGAGAACGGCACGTTCATAGTTTCAAACAAGTCTGACCGCCCTAAATATTATGTTTTGGATATGTTTCCCTATCCTTCGGGAGCGGGACTTCATGTGGGACATCCATTAGGATACATTGCATCAGATATTTACAGCCGTTACAAAAGGCTCAAAGGATTCAACGTTCTTCATCCTATGGGATACGATGCTTTCGGACTTCCCGCCGAACAATACGCTATACAAACCGGTCAGCATCCGGCAGTTACAACCGAAAACAATATCAATCGCTACCGTTCGCAGTTGAAAAAAATCGGCTTCTCTTACGATTGGAGCCGCGAACTCCGCACGTGCGATCCTCAATATTACAAATGGACTCAATGGGCTTTCCTTCAGATGTATGGTCATTGGTACAACAACGATACTCAGAAAGCCGAGCCTATTGCCACTCTTACCGCCGAATTTGAACGCAACGGTAATAAGAATGTAAATGCAGCACACAGCGAAGTGCCGATTTTCCCCGCCGAAGTGTGGAATGGATTGAGCGATGGCGAAAAAGCAGAAGTAATTGATGCTTACCGCCTTGCCTACCGTGCCAAAACTATGGTAAACTGGTGTCCTAAACTTGGAACAGTGCTTGCCAACGATGAGGTGAAAGAGGGTCTTTCGGTACGCGGTGGTTATCCCGTAGTGCAAAAACCTATGGTTCAATGGCTTTTGAGAGTTTCGGCTTACGCTGAACGTTTGCTTGAGGGTCTCGACCGCATAGATTGGACCGATTCGCTTAAAGAAATGCAGCGCAACTGGATTGGCCGTAGCGAAGGTTGCGAAATGTTTTTCGACATTGCCGACAGCGATGTTAAGATGAAGATTTTTACCACACGTCCCGACACTGTATATGGCGTTACCTTTATGGTGCTTGCGCCTGAAAGTGAGTACGTTGACCAAATAACTACAGCAGAATACCGCGAAGCCGTTCAGCAATATCGCGACGATGCCGGCAAACGCACCGAACGCGAACGTATGTCGGATACTCACTCTGTAACAGGACAGTTTACAGGTGCGTATGCAATTAATCCTTTCACAGGTTCGCAAATTCCTATTTGGATAAGCGATTATGTATTAGTGGGATACGGTACAGGTGCAATTATGGCTGTGCCTGCTCACGATAGTCGCGACTATGCTTTTGCTAAAAAATTCAACCTCCCGATAATTCCTTTGATTGAGGGTGCCGACGTGAGCGAAGAATCTTACGACGCTAAGGAAGGCATAATGATGAACTCGGGAATGTTTAACGGAATGTCGGTTCTTGACGCTAAACAAGCCGCTATCAATGAGGTAGAAAAACTCGGCATCGGTAACCGCAAAATCAACTACCGTTTGCGTGATGCAATTTTCAGCCGTCAGCGTTATTGGGGCGAACCTTTCCCCGTATATTACAAAGACGGACGTGTGCAACCGCTTGATATTACAAAACTTCCGTTGGAATTGCCCGAAGTGGATTCGTTCTTGCCCACCGAAGATGGCGAACCTCCTTTGAGCCGTGCCACCGATTGGAAAACTCCCGAAGGATATTCTTACGAAACAAGCACAATGCCCGGTTTCGCAGGTTCATCGGCATATTATTTAAGGTATATGGATCCCGACAACAACAATGCTCTTGTGTCGAAAGAGGCTAACGAGTATTGGCAAGATGTTGACCTCTACATCGGAGGCACCGAGCACGCCGTGGGACACCTTATATATTCACGTTTCTGGAACAAATTCCTCTTTGACCTTGGCGTGGTTTGCAAAGACGAGCCTTTCAAAAAACTCGTTAACCAAGGTATGATTCAGGGACAGAGCAAGTTTGTATACCGCATCAAAGGTACAAACCAATATGTTTCTTACGGATTGAAAAACGATTTCGACACTCAAGAAATTCACGTAGACGTAAACATTGTAAAGAACGACATCCTTGATACAGAGGCGTTTAAACAATGGCGTCCCGAATTTGCCGACGCTCAGTTTGTACTCGAAGACGGCAAATATATCTGTGGCACTGCCATAGAAAAAATGAGCAAATCGATGTTCAACGTGGTAAATCCCGACGACATTGTAGACCGTTATGGCGCTGATACATTGCGACTTTACGAAATGTTCCTCGGACCTATTCAGCAGTCGAAACCTTGGGACACCGGCGGCATCGAAGGCGTTTATCGTTTCTTGAATAAATTCTGGAGATTGTTCTTTAATGCTAATGGTGATTTTGAAGTATCTGACGCTCAGCCTGTGGAAGCAGAACTCAAAGCACTTCACAAAACCCTCAAAAAGGTAGAAAGCGACATTGAGATATTCTCATACAATACCAGCGTAAGTCAGTTTATGGTATGCGTAAACGAACTCACATCGCTCAAATGCAACAAACGCGCAATACTTGAACCATTGGTAATAGCCCTTGCACCGTTTGCACCGCACATTGCTGAGGAACTTTGGAAACAATTGGGTCACAATCAGTCGATTACCTATGCTACATTCCCTCAGGTTGACGAAAAATACACTGTAGACTCTACCAAGTGCTACCCGATAGCATTCAACGGCAAAACCAAGTTTACACTCGACCTGCCTGCCTCTGCCGACAAGGACGAAATTGAAAAACTTGTTCGCGACAACGACCGTTTTAAAAAGACAATCGAAGGCAAAACCATCGTTAAGGTGATTATTGTTCCGGGCAAAATGGCAAACTTTGTAGTTAAATAGCGATAAAAAACTAATTGACATTCAATCTATTGGTTATAGATATAAAAATCAAATAAAATGGCATCAAGTTCTAACATCAAAATTTTTTCGGGAACCACATCGCTCTACCTTTCAGAGCAGATAGCCAAAGCCTACGGCACCACTCTCGGAAATGTAACAATGAACCATTACAGCGACGGCGAGTATCAGCCCAGTTTAAACGAAACTGTACGTGGCTCATACGTATTTATCGTTCAGTCGACATTTACGCCAGCCGACAATCTGTTTGAATTGCTCCTTATGATCGACGCCGCACGCAGGGCATCTGCTTACAAGATTGCAGCCGTAATTCCTTACTTCGGCTTTGCCCGTCAGGATCGCAAAGACAAACCACGTGTGGCCATCGGCGCCAAACTGATTGCCAACCTGCTCACAAAGGCGGGTGTTGACCGCATTATTACTATGGATTTGCATGCCGACCAGATTCAAGGTTTCTTTGATGTGCCGGTAGATCATCTCTACTCTTCCACTATCTTTGTTCCTTTTATCAATTCGTTGAAATTAGAAAATCTTGTGGTGGCTTCGCCCGATATAGGCGGTAGCAAACGCGCCAACACTTATAGCAAATTTCTCCAAGTGCCAATGGTTATCTGCCACAAATACCGCGAGAAAGCCAACGAAGTGAGCGAAATGACCGTTATCGGTGATGTAAAAGGCAAAAACGTTATCATTATCGACGATATTATCGACACCGCTGGTACACTTTCAAAGGCAGCCGACTTGATGATGGGTCAGGGCGCATTGAGCGTGAGAGCATTTATCACTCACCCTGTGCTTTCGGGTCCCGCTTACGATAGAATCACCGAATCGAAACTCACCGAACTCTACGTTACCGACACTATACCTTTGAAAAAACCGCACCCAAAAATCAAGGTGCTCACCGTGGCAAATCTCTTTGCCGACGTTATCAAAAAGGTATTCACTTGTCAGTCTATTAGCGATACTTCTTATTACAAATAGGATGATAGTTGTATAAAATTGGGCTGCCGGAAAATATTATTTCGGCGGCCTTTTTTTTGTTTTATTTTTTTTCATATTATTTTGATAAATCGAAAAATAACTCTAATTTTGCGCCGAATTTTCCAATGGGGCGGTGTGCCGCCCGTGCGATGGGAAATTGAGTAAACATTTTTTATTAACACTCAATTTTGAGTAACACAATTTAATTAAATGAAAGTATTTGAAATTAAAGGTACTAAGAGAGAAAACATTGGTACCAAGTATGCAAAAGACTTGCGCAAAGAGGGTCTCGTTCCCTGTGTAGCTTACTGCTGCGGCAAGCACTTCGATTTCACCGTTAAACAGAAAGAAATCAACGGAGCTATCTTTACTCCCGACGTTTTCATCGTAAAAATCGACCTCGATGGTGAAGTTTTCAACACAATTATCAAAGATATGCAGTTCCACCCCGTTACCGACGAGGTAATGCACATCGACTTCTACATCTTCAACGACGAGCAGGAAATTACTGTTAAACTTCCCGCTGTATTCGAAGGTCACGCTCCCGGTGTTAAAGCTGGTGGTAAACTCAAAACCGCAGTTCGCAAACTCAAAGTTACAGGTAAAGCTGCTAATCTTCCCGAGAAAATCGTTATCAGCATCGCTGAACTCGAACTTGAACAGCAGATCAAGGTTTACGACCTCAAATTCGACAACTACCGTATCACCGACCCGCAGGATATGCTTCTCTGCCGCATCGTAGCTACTCGTGCTACTCAGCAAGCTGCTGCTGCCGACGACGGTAAGAAGAAAAAGAAATAATAAGATTTGATAATATGTATTGTAGGGGCGGATTTTTATTCGCCCCTATTTATATACAGTAGATTCTTTATGAAATACCTAATCGCAGGCCTCGGCAATATCGGGGCAGAATACAAAGACACTCGTCACAATATCGGTTTCAAAATCGTTGACGCTTTGGCAGCCGACGCAGGAACAGATTTTGTATCAGACCGTTATGCGTCTGTGGCACAATTTAAATACCGTGGCAATCCAGTTACCATTATCAAGCCGTCCACATATATGAACCTCAGCGGTAAGGCTGTAAGTTTTTGGCTCAAAGAGGAAAACATTCCTGTGGAAAACTTCATTGTTTGCGTTGACGACCTTGCACTTCCGTTTGGTGTAATACGTTTTCGCTCAAACGGTAGCGAGGCTGGACACAATGGTCTTAAAAATATCACCGAATTGCTTGGTACTCAGAATTATGCACGTCTTCGTTTTGGCATTGGCAACAATTTTCCAAAAGGCAAACAAGTAGATTTTGTACTTGGAAAATGGAGTTTTGAAGACCTTTCGCGTATTCAAGAACGCACCAAAACCACTACTGAGGCTCTTTACAGCTTTATTACCAATGGTATAGAGCGTACAATGAATACATTTAACGGAAAATAACCCTTTTAAATCAAAATACCCATGGCAGAACCAAACTCCGAAATGCGAATCGACAAATTCTTGTTCAACGTTCGCTTGTTTAAAACTCGTTCGCTTGCAGCCGATGCTTGCGGCAAGGGTCGCATTTTAATTAATGGTGCGGCAGTAAAACCCGCTCGCGTGGTGCGTCCCGACGACGAAATCAGCGTTAAGGTTAATCCTGTTTTTCGTAAATATAAGGTGCTCAACCTTTTGCGCGGACGTGTGGGTGCTGCCAAAGTGCCGGAATATATCACCGAAACCACCTCGCAAGACGACCTCTTTAAACTAAAAATGATGACAGAGATGGGTCGTTTCACCTTTGGCAAAAGAGACCGTGGTGCAGGACGTCCCACAAAAAAAGATCGTCGCGACATCGACCGTTTTTACGACAACGATGATGAGTACGACGACCTTGATGGTTTTATGCCCGATTTGGACAACGATGACGAATAATCTTATCTGATTTTTACATCGGCGGGCACGTCAAAAATGCCTTCGGGGATATTTCCGTTTTCGTCAAAACTATCTACAACGGTTTCAATTTGGAACATTCCGCCGTCTACCACTGTTTTGATGGCAAAGCCTTTCCAAACCCAAACGGTAGATGATACCGACATTCCCATTTGTTCGGTGTTAACTTCGTATTTTTTGCAGGGATAGCCGTTAACGATTTCTTCGCCTTTCTCTTTGATTTTGTGTTTCTTAACTACTTCGGGAGTAAGGTTGAGAAAGTTAACTGAGCCTTCGGTTTTGCGACCTTCTTTTGAGTTGATGTCGAAATTTACTGCGCCTTCGGGGGTAATTACTGTTCTCATATTCATAACATTGCCGCCCATAGCCGACATATCCATTTTAAATTCCGAAGCCTCTTTTTTGCCATAGTCGGCAATGTAGTAGGTGGTAATCATGGGATTGCCCATCATTTCGGTTTTGGTGGTGATAACCGCCTTTTCAAATTCGTAACGAGCCTCTTGTGCGTTGGCAGTGGCTGTGCAGAATACCATTGCTGCGGCAGCCAAAATCATTTTTACTTTCATTATAGTTCAGTTTAAAAATTAAACAATTGCTTTTGATTTTATGTGTGCAAACTTAGTTATTAAAAACAATTGTTCATTTTTTTTTAGATGAACGGCTCAATTTGGTCGATAAAATCCCCTTTCTGTCGGACGAGTTATTTTTTTACATCCATGGCGAGCCTTACGCCTAACTTCATTGCCAAGGTGTTGCAGCCGCGTGCAGGCCATATAAACGTGGTGCTGAGACTTAGATACGAATCGCCGGTTTGCCAATATCCGCCTTCGTTGTCGAGGTTAAGAGGCAGAAAAATTGCACCCTGTTGTGCCAATGCTGTCCACTGATTTTCGGTGAGAATATTTTGCGCAGTTGGGTCTGTGTTTGTATCGATGAGACGTATCTGATCGTCCCACGGTTTTATTGATTTTTGGGATATGTTAGAAAAGTTGAATGAGTTGTTAAAATTGTCCGGTAAGAAAATAACACCCTTTTTACCCTCCACAGAAGCCCATAGAACGAGGTTTATGGCGTTTTGACGTTTTAATACAATATATTTCCACTCTTCTCCTGTAAGCAAACGCCAACCTTCAGAAATGCTGTCGTAATGGTTGAAACTGAACAATTCTGAATTTGCATTTTTGAGGTTTTCGATAGCAAACACCACCTTTTGCGAGTCGCTTACCGAAAACTCTCCGCTATGAGGTTCATCTGTAGTGCCGTTGTTGCCGCAAGATATTAAAATACATAAAGTTACAATCGCTATCAAAATTAGCGGTGTTGATTTTTTCATTTTTTGATTTGTTAGTTACAACAATATTTTTTGCGGCGCAAAAATACAAAAAATCTACCTCACTATCAGTTTAAAACCTTTTTTGTTGCCGTTGAAAATAAGTGCTCCCGAATAGATTCCCCTATTGAGGTTGATAGTGTTGTTTTCGTTGGCGTGATAAATAGTGCGCACCACAACGCCGTTGCTGTTAGATATGGTGATGGTGTAATCTGTTTCGGGGTCAAAGTTTGCGATTTTAACATTTGTCGGCTCTCCCTCTGATGCAGGGTTGGGCGCAATAGTTACCGATTGGCTGAGGCTTTTGGTTAACGATGGTTCGGTAAAAGGGCAAGTATACACTTCAAGACCGTCCTTGGTTTGCATTTTGCACATATAAGTATTGCCGCTCATTTCATTATCGTAAATGTATTGACGTGTAGCACCATTGATTGGTTGTCCGTTTTTGTACCATTGCCATTTGTAGGGATTGTATAACGAATCGCCGTTGCTGACAAAAATGACATCTTCGTAAAGGTGGAGGATGAGGTTTTGTGGCATAAGTAGTTTTATGGTTAATTTGTATTTTAATATTGGTTCTTTGGCATCACTCGACGAAAATAAGTTTATACTGCCTGTATATTCGTTTGAAGTCAATGTTGCAGGTAAAGTAATAGGTATTTCATATCCAGAATTGTTGTAGAATGAATTGCCTTCGATATTACGATTCAGTTCTTCAATTGCGATTTGATAATAGTATTCATCTCTTATTTCGTTTGGATTTAGTTCTAGAGTAATACTTTTGTCTTGATGAAGATCACAATAAACTTCTCTTTCTTGATCAGTTTGAGGATAAGAGATTTCTATTTCGTTTTCGTCAACATTCTTCCAATGAGCTGTATATCTGCGATTACCTTTTTGGTCAGTCGTGATAGAAACATCTTTAATAGGTTGAGTATCGGATAAGCCAGAAGCAAGAGTACCCGTCCAACCATCGAAGATAAAGCCGGCTTTTTTAGGATATGGAATTATGATATCTTCGGTACGACCTGACAGTGCAAATTCGTTAGCTCCTTGTTCACCATCCCATTCGCCGCCGTTGAGGTCGTAGAATATTTTGTATGAATCGGTGGTGAGGTAGCCGTTATCTATTCTCGCATATTTGGAACTTATTTTGTCTTCTGTATAACTAATTCCGTTATTACCAATTAGGTTTACTGCTTTATAAAATGGAGATTCGTCATTTCTTTCGTCTTGAAATTTTGAATTATCCCAATCACTACCGACAATAATAGTGGTCAGGTTATCACAATATGCAAACATACCACGAATGTCTTCAACAAAATGTGTGTCAAAATTGCTTAAATCCAAAACTGTGAATCCATCACATCCATAAAACATACCATACATACTTTCCACTTTTTCAGTATCAAATTTACTTAAATCAATATATGCCAGTTTCTTACAATGCATGAACATACCTGACATGTCTGAAACGTTTTTTGTACTAAATTTCTCAGTGTCTATTATGATAGTATCAAGGTTTTCACAACCTCCAAACATAATGTGCATATTTTTAACTTTTTGAGTATCAAAATTACTCAAATCCAATTTTGTGAGTGCCATATTATTATTAAACATGTCACTCATATCTACTACATTTTGTGTTTCAAATTTGCTTACAAAATCGGCAGAATTATATTTTTCGCATCCACAGAACATTTGGTACATATATTCAACATACTTTGTTGTCCAACCGTCACCAGTTATGATTTTGGTTAAATTTTTACACTCCATAAACATAGATCCCATGCGAGTAACACTTGAGGTGATAAAATTACTAATATCTATCGTTTGCAGGTTTTCGCATCCATAGAACATTTCGGTCATATAAGTTAAAGACGGAGTTGCAAAACTACTTAAGTCTAGATTGAGTAAACTACTACATCCACTGAACATGCTTTCCATCTTGGTAACTTTTGAAGTAATAACCGTATTACCAAAAATAAGTTCTTTCAGATCACTACAACCACCAAACATCCAATACATTGAGATAACTTCTTGTGTATTGAAATTACTGAGATCAAGCTTTTCTAACGATTTACAACCATGAAACATCTGCTGCATATCTGTAACTTTTTGAGTGTCAAATTTGCTAACATTAAGGCTTTGAATTTTTTCGCAATCGTTAAACATATGTGCCATATCGGTAACTTCCTTAGTATCAAAGTTACTAACGTCAAGATTTTCGAGTGTTTTGCAACCTGAAAACATATTTATCATGCTAGTTACTGCTTCGGTATTCAAATAATTAATGCCTTCAATTTTCCTGAGTTTGGGGCTGCAGTGAAACCAGAAAGCACATGAGTTAGGTCTGGCATTAGCGAACGAAGAATGAAATATTACAGTTTCAAAATCGTTGTCTTGATGTTCCGAATATCCATTTCCATTTAGTCTGATGTTTGTGTGCCAAGCGGGATAATTAAGGTCAATTTCTGATTTATCATTAATACCGTATGTTTTTATTCCGTTTTGTTCCCATTCACTTCTTTTCTCATCGCAATAGAATGTCAGAGTTGTTTTATCGTCTGAAACTACCACATACGCTTCAGCATCTTGCCCATATCCTTGCATTGCAATCATCAAGCATCCCAATAAAGCAAACACAAATTTACAAATTGCTCCACCTCGTGGAATGGTATAAAGTTTAGTATAATTGTCCATAGTCGATTGATTTTAAAAGGTTTATAATTGCCAAATATAAACAAAAAATATTAGAAGACAATACGATTAAGAAATTTTTTTTGAAAAATAATGTGGGAATGGTGGGTATAAAAAAAGAGACGCCTTAATAAGGCGTCTCTACCAGTACCCCGGGCCGGGATCGAACCGGCAAGGATGTTACTCCATTGGTGTTTGAGACCAACGCGTCTACCAATTCCGCCACCAGGGCAAGGTGGTTTTCACGCCGCAAATGTAGAGGTTTTTTATTATTGTGCAAAGTTTTTTTGATGTTTTTTTCTTTTTATATATAAAAATGTTCCTATGATACACGGTATCAGTATGTTAATAATCCACAACAATGCCGATGCTGCGGCTGGTAATAATGGGGTGGGGGAGTATTGACTTAGCACCAATGTGGATACTGAGCATCTTACACCCAATTCGGCAAGCGCAGGACGAGGCACAAAACTTATTATGCCATATATCAAAAATATGGCTAAATATCCGTCTATAATGCCGATGTTGATGCCTAATGCATTAAGTATAAGATAGTTTTGTGTGCAATAAACCATATACCGCGCTGCACTTATTATTAATAAGGTGTTTTGCTGTGTGGTGGTGTATCTTGTAAAAAACTCTAATTTGTTGGCTAACTTTTGTGTGCGCTTGAATTTGGTAAAAAGCGGAACAAATATTTTGGGATTGTAAAACACTGCCGTGACAATGGCCGCACCTATCAACGCCAAAATGCAATATAGTGGTTTTGAATACAATGTTACTGCCGTTAATATCAGCATTATAGGCATTTGACTAATGCCGCTGTAGAGTGTGGCAATGCCGCCTTCGATGCGGTGTTCGGGAAGGAGTACTGTGGGGCGTCCTACTGTTTCGCCTATGCGGTTGGGCGTAAATGTTGATGGCGGAATACCTTTTAAAACGCCTATAATTGCGGTTTTTATGGTTATGGTTTGTATTGGAGTTAGGGCATAAAACCATTTTACCGATTCTAATAGCCAATTGGGTACAACAAGAATTATTGCAATAGCGAAAATATTGAGCCTAATATTATTAAATCCATTTATTTGATAAAATTCTTTAAGTTGTTCGATGTGCGGAATTGATATTTTATAAAGAAAAACATAAAAAGCGATTACCGCTAATATTTTTAAAGCGAGTATTACCTTTTTCTTCATAATAATCAGGCGTTTGGCGGCGTTTTGTCGGCATCTTCCATTTGCGGAACATCATAATCTTTGTTGATCCACGGCAACAACATCAGCGACAATGCACCAAGTATGATAAACGATATATCTTGCAATCCGTGAATTACTAATGCAAATGCCCTTCCGTCGGGGTCGCGTTTTACGCCGTACATTGCAAGTGTTTCTATTACAATAAAATGCCACGTTCCCATACCTCCGGGCGATGGCACAATTACGCCAAATGTGGCAAGCACAAACACCATTAATCCTGTTACAAGGGTTAGGTGTTCGGTAAATCCAAATGCCTTAAATCCCAAATACACTGCGTAGAAATACACAAAATTGATATACAACGAGTGTATTATAAATAAGGTGCGGTGTTTTAGGTGGAGAATTGTGGTGAGTCCGTCGCGAAACTGTTGCCAAATGCCGTTGATTTTGTCGCCAATGCCAAAAATGTTGCGTTTGATTATTAAGCGGATAATAAAAATTCCGGCAGCGGTTAATGCTATAAGTATCAATGTAATAGGTATGGCGTAATGCTTAATTAGCTCAATTCTGTCGGTAATGTCGGGGTTGGCGGCTATCATTTCCGAAACAAATCCCCATTGCGATGCCAGCACTATTACAGAAACAATCATTACGATGGTTAGGTCGGCAATTCGCTCTGTTACCACCGTGCCGAGGCAGCGTGCAAAGGGTATTTTTTCGTATTTGGAAACTATTCCGCAACGCAAAACTTCGCCCGATCGGGGAATGGCTAAGTTGCTGAGATACATTACCAAAACCGACATAAAAAGGTTGATGCCGCGTGGTTTGTAGCCAAATGGTTCTAAAAGCAACTGCCAACGTGCTGCACGACTGTAATGCGCTGTTAGATAAAATATTGCAATAGCCACAATCCACCACCAACGTGTATCTTCTAATGCGTTTAAGAGTGTGGAAATGTCTTGACCGCGATATGCAAGCCAAAACAGCAATCCGCCAATGGCGAAAAACACCGTTATTTGTATGCCTTTTTTAAGTTTGTTGTTCATTTTTGGCTTTATTGAGCCACAAAATTAAAAAAAATTATTGTGAAACTGCCGTCGTTTAAAAATTATCCTTATATTTGGATAATAAAAATATGCAGTTGATATGAAACATATTCTATTGTGTCTTATAATGTTGAGTGTTGCCACGATGGTGTGTTCGCAGACCAAGCAAGTCTACGACGAGGATTTTGTGTTTACCGACGGCCTCTATCTCAACAAAGAAATGATGCAAAAAAACAAACCCATAGATAAGGCACGTATCAAATCGCAAATCGACCCCGACGACCTCGCTTTTTTCGACTATCTTACTCAGGAAACCACAGTTACGCTGTTTGATGAGGTGGGCAACGAGGTAACGGTAAAAACATCTTCGCTTTGGGGCTACTGTTCGGGCGGCGTTATCTACGTGTATTACAACGGATATTTCAATCGTGTGGGCATTGTAGGCAGCATTTGTCATTTTTTGGGCACAAAAACTTATCTCAACACTCGCGACCCCTTTTACGGCGGCATGTACGGGCGTTATGGTATGTACGGACCGGCTTACACCACATCTACCGAGGCTCAGCAATATTTGCTCAATTTTGAAACTGGCGACATTCTCGAATACAACGCCAGCAATCTTGAACAGATGCTTATGAAAGACCCTGAACTTCACGACGAATTTACCGACCTTAAACGCAAAAAACGCAACGCTAAACTATTTTACTATATGCGCCGTTTCAACGAAAAACATCCGCTTTATATACCTGTATATGAATAAATTACTTATTGTATAACATTATAAAACCTATTTTTATGAAGATAAAGAAACTATTATTTGCACTCATAGCTGCGCTGTTGGCATTGCCTGCTTTGGCGCAAGAAAAAGTGGCTGGTGCCGATGTTATCGAAAAGTTTTTGAAAACAAAAACTCTAGTGGTGTTAGACAACAACATTTTCAATAGTTACAACTCCGGTATCAAAAAGGCTGTGGAAAGCAGTTGGAAAATTACTCAATTTGAATATTGTTCTTACGACGATTTTCAAAAACGCAAATTCGACCCGCAGTACTCGTTTTTGCTTGTTACAAAAGACTATTACAAAGACGATTCAGACAAAATGACCTACGCATTCTTGTCGCTTTTGCTTGGTGGCGATTACAAATCAGTATATGACATGCCCACTTTGGCATCGTTTCCGCTATCTTACTACGAAAATCAAGATTATGAGAAATATGTATACAAACTTGCTCCTATTGTAAAGTTTATGCAGAATCACGTAAATCTTACTAAGGAACATCCCGAACTCACAGAAAAAAACATTGTGCTCTATTACAATCGCAATGCTGAAAAACTCGGCGACAAAAAACTCTACATCATCAAAGAAGACCTTCCCAAAGACCTAAATACAACTGCCAAAGTAAAAGCCATTTATGCAAAACAGTTTGAGATTCTTGCCGAAGAAGAAAACCTTGAAAAGATTGTAGAGTCGGGCGATTCTAAAGCTGTATTTGTTCACAAAGTAGGTCCTCCCAAGGGTAGCCCAAAGGCAGCACGTTGCTTTAATGTAGTGCTTGGCAACGACGGTTCGGTTTATTACTTTGGCTGGCACAAAATCAGCACCAAAGAACCCGACGGATTTCTCAAAGGCGATTTCAAAAAGTTAGGCAAACAATAAAAATTTTTTGTTTTTATAAATTTTGCCCTTATATTTGTAAAAAATTAATTTAACGAAAACACATAATGAACGAAGAAGCTCAAATGTACATAGACGAGGCGGAAGAGAAAATGAAAGCCGCCGTAGTTCACTTTGAAGGCGAATTAGCAAAAATCCGCGCCGGAAAAGCCACCCCCGCCATATTGCAGGGCATTTCCGTAGACTATTACGGCACACCCACTCCTCTTAATCAGGTAGCAAACGTTGGTACCACCGATGCCCGCACCATTGTAGTGCAGCCGTGGGAAAAAACAATGCTTCCCAAAATCGAAAAGGAGATACTCAAAGCCAACCTCGGACTTACACCAACCAACAACGGCGAAATTCTCCGCATCGTAATTCCTGCCCTCACCGAAGAACGTCGCAAAGCACTTGTAAAACAAGTAAAACAAGAGGCAGAAAATGCTCGCGTGGCAGTTCGCGGTGTTCGCAAGGATACCAACAATACACTCAAATCTCTTGAAAAAGACGGACTTACCGAAGACGAATCAAAACAAGGTCAAGAGTTGGTACAGAAACTTACCGACCGTTTTGTAGCCGATATCGACAAGATTTCTGCTGCCAAAGAAACAGAGATTATGACCGTGTGAAAACTTTTTTGAAAAAAAATGAAAAATAATTAAAAAAAAAGCCTGAATTATCAGGCTTTTTTCGTTATTTTGTATTGTCAAATAACGAAGATATCACGATGAAGTTTTCAGACTATATAAAACTCTTGATTATAACAGCGTTAGCAATGCTGATAGCGCCAGTTTCATCGTACGCTCAATCTTCAAATACATTTCGCAAATCTTCTTATGTCAACAATGTGCGTCTCGACGAGAGAGGCTATATTGTCAAGTGTTCGCAAATGGCCGAGGATGCCAACGGTTGCATTCTTAGTTGTACATCTTCCGGATTAAAAATTTACAACGGTCGCTCTTGGGATCGTTATTACAATACCAATCGCTCCGAATTGGTTTCAAAGGTGTATGTGTCACCATTAAACGATATATATGTATCTGGTCCTGAATGTATTGGCTATTATCATGCTGAGGTTGACGGAAGTTTTAAATTCAATCCTTTAGAAGTGCCCTTCAATCCTCGTAGTGTTCTCAATATATTTGGCTGCGATTCTGACAGTGGCAGAATTGTGTTTGTGCTTGAGGACGGCATTGCCCTTTTAAATTCCAATGTTATTGTGCGAAGTATGGATCCCATTGCTACCTCAATAGCATTTAATGGCGGAATCATTATTTTATGCAAAAACGGCGATCTTTATAGCTTTTTCGACAACGCGTTGCAGAAGGTGTGCAATGTTGGCAGTGTAGGTATCAATACCGATGGCATAAAAATGTTGGTTGTGGATAATTCAAAATTGCTGTTTCTTTGCAAGGGTTACAAAGTATTCGAAACCGATATCAATCAATTGCTCGAACGTAAAAATCTGTCGTCAAACGATGTAAGGCAGATAACTTTTGCCACCGACAATTTTCAAAACATTGTGATTAATGATGCCGCATACAATAGTCGTCTGCGCAAAATCGCCATTGCTACCAACAATGGTATTTATGTTTATTCTAATCGTTACGAATATCTTCAAAAAATTGATAAAGACATTAATCTGCCTCTCAACGAGATTGCCAATGTGTTTTTTGATTCCAAAAACAATCTTTGGGCTTCTTATTCGGGCGGACTTTCGCGTATAGAACTCAATGTGCCGTATGTTTTTTATTTCTCAAATCAGGGCGTTTCGAGCGCAGTACTTTCTTCGTATGTTGACAAAAAATACTATTATGTAGGTACTGTATCGTCGATATTTGTTTCGTCGCACGAGAAAGCCGGCAAAAATTCAAGTTTTTATCCAATTCCCTACGATGTTAGTCATGGACAAAATTTCTGCTGGGATATGATTGGTATTGATGATGTTACGTTGGCTTGTACATCAGAAGGCTTGTATCAAGTATTTCCCGACAAGGCTGTTCTTATAGCCAATACCGGGCGAACCTATGGAGTAGCTATTTCGCCGTTGTTTCCCGGCAAACTTTTCATTACCGGTTTCGATGGTTTCAAAATTTGCGACTATCAAATCAAAAACGGTAAAATGTCAGTAACGAATATTTGGTGGTATGATCAGATAACCCGTCCGCTGTTTAAACTAAAAATAGCTCCTGATGGCACTATTTGGGCTACTTCGCTTTCTGATGGACTTATACGTCTTATTCCTAAGAACGATGCTCTCAACAATTTTGACATGGAGTTTATCAACGCCAACTACGGTCTCGGACATCTCAATCAGTTGACGGTGGAGATTATCGACGATATGGTGTATGTAAACGATGGTTTGTTTAAACGCGCCGATTTGTCGTCAAATCAAATTGCGTTTGAACCCGATTCGGCTCTTAACCAATATTTTAGTCCCGATGAGCATATTTATCACTTTGCATATAGCAAACTTACCGACGAATTATTTGTATACACACAGAATGCTTGTTGGCGCTTGGTTCATTCTCATCCTGAAAAACATAAGAAAATCCATTTTAGAGTACCATTATCTACAGTTTATAATGTAGCGGTAATTGATTCGCTCCTGTTGTTGTCTACCAATTTTGGACTTGTAAGAGGCGATATCACCGACACCACGGCATTTAATCCTGCCAGTCAGCCTTTTAATGCCATAATCAACGCTGTATATCTCAACAATAAAAGTATTTTCAAAGGCTATCGGTATTTTCACAAAACCGATTCGGTGCGTAATTACAACATCTACACCACATTCATTGATGCTGATCATTATAAAGATACTGTGATTGCTCCCGAATTAGACTACTACGACAACAAGGTGCGCTTTATGTTTTCGTCGTCGGCTTTTGAAAATGTTGAAACTATGGAGTATAGTTATATACTTGAAGGTCTCGACAATGATTTTACCCCTTGGCTACGTGTAAGCGCTCGTGAATATACCAACCTTCCACCGGGTCACTACGTGTTTAAATTGAAGGCTCGCAACTGCGAAAATGTGGAGTCAACGATGGCAACATTTGCCTTTACTATTGTTCCGCCTTTTTATGCAAGTCCTTTTGCTATAGTGCTTTATGTATTGATAGGTGCATTACTTGTGTATTTATTGATAAGAAGGCGCACAGCCAAACTCAAAAATACTGCCAACGACCTTTCGGCTCTGTTGAAACAGCGCAACCGTCAACTTGAAGCACAGAACGAAAAACTGCGTCAAATGTCGTTTGTTGCCACCCGCTCTACCAATTCGGTAATCATTATGGACAAAGACGGCAATATTCAATGGACAAACGATTCGTTTAAAAACGTCTACGGATGTTCTTTTGATGAGTTTCTTTATATGTACGGTCGCAATTATTTTGAAACTTATCTTGTATCTGACAAGAAGAATTTGGAATTGATACAGTTGGCGCGTCAATCGAGTCAAAACGTTACATACGAAACTTGCCACCGCTTTTATGGTAGTGTCAATTGGGTTCAAGCATCGTTAGACACAGTTTTCGACGACAATGGCAACCTTTGCAACTGGATTCTTACCGAGACTGACATCACTATGCTCAAACGTGCTCAGGAAGAGGGTGCTCGTCAGGCTACTCAACTTACCGAGGCATTTATGCAATTGCAAGAAAACCAGTTGCAGATAGAGATGCAAAAAGAGCAACTATTTGTAAAGAATACCGAATTAGAAAATGGCTACAAAAAAATTGAGGTTCAGAATAGTGCTATCACCAATAGTCTACACTATGCTCAGCAGATGCAGCAGTCTATTCTGCCCTTAGACGAGAGCGTAACCCAATATTTTAATTATTTTGCCATTTATATGCCCAAGGATATAGTCTCGGGCGATTTTTATTGGTTTGAACCTTTGCCCGACGGGTCGCTGATTTATGTGGTCGCCGACTGTACGGGTCACGGTGTTCCGGGTGCGTTTATGAGTCTTATTGGTTATAATCTTCTTAACGAAATTATTGTAATACAAGGAATTACCGAACCCAAACAGATTTTTGAAAACTTAAGTCAGGGACTTATAAATGTATTGAAGCAAGAGCGAAATCAAAATTACGACGGAATGGAAGTTAGACTTTGTCGCTTTGTTCCGAATGAAGATGATTATAATGTAACATTCTGTGGTACAGGTTCTTCTATATTCTATTATAATAGCAAGACAGATGAAATGGAGCGTATCAAGGGCGTTCATCGTCATCTTGGTCTTACAGATGAAACTGTTACCAACAACGATTTTGAAGAGCATCAGTTTGTTTTTCACAAAGGCGACAAACTGTTTATGATAACCGACGGACTTGTGGATCAAAACAATCCTCAACGCAAACGTTTTGGAACCGAACGATTTATGAAATTTATTACCGAACATCGCACCGAGCAGGTTGAGGTAGTTGGTAAGAATCTTAAATCACTTTTAGATGCCTTTATGGATGGTCAGCCTCAGCGCGACGATATTACTGTTGTAGGCCTTTCAATTAAGCAATAATGGAACTTTTATCACCCGCCAAAAACCTCGAAACAGCCATTGCAGCCATCAACTGCGGTGCCGATGCGGTGTATATTGGTGCAAACGATTTTTCGGCTCGCAAGGCTGCGGGCAACTCTATTCAAGATATTGAAACTCTTGTAAACTATGCACATCTATATAAAGCAAAAGTTTATGTAACGCTTAATACCATTCTTTATAATAATGAATTGCCTATTGTTCAAAAATTGATTTCAAATCTTTATAATATCGGCGTTGATGCGCTGATAATTCAAGATTTGGGTATTTTAGAGATGGATATTCCGCCGATAGAACTGCACGCAAGCACTCAAATGAATAATTTCGACCTTCGTCGCATAAAGTTTTTCGATGAGATTGGCTTTAAACGCATTGTGCTTGCCCGTGAAACGCCTTTGGAACGTATCGCAAAAATCCGCAAAACCATAAAAGCTGAAATTGAGTGTTTTATCCACGGTGCGTTGTGCGTTTCGCTCAGCGGACAATGCTATATGAGTGCCGCCATAGGAGGTCGCAGTGCCAATCGTGGCGAATGTGCTCAGGCTTGTCGCTTGAAATACGATTTGCAAAACAATAGGGGAGAGGTTTTGTTAAAAGATTCTTATCTATTGTCGCTCAGAGATTTGAATATGACAGCGCATATCTCTGAAATGCTCGATGCCGGAGTTGATTCCTTAAAAATTGAAGGCCGATTAAAAGATAAATCTTACGTGGCAAATATCACAGCGCATTATAGAAAACTGATTGACAATATTTTAAACGGCAAAGTACGTAAACCTTCATCGGGACGTTGCTATTTTGATTTTACACCCTCGCCGCAGAAGGTTTTTAACCGCAAATTCACTGATTATTTTGCTGTTGCGCCAGATAAAATGGCTAATTTTATTAGTCCCAAATCTTCGGGCGAATATTTGGGCAAGGTGGTAATGGCTCGTGGCAACAATTTGAAAATCAAAACCGATGAGGTGATTTCTAATGGCGATGGATTGTGCTGCGTGGTTAATGGTGCAATGTATGGTTTCCGTGTAGAGAAAATCGAGAACGGCATTATTATAGCTAATTTAAAAGAAAAAATCTCCACTGGCACAGATATTTACCGCAATCTTGACATCAAGTTTCAGCAAAAACTCGACAATTCTAAAACTCTTCGCAAAATTTCCGTTAGCCTTACCATAAAACCTGCCGAAAATGGTTTTAAAGTTATAGCCAAAGATGAAGATAATATTGAGTGTGAGCATTTTACAGAGTTTCAATTGCAGAAAGCTGACAATAAAGAAAAGGCATTGCAAAATATAGAAAATTCCTTAAAAAAATGTGGCGAAAAATTTGAATGTGAGCATGTTGTAATTGATTTTCCCGAACCGCCATTTATTCCTTCGTCAGTTATTAACGAGGCTCGTCGAAATGTGCTTCAATTGCTTGAACAAAAGCGAATTAAAGCATTTCGCCCAAAACCCTCGTCAAAACCATCGGGCAATGCAGTTTATTACGAAAATGAAGGCGGTTATCGTTTGAATGTTTCCAACCGTCTTGCAAAAGATTTTTATGCTAAGCACGGTTGCAACGTAACTCAGCAAGCCTTTGAATTACAGAGTAATACAAAAGGACTTGAATTAATGACCACACGCTATTGTATACGTCGCGAAATGGGTTATTGTCCTAAAAATAAAGGTGTTATGCCCGAATCGTGGAAATGCGACGAATACCGCTTAACAAGTTCTTACCGCTCATTCGCATTAAAATTTGATTGTAAAGAGTGTGTGATGAGGGTTTTTGATAAATAATTGACGTAATATGGACGGTAAAGTTTTTAAAGATACACCGCTTTCGATTCCCGGCGTAATGCGTGCAAGCGACTTGCCCGGTGTGCCGCCCAAGATTCATCAAATGCGTCAGATGTACGAATATGGTGCAAATTCGCCCGAAATGCAGGCTAAAAACTTTTACCGTCAGGGCAAGTTTATGGAGGATTTCGATGATGATGCCACTGTAAGTATTCCTTTTCAGCACTATTTCCCCACTTATCACGATATGAATATCAGTCAGTTACGCACTTATTTTACGTGGCGGACTGATGTGCGCAAGGGTGTGTTCAAGCCCACTTCGCTGTCGTACCTTTATATGTATATCTACGAATTGCTCAACGGCATAGGTGTTAAATCGCCGGAGGATTCGTTGGTAAAAATGGAACAATTGCGCACGGCTTATTGCGATGATTCTACCGACACTAAACGAATGGTTAACTATTTGAACCGTTGGGCGTTTGATTTCTGTATTATCAACAATATGTCTCGCGAAACCACGCTTAAATATGCCGATAATTCTATCGATGATATTAAAGCTATTTCGGTTTTGTTGAATGCTGAAACCAGTACCGACGATGAGTTGATGGCTGTGTTTGAGCGTTTTTATTCTAAAAAACTTGAAAATTCACCTGTAATAAAAAAACAAGGTGCTAAGGCAATTGCTTATCTCACAGGTATTTGGCGATATTTATCAAACCAACTTTTTACCGATATTTTTGGCGAAAAATCTACTCACGAATGGAACCCGCTTTCAAGTGCGGTTTATTATACGGGCGCCAAAACCGAAGATGCTATTTACGAATTGTTTCCGGCGTTGAGATATTTTTATCGTTATGGTGTTTGGTATTCAGAAACTTACGCAGTAGCATATCCGCAAAAACGGGCTTTTTCTAACTTTATCGGTGCTGTTGATTACAAACTGCGTAAATATTTTGGCACAGGTGGCTCAATGAAAAATTCTGAGGCATATCAACCCTTTTTTGATTATATCGACAAAGCCATCAAGTATTGTGAAGAACAATCACGACCCAAAATCAACGTCAACCTCTCCTCGCTCGACCAAATCCGCACCGATTCTGTTGAAACCTGCGAAAGCCTTCTTACTGAGGAGGATCGATTGGATTGGAGCGTGGACGGCTCGTCCGCGAATATAAAAGAGGACGGCTCGTCCGCGAAAATAAGTGTTGACGTTTCGTCCGCGATAACCGATGATGCTCCTGTGATAGGGCAGACGAGCCGTCTGCACTCCAGCTCCATCGAAAATCAAATCCTAATTGCACTTCTCCAAAACACCTCCATTACCGAAATCATTAAAACAAACCATCTTATGCCCACCGTTTTGGCGGATAAGATTAACGAAATGTATTTTGATGAATTTGCCGACAATGTGGTTGATTGCGATGGTTCAACTGTCACACTGATAGATGATTACGTAGAAGATTTAAAGAATTTGCTGTTGAAATAAATAATTTTTCGGCTTTTTTATTATTTTTGCCACGCATTACTCAGAAATCAATTACAATGGAACAGGTAAAAATCCCCCGACGCATTGCGCAAACTGTGCTCAACTCGCTCAAAGGCGGCGTTGTGCCTCGTATTGGATTGCCTTATATTGCAGTTGGCCGCAAAAATGAGATTGCCGCGCTTCTTCACGATGTGGACATTATTTCGGAAGGCGGAGCATCGTTTCGTTTTATCGTGGGCAAATATGGTTCGGGCAAGAGTTTTCTTTTGCAAACCATACGCAACTATGTGATGGACAAGGGTTTTGTGGTGGCAGATGCCGACCTTTCGCCCGAACGTCGTTTGCAAGGCACTCGCGGACAGGGACTTGCCACTTATCGCGAACTTATTTCAAACCTTTCTACCAAAACCAAACCCGAAGGAGGCGCATTAACATTGGTTCTCGACCGTTGGATTTCGGGCGTGCAGAGTGCCGCAGTTCAGGAAACAGGTTTGGATATCAACAATCCCGAACTCGCCAAAGAGGTTGACCGCAGAATTTTTGCCGTTACATCGTCGCTTGGCGAACTTGTACACGGTTTTGAGTTTGGAAAACTTCTCTCAGCATATTACCACGCATATTTAGATGGCGACGATACCACAAAAGCGAAGGTAACACGTTGGTTTCGTGGTGAATATACCCAAAAACGTGAAGCCAAAGACGAACTCGGCATAAGCATTATCATCACCGACGACGATTGGTACGATTATCTTAAACTCTTTGCCAATTTTTTCCGTCTTGCAGGCTACACAGGTTTGATGGTGATGATCGACGAACTTGTAAACATCTATAAAATACCGCAAACAGTTAGTCGTCAGTACAATTACGAAAAAATTCTCACAATGTACAACGACACCCTACAAGGCAAGGCAAAATATCTCGGCATAATTATGGGTGCAACACCGCAAACCGTTGAGGATAAGCGACGTGGTGTTTATAGTTACGAAGCCCTTCGTTCCCGACTTGCCGAAGGACGTTTCTCAAAACCCGGTGCTCGCGACCTTCTTGCGCCGATTATCCGCCTAGATCCGCTGTCTGCCGAGGAGATGCTTGTGCTTTGCGAAAAACTTCGCGATATGCACGCCGGACTATACAATTACACCACCCGCCTTACCACCGACGATTTGGTAACGTTCGTTAAAACAGAGTTTTCGCGCATTGGAGCCGACCAAAATATCACTCCCCGCGAAGTAATCCGCGATTTTATAGAACTTTCTGATTTACTGTACCAAAACCCCGAAACGCATCTCTCAGATATTCTCACCTCCGGCGATTTCACCTTCGCCAAATCCGAGGCTGTGTCGGACGATAGGGTAGAGGAGTTTGCTGAATTTGAGGTATAAAAACAATTAGCCTATGGACGTCTTCAATAGATATTCGCCTTTTATTCAGGATTTTATATACCGCAGCGGATGGCAAACTTTGCGAGGGGTGCAGAATGCTGCGGGGGAGGCTATTTTTGCTACTAATGCCGATGTACTCTTGTGCGCATCTACCGCGTCGGGCAAAACTGAGGCTGCATTTTTCCCAATTCTTACATTAATAGATGAAGACCCGCCAAAATCAGTAGGAATACTTTATATAGCACCACTTAAAGCATTGATTAACGACCAATTCGGTAGACTTGAAGAATTATGTCAAGAGGCAAATATTCATGTTACCCGTTGGCATGGCGATGTGGCTCAAAGCAAAAAGCGAAAACTGTTGAACAATCCATCCGGTGTGTTGCAAATTACGCCAGAATCGCTTGAAGCTCTGATGATTACTAAACACGCCGAAATTCCCTCACTCTTTCACGACCTTCGTTTTATAGTTATCGACGAAATTCACTCATTATTGCGTGGCGATAGGGGTTATCAAACTTTTTGCCTTATTCAAAGACTCTGTAAAACAGCCGGTTGCGACCCTCGACGTATTGGTTTGTCTGCCACCATCGGTAATCCCGTTGAGGCTGGACGTTTCTTATCTTCGGGTAGTGGACATGAAACTGTTATTCCAAAAATTGAAGGCGCAAAAGACCGTTGGAGACTATCTGTGGAGCACTTCTTTACCACAGCTCCTCAGGCTTCTGACGATAAAACCGAAAAAATCTCTACGCCTGTTCCTGATGCTCCCACCGACATTGCTCCAAAGGCTGCCGACCCGGGTATTGGTTATATTTTTGAGCATACAAAAGGCAGTAAATGCTTGGTTTTCACCAATTCGCGCGAAGAGTGCGAATCTGTTTGCCAGCAACTTCGTCAATATTGCGAGGTCAACGGCGAGCCCGATCGTTTTCTTATTCATCATGGAAACCTTTCTGTATCGTATCGCGAGAGTGCCGAGGAGGATATGAAAGACGATGAATCGCTGATGTCGGTATGCGCCACAGCTACGTTGGAACTCGGTATCGACATTGGACGTTTGGAGCGGGCATTTCAAATAGATGCGCCGTTTACTGTTTCGGGATTTTTGCAACGTCTTGGTCGCACAGGTCGCCGTGAAAACCCTTCTGAAATGCACTTCGTTATGCGCGAAGAACATCCCGAGGCACGCGCTATGCTGCCTGACAATATTCCGTGGTATTTGATACAGACGATTGCGCTGATACAGTTATACATAGAAGAACGTTTTGTAGAGCCGCCACGCACCGGGCGTTTGCCGTTTAGCCTTCTTTATCATCAGACTATGAGTACTTTGGCATCGTGTGGTGAAATGACTCCCGCTGAACTTGCCTCTCGTGTGCTCACTCTCAGCGTGTTTAAAACCATCTCGCAAGATGATTTTCGCGTTCTTCTTCGTCATCTTTTAGAAATCGACCACATTGTGCGTACCGAAAACGGCGGACTTATTCTCGGTCTCACGGGCGAAAGAATTGTTAATCACTTTAAGTTTTACGCTGTGTTTCAGGAGAATGTGGAATATACTGTGCGTAGCGATTCGCAAGAACTCGGCACCATTGTTAAGCCGCCACCGGTAGGAGAAAAAATTGCCATAGCCGGTCGTGTGTGGGCTGTGGATAGTGTTGACCATAATCGTCACGAGGTTTATTGCACGTTGGTAAAGGGTAACGTGCCGGCATATTTTGGCGATTGTGCAGGTGATATTCATACGCATATACTTGAAAAAATGTATTCGGTACTCAACTGCAACGATAATTATCGCTATCTTATGCGCAATGCAGTTTTCCGTTTGCGTGATGCTCGTGAATTGTTTGCCAAATCGGGCATTGTGCAAAGTCCGTTGATAAATCTTGGCGGAAAAATGTGGGCTTTGTTTCCTTGGCTTGGCACATACGCGTTTATAGCTTTGGAACGATTCTTAAAGATACGTTGTGGAGCTCGTCTCGGCATCAAAGGACTCAATCCTTGCCGTCCTTATTATATGCAATTTACGATGCGCACCACAGCCGAAGAGTTTTTTCAAATAGTTGAGGAAGAGGCGCAAGTAGATTTCGACCCGCTTTCACTTGTTTATCCCGAAGAAAACCCCGTGTTTGAAAAATACGATACCTTTGTACCCGAAAGCCTTGTGCGTAAGGGATTTGCCTACGGCGTTTTAGATATTAAAGGTATGAAAGAGAGGGTGAAACAATGGGGTAGGGGGATTGTTTGTTAATCCTCCCTAATCACTGCCTCCTCAAAATCTTTGCTAATGGCGATAAATTCATCGAACACATTATCCGTCATTGGGATACCAGTTTTTAGGCGTTCGGCTTTGCGGCGTTTTTCGGGGTCGCCGGGAATCATTACCTCCTTGCCTTCGAGCGGACGCATATTGCGGATAAACTCGGCTAATGCCTTCATTCGCTTACCGAATTGGGCTACGTTGGTAAATTTGCTGATATCAATTGCGTGAAAAAAGTGTGAGATACCACGTTTTTTGGTCATATCAGAGTGAAACATCGGCATAAGATCTTTGCCTAAGTCGCTGCCGGTGAGAACACTACACAGAATTTCAACCATCATTCCGAGACCATATCCTTTGTAGTCGCCAATGGGACGAACGCAACGGGCGGCATGTGGGTCGGTGGTAAAATGTCCGTCGGCATCGTAGGCGCAACCATCTTCAAGAGTTAGTCCAGCTTCTTTGTAGTTACGCACATGGTTCCAAGAAATTACGCTTGTGGCCATATCCAAACTGAGCGGTTCTTCTCCCTCGATGGGACACGCAAAGCAAATCGGATTAGTTCCGAACATTGGCTCCACAGCGTTGAAAGCCTTTACAAGCGAGTTTGTATTGGTGAATGCAAATCCGAGCATATTGTGTTTGGCGGCGTAGATAGTGAAATATTCTGCCGCGCCAAAGTGCGACGAGTTTTTAACTGCGCAGCACCCTGAGCCATATTTTGAAGCCATATCGATACAAAAATCCATTGCAAAATGACCTGCGTGATGGCCAATTGCACCATCGGCGTTGAGAAGTTTTGCCGCGCCGTGGTCTTTTTCCATTCTAAATTGAGGATTTCTGTTGATGCGCCCTTTTTGAAAGCCTTCTAAATAATGTGGAAAGAGCGCGAGACCGTGCGTGTCGATGCCTTTGAGCGAGGCGTCGATGATACTTTCGGTCAAATGATTGATTGAATCGCTGCATACGCCGTTTTCTTTAAGAAGGCGGCGGATAATTTCTCCCGTTTTTTTATGGTCGAGGTATCTCATGTTTTTAGCAAATGTTTAATTTTTATTTGCTGCAATTATTTTACCAAAGTGCCGAGTTTTTCGCCGTTAATTATATTTTTTAAGTTTCCTTTTTTTGTCATATCGAAAACCATAATAGGCATTTTGTTTTCGCTGCATAGAGCAAACGCGGTGAGATCCATTACTTTAAGTTTGCGAGTAATGGTTTCGTCGTAAGATATTTCGTCGAATTTTACTGCGTCGGAATATTTCATCGGGTCTTTGTCGTAAATGCCGTCTACCTTGGTGCCTTTGAGAAGAATGTCGGCGTTGATTTCAACGGCGCGTAATGCGGCTGCACTGTCGGTAGTAAAGTAGGGATTACCTGTTCCGCCAGAGAATATTACCACATGTCCGCGTTCCAATGCGTGAATGGCACGGTTTCTTGAAAATCTTTCGGCGTAAGGTTCCATCAATGTGGAAGTTAGCACTTTGGCTTTTCCTCCAAGAGCCTCAATCTCGCTTTGAATAGCAATGGCGTTGATAGTGGTTGCCAACATACCCATACTGTCGCCCTTGGTGCGCTCAATGCCCTTGCTTGTGCCGGTGAGTCCGCGGAAAATGTTTCCTCCGCCTACTACGATTCCTACCTGTACACCTTCGTTGGCAAGTTCCATAATCTCTTTGCCAAATTCTTCGAGAGTTGAGGCGTTGATGCCGTAATGATCTTCGCCGGCGAGTGCTTCGCCACTGAGCTTCAATAATATACGTTTGTATTTTATCATTTTGCTAACAATTTTATTTTCTTCTTTCAATGCAAATGTACGAATTAATATAATATGTCGATATATTTTTTTATTTTTGCCCTGTATTTATT
>JAGCVU010000193.1 GCA_017962175.1 Bacteroidales bacterium | reverse complement strand
TCCCTACCGCGTGGTCAACGCCGTGTGGAAACAGAATTCTGAATCCAAAACCTTCAATGCCAAACTTAACATCGAAGGCGTTTATCAACCCGGAGCGAGTGGCAGCATAACCAAGTTGATTTCAGAAACTTACCGCATCCATATCCGCTCGTTCAATTTTTCCGAAACCGACAACGGACGTTTCTCCGTCACCGTCGTGGTCCTCCTCAACAGCAAATCGCAACAAGATTTCCTTGTGGAGAAATTACGCAGCATCAAGTTTGTGGAGAAAGTTTCGGTGGAGAAAGAATGAGTGTAGCAAGGAAAGGCGGGGAGTGGGGAGCCTTTCCTTGTTGTTTTAATTTGTGAGGGAAATGTTTGATTACAACACAAAATATAGTTTCAATTTGGTGTGTGTTTTATAAAATATATTTTAGGTTGAGTAATTCATTTACTATTTCTTTTCGATGAGTATGGTCTGCATTATCTTATCAATTTCAGATTTAGGAAGCCACGGATTAGTTTCTGTTAATTTGGTTAACGCATAATTAGCAGTTTCTGAGGTTATTATGCTGCTTTGGAATAGACGTAGTATTATGTATAAAATGCCGTGAACTTCTAGTCCTTCGCTTTCTGCCTTCTTCCGCAAGCTATTGTCTCCTGTCATAATTACTCCCCTTGTCTGCTTGCCGTAAAAAATTACAGAGACATCAGATTCTGACAAACGGCTACTACATTCCGACTTATATTCCGAAAGTAGTATTAGTTCCGGCAAGTCAAAACTTTTAACCAAAAGTTTGCCATTTGCGGCGTATGGAAATATTTTTTCTTGTTGTTCGCTTTGTACTATTTCCATCATAATATGTTTAGTTGTGCGGAAATCTTCGTCCAATAAGAAAAAACTATCCAACAATCCGATATTGCACAAATCTACAAAAATATTAGTGTCGCTGATGATTATCATTATACCAACTCTAATTCTCTAATTGTATTAATATCAGTGTTTAATAGTTCCGCAGCACGCGACGACGATATTATCCCGTTGTTGAAGGCTTGGTACACAAGACGTTCCTGTCGTTGTGAGATTTCGTCTTTTAACAGACTTTTCTCTACATCAGACTTGAATTTTGGGTCGGTATTTTTCTTGACTAAAAAATATTTGGATCGTTGTCCGCTGATAATGCCTTCTTTGTGGGCCTTAAACATCAGTCCTTCAACCGAAATACCAAAAAGCGATTGTATGTTCCTTAATTCAAATAGCGAAATATTGTGGCGTTTTTCACCTAAAAGCGAAATGAAAACATCTCTTGGTAACAGCATCTCGCTCGCAAACAAGTTGCATAGACTTTCGGCATTTTTGTGTTCAAAATTTTCCAAATTCATAAGTAAATGTCCTAATTCGTGTAATGCGGTAAAACGTTTGCGCTCAGGCGTAAAATGTTTGTTGAGCACCATAAAACCCGAATTAAGGGCGTTTCCGCTCATTCCGTCAAAAGAGTTGTCCGTGTCGGCATCTATTATTTTTATACCGTACTTTTCAATCTCTTCAATTACGTTTACTATTCCGTCAAGACCTAAATTCCATTGTTTTCGTATTTGTTTTGCCAACGCATAAACATCTTCTTCGGTACAAATCTTGGTTTTAGTAATTGGCGTTTGAGCAATGCCGCAGACCTCTTCTATTTCAAAATAACGTTCCAATTTGTCTTGTATGGTTGCCTTTATTTTATCCAACTCTTTTTTAGGAAGATTGGTTTTCTTTCGGTATTCGGCATCATCAAGGGTAAACTTAAATGGCTGCAAGAAGAACCCGGTAGGTAGGTTAAAAACGTGAGCGATATTGAGCAAAGTGTCGCCAGAGGGCAGTATCACGCTTCTTTCATATTTCGAAAGAGTTTGTTTCGACACGTTTTTTTCGGCAAATACTCCGTTGTGTTTTTTCAGTTCCTCGCACAAATCGTCTAACGACCACCCGCGCATCTTCCTTGCCGCTTTTATCTTTTGTCCTATGTAAGAGGTGCGTTCCATATGTAATGATTTAGGCTACAAAAATAATCAAAATTCTTAAATTTGTAAACCTTTTGTCATTTTTTTCTCCGTTAACGAAAAGTTTTGTATATTTGTGTAAAATTAGTACTATTTATGTTTTTTGGTCGGAAAATATTGCTTGGATTGTTGATGTTGTTGAATGTCAATCTGTTTGCGCAGAGTGATTTTGCTAAATATCAGCATAAGCATATTTTTTGTAAGCCGTGGATTGGTAATAATGCCTTTCTTGAACAATATCTTTCTGATATTCATTACGATAACGATTCTACTCCGATGTATGCCGTGCCGGTGCAGATTTGGGCTTACGGCGGCGAAAACCTGCCTACCGACCTCGAAATTAAACGTTTGATTATCAGTCTCAATACGCTGTTTACTGCTAACAATACCAAGATTGTTTTTTATCTTAGTGGTGTGGAAAAATTTCAAAAAAAACGTTTTCAGAAGTTTGGCTATTTTTCTAACGCGCCTATTCAGAGCCATTTGCATCACAAACGCGGCGTGGTGAATATTATGTTGGCGGGATGGCTCGCCAAACCCGGCAAAAAGAACCGAAATCTCGCATTTACAGGCTGTTACAATCATTTTAGCAACACCATCGCCACTATTCCAAGCGGTTCGCCTTCGGTGGCTGTTCACGAAATGGGGCATTATCTCGGTCTTCATCACACTCACCGTTATTATCACCGTGGCAAGCACCGTCAAGAATCTGTTGACACTACCGTTTTTCGTCGCGGACTTTTTGCTCGTGGTAGAAATGTGGAAATCAATGGCGACGGTCTTGCCGACACTTACGCACAACCGTACCTCCGCCGCGTTACCGATTCTTATTGTAATTATGTTGATAATGAAGGCGTTACCGACAGTTGGGGCAACCGTTATACGCCTCAAACCGACAATATTATGTCGTACACTAACAATAAGGAGTGCCGCACACAATTTACCCGTATGCAAAAGTCGGTAATGCTCTATACACTTGATAATAAGCGACATTCCGACCGTTGGCGTATTGATTTTACAGGCGAGAAAAATGGTTTTGCCTCGTTTCCCGATGGTTATGAGCCTGATTTTTCGCCACGTGCCGCCACTGCGCTTCCTTTGGGCAGCCGTCAGCATCACTCTTTTCATTCTCCTCTCGACGGCAAGGGACGGCAATTGACCGATGAAGATTGGTTTGAGTTTTCGAGCGACCACGTTATCAAGCACATACATCAACGCAAGATTGTCATAGAGCCGGGGTTGATGGAGTTTTCGGGTATCCGCACCGTGCTTTATAATCAGGATTTGCAACCCATCGACACCTTTAATATTAATACCAAGGATGAGACAATCGAACTTGATATTTCAGATTTTAAAGATGGCAAGTATTTTATTAAGGTAGAGCAACTTAACGACAATCGCACCACAATTCCTTCCGATTATTTTATCTCGCTTTTGGCTGTTGACCTCCCAAAAAATCTTCCGCCTGTGATTGAGTATAAAGGCGAACTCGAAGTGCTTGATTAATTGGTTGTTTGGTTTATCGCCTCGCTTTCGGTATACGCTCCGATTATCTGCGTAAAACGGTTCATTATATCGTCTAATCCTTTGATATTCCCGTCGTTGACAGGTATTTTTATTGCAAACGCAGCCCGCTTGCCGTCCGACGACATTTCGCTTGTGGTGGAGATGTTGTTGTATGTTGGTTGAAGTATGGTTTGCAGAGCCAACATCTCCTTTTCTGTATCTATAAAGTTCTGTTTTTCAGATTCTTTGCGCAATTCTGCCTCGCTGAGCAAAAACAAATTATCATTTTTTAGCATAAGGTTGTAGTAGTGCCCATCGAAATAGTATGTGGCAGTGCTACCCTCGATGTGTTCAGGTTCGAAAATAAGTCCGCTTGCAATTTCTTTTAGCAAACGTTCGTCGCGACGTAGCCACCATCTGCACAATCGTATCTCGATAGCCACCATTGCCACAGAAATTACCATCACCCAGAAATTATGGCCTTTAAGCGCAACAACTACCAGCAATGCTGTGATTATGCCGAATATTATGAGGAATTTTTTCATTTTTTTTTGTTTGTAAAGTTATAGTTTTTTGGCTTAAAAGCAAAAATGTTTTTATTTTTGCGATATGAAAAATGGTCTGATATATCACGGCAGCAATGTAGAAGTGTCGAATCCAAAAATCTTGATAAGCGGATTTTATAAGGATTTCGGCTTTGGCTTTTATTGCACCCGTTTTGAAAAGCAGGCACAGCGTTGGGCACTTAGCCGCAAAAATGGTAGTGTTATTTCGGTTTATGAATATACCGAAGATTCTGATTTAAATATTCTTAGGTTTGACTCAATGACCGAAGAGTGGCTTGACTTTGTTTTGGCTTGCCGGTGTGGCGTAGAACATTCTTACGATATTGTGGAGGGTCCTATGGCCGACGATCAGATTTGGGACTATGTGGAGGATTATGCTTCGGGCATAATTTCGCGTGAGGCGTTTTGGGTGTTGGCAAAGTTTAAGCATCCTACCAATCAGATAGTTTTTACTACCGAAAACGCCTTAAAAACAATAACTTATAAAAATCATTATTTGTTATGAAGAATGTGTTTTTTCCCGACGAGGACATTACCGAAGACGACCTTTACTTTGTCTGTTATATGATAGAGAAGGTTTCGCGGCAGATAAAGCAACCCAATCGTTACACTGTTAACAAAATGGGTTACAACGAGTTGGCTAAAAAACTGTCTTCGGCAAACGTGCTTCACTCGCAAAATCCATTGCAAACTGCATCAGAATGGATTGAAGAGTTTTCGTTGGAAGATGGCACTTTTGATGTTTCGGCTGTTAACCCTGATTATTGTCAAAAAATACCTTCTGAAACTCAGATGGGAAAAGTATATAAACGTCTGATTCTGAATACTATGCAAGTAGGAGAGGATTTTGCTCAGGCTATTGTTAGAGTTTACAACAATGATATTTGCAACACTCTCGACAATTATAATTGCAGCGCATATTACGAACCGTCGCCCTATATCGCAAGAAGTTATTTTGCAGGCGGATTTTGATTTTTACTTATGAAATTAATTAACACATATTTATATGGCTTCAAATCTTAAAAACTTATCTGATTTTGGGGATGCTGAAATCCCGAACGGCAGCGATATGAAAATCGGTATCGCTGTGGCTCAATGGAACAAAGAAATTACTTCGGCACTTTTCAACGGTGCTAAACAAACTCTTCTGAAACACGAAGTTAAGGAAGATAATATTATTTCTGTGTCGGTGCCGGGTACTTTTGAGTTGACTCTTGCCGCTCAAAACCTCTTGGAATACACCGATGTGGACGCTGTAATTGTGCTCGGCTGCGTTATCCAAGGCGAAACCCGCCATTTTGATTTCATCTGCCAGAGCGTTACACAAGGCGTTACCGAATTGAATATCAAGTACAACCAGCCTGTGATTTTTGGCGTGTTAACCACCAATAATTTGGAGCAAGCCCAAGAGCGTGCCGGTGGAAAACTTGGCAACAAGGGCGACGAGGCTGCTGTTACTGCACTTCAAATGGTGGATATGCAGAGCCGTTTGCGCCAAAATTATTTGAATTGCTATCCTGCTGAATAAATTACTGTTTTACAGCAATTTTAGGATTATCAATATTGAGTTTTTCGCCTTCGGAGGCAGCAACGGCGGCGGTGCAGCAAACGTGTGTCCACATATCTACAAATGGACAAAACGATGCGAACAATATGTCGCACACTACCACAAGTCCTGCGCCTTCGATGGGCATTCCCATATAATTAAGCACCGGCAGAAGCATTATTGTGAATTTGAGCGGCACGTTGGTAACGCCCACAGTTATCAGCCATACGGCAAACGCCAGGATAATTTGTTCTATCAACGGTATGCTTATGCCGAATGCCTGCGACACAAACAGCGCTGCTATTAATAGATAAATGGTGGTGCCGCTGTTGTTGGTGAGTGTGTGCAACGGCATTGAAAAATCGGCTATCTGCTGTGAAACTCCTGTTTCTTTTTTTATCCTATTTACTGCCAAAGGCAAAGCCACTGCCGCCGACGACACGCCAAATGCTGTGTAAAGTACACTTCCGTATGCTTTTATCAAGCGAAACGGACGGCAACGAATCACTATTTTTGCAAATATTGGCAAACTTACGAGGGTTTGCACGGCTAACGCTGTTAGCACAGTGATTACAAACGGCAGTAGACGGCTTACAGGTGTGGCAATGTCTTCAGTGGCAGCGGTTTTGGCTATGATACCAAAGATTCCAAACGGAGCAAGACGACCGGCAAAGGTTGAAATGCGCATCATCACTTCCGATGCCGAATTGAAAAAGTTGGTAAGAAAAATTCTGGTTTTGTCTTTGGAGCGTGTAATAAAATATCCAAACACAGCAGCAAACAGCATTATAGCACATAAATTGTTGTTGTCTAATGCTTTGAAAAGGTTACTTGGAAACATGTCGGAGATAAAATCGCCGAAGTTTCGTGTGTTTTCGTTGCTAAACTGACCTGAAAAATTTAGGTCGGCTCCGCTACCGGGTGATATTATGTTAGCCAAAGTAATGGCGGCGATAAATCCCATAGCCTGCGCAGCAAGTACGCAGAGCACGTTTTTGATGGTAAGGCGACCTATGGTTTGTATGTTGGTGATTTGCGACACTGCCGCAATTACGCCTGTAAGCACAAACGGTATGAGTATGAGACTCAGTATTTTAATGTATACTGTTCCCAAATATCCTGCCACCACGCCTCCACTTGGAAACGCCGAGCCGAAAATGTATGCGGTGAGTCCCGCAAAAAATATCTGCCACGAAAGTGGAAATTTTAAGTTTTTCATACCGTTGCGCCGTTAGGTTTTATTTTTCTAAAAGTTTGTCGCCTGTGGAACGAGCCACGTTTTCTTCCCACTCTTTGCCGTAGCCGGGTTGTGTGAGTTCGGGTATGCCTTTGCCGCTACCGTTGTCTTTGAGTTTTTGGTCGCCGTCGTTGGTCTTCACGTTGCCGTCCATGTATTTCATAAATAGGTAGGTGAAGAATTTTTTGCGCTGAGCCACAAGTTCGGAGCCGGTTTTTACCGAAAAATCTGTGAGCAGTTTTATTGCGGCTTGTTCATCGGTTTTGCCTAATGCAATGGCTTGTTTATCAATTTCTTTGGTGCGCTCTATAAATTCTTTTTCTTGTTGCTGTTGCACTTTTTCGATTTCGGGGTGGATAAGGTTGTAACGTGTGTAAGCCCAGTTTGAAATCATATTGTTGACCCAAAACGACGAATTGTCGCTCCACTCTATCATCGAGCCGTTTTCGGCAGAATATTCGTAAGGTATTTCGGTGATGCTACTATAAAAAGGTGCGAAAACGGTGCTTGCGGCATCATCGGTGCCAAACCAGAAAAGTCCGCCCACATAGTCGGGCATCCAGTCGCGGCTCTGTGCAGCAAACACAAATCCGGTCTGCTGTGTGGCTGTGGTGCGTTCGTTGAGATATGTTTTGCCGTCAACCTCAAATGTTAGCGGACGCATACGGTAAGGGCAGTGGAATGGACCTGCACCAACATCTACAGACATATCTAACTCTGTACCTTCCAGATGGTTGCGCATCGCGTTCATTGCCTGATGAATGGTAAAATGCCAATCGGGTTTGATCCAAAGCGGCAAACGGTTGGTGGGAAAATTTGCCGGTGTTTGGCATCCTCCATTGTAAGGCACAGCACGTTGAACGTTGCCTTTGGCATAGTCCCAATATTTTTGATTTTTGTCGAATGATTTTGGAGCAGCCTCCTTAAAAAACGCCCAAACCCGTATGTCGCAGAATCTTGCGCCTTCAAAATCTACAGGGTTGTAAACGTCGGAAAAACTGAACTCCTTGTCGCTGCCGCTGTAAAAATTGTTTTTAACGGCAAACGATATTACATCGTGCGAATTGAAAGTGTCGGCTTTTGGGTTGTCCCACTTGTTTTTGCTTTGATATTTAAAAGTGGTGATGCGTGCTTGGTTGGCATGTGCGCAGATGTAACCGTCGGGCACACGGCGAGCCACCCATACCATCCCTTTTTCTATGTTGCCTTTGCCGATAACCTCCATAATCCAAACCTCTTTTTTGTCGGCAATGGAGAACGATTCGCCTTCGCTTGCATATCCGTATTTATCAGTAAGTTCCGCCATTATTCTTATAGCATCGCGAGCGGTTTTTGAGCGTTGTAGGGCAATGTAAATAAGGCTTCCGTAGTCGAGAATTGCGCCGTCTTGTTCTTGTAGACTTGCCAATCCGCCGTAAGTGGTTTCGGCTATGGTTACTTGGTTTTCGTTTTGGTTGCCTATTACATTAAAGGTGTGTTCCACTTGCGGAATCTGTCCCCGATGTTTGCCCGAGTCCCAATCGTAAATATCGAGCATCGAGCCTTTTGGCCAATCTTGTGCCGCATAGTGATAGAGACATCCGTAGAGTTGGTGCGAATCTGCCGAGTATGTGATTATGTTGCCATTTCCTCCGCTTGCCGATTTGGTAATCAGAAAGTTGGTGCAGGCGTCGGCGTTAGTGTAGGTGAGCATTGCTGCGAGCATTGCCGGAATTAATTTCGCCGTTGTGTTAAGTATGCTTTTCATATTTTCAAAAATTATTTTAGCCAAAAATAATTATTTTTCCTTGAATATTGAGCAATTTGTTTTAATTTTTTTAACAATTGATTTAATTTGCATAATATCAATATTTTATCTATGTGATTTTTGCAAAGTGTAATTATTTTTGAGAATTTGTAAAAAAAAAGTTACATTTTTTTTGAGAATTTAAATTTTATTCTTTAATATTGGCTCGATTTTAGTAATTATTATTAATAAAGAGTATTAATCAACCAAAACCATAAGAAGATGAAAAGGAGTTATGCATTGTTATTGTTTGCCGCATTTGTTTTAATAGGCTTGGCCTGCAGTTAGCGGCATTGTACTGATCCACAACCATCAAACTTAATAACAGTATTGACGTTAGGAGGGTTCTGTAAGAAATTACAGAACCCTTTTTTTTAATTACATATGTTGTTGGTGATGATTATGCGCAAGCTATCGGCTTTGATTCGTTGTGTCAGCCATTCACGCAGTTTGAGCATATCTGTTTTGTTCATCTTGGTTTCTGGTGCTATTTCAACTACCGCCAACACTTCAGTTTGGTCTGATTGTTCCTGCGAATTGTTAATCACAGTGGTGTTTTTTACGTTGGTAAAGAGAATTTTTATTTCGGTGTCAATTTCTTTGGTAATATCTTGATACTGAGTGTATTGTTGTAGTCTGTCGCGAAGGTTTTTGATGGTGATAGCTTGTTCGTTGAATTGTTCGGCGTATTTGGCAGTTTCGCTTTTGGTCTTGGTTCGCATAAGACTGTCGCTCTGAACGCCTTGTATTATTTTTAGGTGATAATCTTCGATGTTGTATTTTCGCATTTTGTCTTCTACATGTGCTATTTCGTTGGCAGTAAGTTCGTTGCCCACTATAGCTACTTTTAGAATTTGGTTTTCGGTGTCAAGTTCGTGCGATATGGCTTGTGTGCCTATAAAATCAAGTTCTTCTTTGATAAAAAGTTTGATGTTTCGCCTTAAAGTATTGTCGCTAAATAGATTGTAAGTAAGAAACACCGAAGGCACTGCAGTGATGATCATTATTGCCACCATTATTCTGCGGCTTTTGGTAGCCATAGAGTCGGGCATTTCTTTTTGATGAAATTTCATAAACCTAACACCGGCGTAAGTGGTGGCGCAAATAAATACGGTGTTGATAAAATATAGATAAAACGCTCCTGCAAAAAAGTAAATGTTGCCCATTGCTATTCCGTAACCTGCAGTACAAAGTGGTGGCATAAGTGCAGTGGCAATTGCTACGCCCGGAATTACATTTCCTTTGTCTTTGGATATCAATGCTATAATGCCGGCGGCTCCGCCAAATGTTGCTATGAAAACATCGTAGGCGGTGGGAGAGGTGCGTGCAAGAAGTTCTGACTGAGCCTCGTCAAACGGTGAAAGCATAAAATATAATGTGGCTGTGAGTATGCTTATTACTGTGGCCACACCATAGTTGAAAATTGCAGATTTAAATAGTTTTAAGTCGTTGATTCCCACTGCGAAACCCATACCAATGATAGGACCCATAAGTGGTGAAATCAACATTGCGCCTATGATTACCGCCGTGGAGTTGACGTTTAAGCCGAGCGAGGCAGTGAATATTGCAAAAATCAAAATCCAGAGGTTTGTGCCTTTGAATGATATGCCTTTGGTAATTGATTCTGTTATCGCCTTCTCGCTTTCGAGGTCTTTGTTGATGAGAAAATAATTTTTTAAAAAATTCTGTATTAGTTTTTTCATAATCAGTTTTTGTCTTTTGTACAAATATACGAAAAAAATGTATGTAGCCGATTATTTGTAGACTTTATATTGATTTTTTTTAGCAAAATAATTGTTGTTTGTAAATATTTTTTTACATTTGTAGGCAAAATAGTAAAGTATGTTAGAAGAACATAATTTAGTAGAGTATCAGAATGTGACCATTGAACGCAATGGCGCTGATTTATTGAAGAATATATCATTTAGTGTGTCAAAGGGCGACTTTGTGACATTGGAGGGCGTTGTAGGCTCTGGCAAGTCAACACTTCTGCGTTCTATCTATGCCGATGTGCCTATTACTCAGGGAAGAGCGCGTGTGCTCGACTTTGAATTAAAGGGTCTTCCTTTTCGCAAGGTGTCGAAACTGCGTAGCCAACTGGGACTTGTGTTTCAGAATTATCTCCTTTTTGATAACAAAACTGTGTTTGACAACTTGAAGTTTGTGCTTGATTCGTTAGACTTTAAAACCGATGGCAATCAGAGAGATTATATAATGTCGGTGTTGCAGAAAACCGGTTTGGGCGACAAGGCTCAGGTGTTTCCTCACAATCTTTCGGGCGGAGAACGTCAAACAGTTGCCATTGCTCGTGCGTTGGTACATCAGCCAAAACTGATTCTTGCCGACGAACCTACCGGTAATCTCGACCAAGAAAGTGCAGCACATATTGCCGACCTTCTTCATCAGTCGGTAAAGTCGGGTGCGGCTGTAATTGTTGCCACCCACGATGAACCCGTGTTTGCAGGTCTTCAGCATACCGGTTACAAAATCAGCGGCAACGATATTGTTCGTTTGTAAGTATTTTAATTTTCTTTTGTAATGCGCGTAAAGTATTTTATATTAATTATTTGTATTTTTCTGTGCATTAACGTAAGTGCGCAACATCCCTTTTCTACCAAATGGGTGTCGGTAAAAACACCCCACGCCAAAATCATCTGCGACAGGGATATTAATTCTCACGATTTAAATCGTGTGGCGGGTTCGTTTGAACAGTTTTTAAAAGCCGACGAAAATTCTTTGCCAGCCAATCCAAGGCGTATACCTATTGTAATGTCGTCGTCGGCGCTTACTACCAACGGCTATGTTACGCTTTTTCCCTACAAAATGTATTGGTATTCATTGCCTTCTAACAATAATTCGATTGGAATAGGCGAGTGGTATCAGAATCTTGCAGTACACGAAACTCGCCATATGGTTCAGTTTCAGGCTACTAATCACGGATTTACCAAGTTGTCGGGTATTTTTATGGGTGCTTACGGACGTAGTGCAATGCGTATGTCGGTGCCAAATTGGTGGTTTGAGGGCGATGCAGTGTATGCTGAAACAATTCTTACCACTTGTGGCCGTGGACGATTGTCATCGTTTGAACTGCTTACGGCTTCTATTTTGGATTCACGCTCCAAAAATTATCCTTACGACAAGATGGTAAACGGTTCTTATCGCAATCATCTGCCCAATCATTACGAACTTGGTTATCACCTTGTTACACACGGGCGACGTATTGCCGGAGTGGATGTGTGGAGCAAAACTGTGCGTCGTTCGTCGTGGTATACATTTTGGCCGTGGGCGTTCGGATCTTCGTTTAAGCATTTTTCGGGTGTAAACCTTACAAATAATTATAAGCAGACAATGAACGAATTGCGCAATTTTTATTCACAAAGAATCAATTCGCTCCACATTACCAATGCCACTACAATTACCCAAAAACATAACCGCAGATATGAATCTTATTCGTATCCTCGATTTATAAATGACACCACATTTGTGGCATTAAAGTACACATTAACAGAGCCTAACAAAATGGTATCGGTTACGCTTTCGGGCAAGGAAAAAGAGTTGTTTAAAACCGATGCCACATCTTACGATATTGCTAAAGGAAAAATGATTTGGGCTACTTCTGTTCCCGACGAACGGTGGACACTTCGTTCGTTTTCTGATATCGCGATATATGATTTTGACACACACTGTCGTTACAGATTAACCCATCGGGGAAGATATTTTTCGCCGGCTATTTCGCCCGACGCCAAAATGATTGCTGCTGTAGAATTTGACAAAAGTCGCAAGGTGTCGCTGTGTATTTTCAAGGCCGAGCGAATCGGCAAGAGAATATCATCGTTGCAAAAAATTAAGCAGATAGATTTGCAGTCTGGTGAGTATCTTCGTTCACTTAAATTTTTAAGCAACAATGAGTTGGCTGCCGTTTCCAATTATCACAACCAAAATGCTGTGGTGATTTTTGATATAGTTTCGGGCACGAGTCGCGAAGTGAAACCTTATGCCGACGAGGCTATTAACACTATTTGTCCAGCTGGAAATGTTATTTACTACGATTCCGATTTTTCTGGTATCACTAATATTTGGGCATTGGATATCGCCTCGGGAAATTGCAATATGATTACTTCGCGCAAATATTCGGCATCGCAACCCGATTTATCGCCCGATGGACACACCTTTATATATAGTGATTTTTTATCAACGGGTGCCAATATTGTCTCTGCCACAATCGTAGACAACGGCGGAGTGTCACAATCAGATGTAAAACCTTGTAAATTAGAGTATTTTAAACCTTTGGAAAAATATGAACCCGCCAAAAGTCTCGATTTAACTTCGGTATCAACCGGTGGTGACATTCCTCAATTCAAAGTGAAGAAATATTTGCCCTTTTACGATTTGATAAGGGTTTACGGATGGATGCCCGATTTTTCGTCAGGCACTATGGGTGGCACTATATATTCGCAAAACACATTAGAAACATTCTCGTTGTATCTCAACAAAACATATCATATTCGTGCTGACTATTGGCGTACAACTGTAGGAGCCACATATTCAGGTTTTTATCCCGTGTTGGGTTTATCTGCAAGTTTTTCTGACGATGCCGAAAAATACTATTTTCGCAACAATAGGGGACAACTATATCAACAATACGTTTATTGGAAAACTAAGATTGTAAACGCCTCAGTGTCATTTCCTTTTAATTTTTCTCGATTTAATTATTCGCAAAAACTCAATATTGAGGCACAAATAAGTCATTATGATGTAAGCAACAAAATTACAGAAAGTTACTACCAAGTAGGTAACGGCAATTTTAATGTAATACATAGCACGCTCAATTATTCGTTGGGTAGAGCCGTTGCTCATCGTGATTTCAAAGCTACATTGGGATTCTCGTTGAAGTTGGATGCCATGAAGACTGTGGGTTATAGTCGTCAGGCTTCAAAATTCAAAAGTGTGGTTTCTGCTACTGTTCCGGGACTATTTCGTCAAAATTCGCTTACTGTCACATCCACTTTTATGCGACAGATTCGCAACTATAATATCAACAAAATATATCTTTTTGCCGATACCGATGCCGAGGTTAGAGGCTATTATGCTACCCGCTGTCACGAGATGACCAAACTCAGCGGCGAATATGCTTTTCCACTTGGATATCCTGATGTGGGTATTCCTGCTATTGTTTGGGTTAAACGTATTCGCGGCTCTATTTTTGGCGATGCCGCCGAGTCTGACGTGTTTGGTGAATGGTATCAATATGGTTCGGCAGGTTTTTCTTTGGTAGGTGATATTCATATTTTGCGCATTCCTAATATGGTTTCGTTGGGTTTTTCGTTTGCAAAACCATTGATTACCAATATGTTTTCTAAAAACGAGTTTCGGTTTTTATTGACGTATCAGATGTAAAGCGATTTTTTTTCTTTTATGGCTAATTTTTTTTAAAGAATTGTTGCCGTTGATTCAAAAAAAATAGTTAATTTTACATTTGACTAAATAATAATGGTCAGGTAGTTACCTTTTTAAAAGTAGTTTTGACATAATGTATTGCGAAAATATAAATTGAACAACCATACACGATGAAAAAGAATATACTGATATCCGCCATATTTTTAATGTCTACGGCGGCTTTGGCGCAAGATCAAGATCTGCAAACCGATTTTCAGTCTGAACCGGCTCGCAGTAGTCGGATTGCGTCGTATGAAATCAACGCCAAACTCGATGTTGACGCCAAGATGATTACTGCCACGCAAACTTTACTTTGGCGAAACACCACCAACGATACTGTGCGTGAACTTATGTTTCACACATATCTCAACGCATTCAAAAATTCACAGAGTACATATTTTGTGGAACGCAATCAGCCTTTTACCGACACTGTTCCCAGTAGCGACTGGGGATACATTGATATTCAGCGTATGGTTACCTCCGACGGCGATTTGCTATTGCCCGACCTTCACTATGTACAACCCGACGACCGTAACACAGCCGACCAGACTGTGATGATGGTGAAACTTTCAAATCCGATACTTCCCGGCAAGGAAATTTCACTTTCGATTACGTTTGTTTCCAAACTTCCGAGAATTGTTGCACGTAGTGGCTACGAACGTGGCGATTTTTATATGGTGGGACAATGGTTTCCAAAAATCGGTGTTTACGAACCGGCAGGAATGCGCGGACGTAGATACGGCGGTTGGAATTGTCATCAATATCATTATAATTCAGAATTTTACGCCGACTTTGGCACTTACGATGTTAGTTTAACCGTTCCCGAAAAATTCATAGTGGGCGCCACTGGCGTTTTGCTTAAAGATTATACCGACGTTGACGGTTCGCACACATACGTTTTTCATGCCGATGATGTAATAGATTTTGCTTGGGCGGCATCTCCGCGATTTGTGTCTATGACAGATAGTTGGAAAGGAAAAGGCATTCGCCTTCTCTATCTTCCCGAACACGGTGGACAAGCTGAACGTTATATTTCTGCTATCAAAAATGCTATGGAATTTATGGAGCAAAATGTGGGCGAATATGCTTATCCGTCAATCACAATCATCGACGTGCCTTTTTATGCTACCGGTGCTGCTGCAATGGAATATCCTATGCTCTTTACCACTGCCACATTGCGACATATGCCTTCAAATTTCAGACTACCCGAACAGATTGTGGTTCACGAATTTGCACACAACTATTTTCAATCAGTAGTTGCCACCAACGAGTTTGAGGAGGCTTGGCTCGACGAGGGAATGGCTTCGTTTTTCGAGTCGGAAATTATGGACAAGTATTATGGCAATGGTTCTATGGTGAATGCATTTGGTTTGCCCATTAATGTTTCTGAATATTATCGCACTACATATACTCAATGGCAGAATCCCGCTATCGGTGTGATAGACAACTTTTGCTGGAAATATCCCACCTACACCTATGAATTTATGGCATATGCCAAACCAATGGTAATGCTCAAATCGCTTAAGGGTATGATGGGCGAGGAGCTTTTTTACAAGGCGATGAAAGATTATTACAAAAAATGGCAGTTTCAACATCCTTGCACCGGCGATTTTGTAAATTGTGTCAACAAGGCTGCTGCTACAAGTTCTAATCCTGAAATCCAAAAAGGCTACACTTGGTATTTTAATTCGATGCTCAAAACCGATGAAGTTTGCGACTACAAGGTTACTTCCATCAAAAACGAATCGAGCGTTAATGGTATCAAGGGCTTTTTCGACGATGGCTTTGGCAAGATTTTCAAAAACGACAACGAAGAATCTCGTGAATACAAATCGTCGGTATTTGTACAGCGTATGGGCACAATGGTAATGCCTGTTGAAGTGCTTGTTACATTTGAAAACGGTGATACACATATATTAACTTGGGACGGACGTGGACGTTGCAAAGAATTTGTGGTAACATCTTCGCAAAAGGTTGTTTCGGCTCAGATTGACCCTGAAGGCAAAAACTACTGCGACATCAATCTTGTAAACAATTCTTATTCGCTCGAAAGCGTAACTTCTCCGGCGTGGAAATACACTGTAAAATTCCTATTCTGGATCGAAAACTTATTTCAATCAATTGCATTTTTTGCTTAGTAAAACCTTAATAATCTACATATAATGAACATTTTAAAAGCATACACCCGAGGTTTTAAAACATCACTGCGCAATCCTAAGGTAATATTCCTTATCTATGCAGTTACTCTGCTTTTGGCACTTTCGCTTGCTGTTCCGTTTTTATTTTCGCTTAAATCGGCTCTTACCGGCAATGTGTCAGGCGAAACAATGGCTAAAACTCTCAATTACACCACAATAAGCGAATTGGTAAATTTCAATTCTTGGGATATATCTCCAATGGTTTACCAACTTTTGTGGATAACGCTCATTTTCTGGGTGTTGAAGGTGTTTTTAACCGGTGGCATTATTCGCACATATAATTTGGAAAGTTTCAAAGTATCTACATTTTTTGCCGGTGCTGGTGTCAACTTCTTCCGTTTCTTGCTGTGTGATGTTATTATGATTGCATTGCAAGTGGTAGCGTTTGTGCTTTTATTTGGTGTTGCCTATTTGATTTTCAGCAATGTGGAAGTAGTTTCCGAAACACGACTTTTCTGGGCTTACGGTATTACTGCGTTTATTTTTGTGGCTGTTGCCGTATTGCTTATGATGATTTCCGACTACGCAAAATGCTACATGGAAATGGTTCGTTCGTTCCGTGTTATTAAGGCTATTTGGAAAGCTACTTGCTTTGTATTCAATCACTTTGTACGCACTTACTTCCTCTATTTCTTACTTTTAGTAGTGCCTATTCTCACTTTGATATTGTATAAACTCACATTCGACAAGATTGGAATGTCAACAACATTTGGCATTATAGCCATGTTTTTTATTCAGCAATTGTTTATCATTCTTCGTATCTGGTACAGAATGTGGTGCTTAGCATCTGAATTTGAGATGTTTGCCGATGATTTTGTTCAAGAAAAAATTATCGAGGTGGAAATTCCCAACCAGCAACTTGCAACCGCTGAAATTGAGAATGTTAAAGTAGAAGTTTCGCCCTACGACAATGTTGACCAAGTTACCGTAGTGGTTGACGACAACGAATCTATTGTGGTTGAGGGTCCTACCGACGACGAAATTATTGCTCACGATGTGGAGGAGAATGTTAAACCTGCTTCTTTGGATAAAAAGAAAGAGGTGATAACATATGAAAACGGTGACACTTTTGAATTTAAGAGTGAAACCGAAACTGAAGAAAAATCAGAACCAGAAACAAAAATCGAAGTTAAAGTTGAAACAGAAAAGGAAACAGAACCAGAAACTAAAACTTCTACCGAAGAAGCCAATACAGTTGTAACCCTTACCACCACAGAATCAGCCGACGACAATAAGTCTGACGATGACAACCACGAACAAGCTGTGCTTAAAGTGGTTATCCCTGCCGAAGACGAACAACAACCTTCTGAAGACGAACAACAACCTTCAGAAGAAGAAAAGTCATCTGAAGAGGATAAACCTTTGGTTGAGGAAACACAAACAACAGAAGAAGAGGTAGTTGAGATTCCACAAATGGAAATCGACGAATCAGACGGTGAGGAAGACGAAACTGCAGTAGAACCTGAATCTGATGTTGACGAGGATATTCTTGCTCGTTTCTATGATGATGAAAGTGCCGAGAATAGTGAGACTGAAGCCGAAATTGTAGAAGAACATCCTGACGATTTAGACTTGGAAGACACTGCCATTGGTGCAGCTGTTCCGCTTGATTTTGAAGATGAAGAAGACTCAACCGAAGATTCTCAAACGGTGACAATCACCACCACAACAACTACCACCACTACTACTACAACTACCACCACCGAATCAACCGATGCAATTGATGGCGACGGTAATCCCATAAATCCGCAGTCTCAAAAAGAGCCGCAGGTAGTAAAGTTGAATGTAGAACCTGATCCTGCAATTACTGAGGTGGTTTCAGAAGATACCGAAGAAGGTTTTTACACAGGTGAAACGCATGCCGAAGATGCGTTTGCATTAAACGATGGTGAAGATTTTGATGATTTTGCAGACGATGACGACGAGCCGGCGATGGGGTAGGCGTTAAGCCTCCTCAAATTCGTTGGTCTTGTCGTTGTATACAAGTCCGTGTTTTTTAAGTGTTTCGTTGAAACTCTCCACTGTGATTATGCCTGTGCGCCAAAGATATAGTTCGCTTTTGAGATCTGCAATCTTGTTTTTAAGGTATTCTATCTCTTTGGTATCTACCACAGTTACAACGCCTTCAGCAGCATTAGCTTCGGCGTTTTTTTGTTGTTCCCGTTCCATACGGCTTTTCTCAACATCCTCTTTTGTGATGCCGAGCGACGATTCTATCAGGCTGTCGAGCCCGCCTTTGAAGTTTTTCTTTAACTTGGCCATATCAGTACGGTGTTATTGATTGGAGTGACGTTCGATTATCTCTTTGCATAGTGAGCGGTAGTCTTCAGCACCTTTACATTCCGGGTCGTAGCGGAAAATGTCGAGACCTTGGCTTGGTGCTTCGGCAAGTGCAATGTTGTCGCGTATGCGGGTGTTGAACAATTTTTCTTGAAAATATGTGTAGATGGTTTCCACTACATCGCGATGAAGCACCTTGCGTTTGTCAAACTGAGTTACAAACACACCGGTAATTTGCACGTTTTTGTTGAGACGTTTTTGTACCTTGCCTATTACTTCTACGATTTTAGTAAGACCCTTGATGGCAAGATAGTGCGCCTGCAAAGGTATGTACACCTCGTCGGCAGCGGTAAGAGCATTGATGGTAAGTAGTCCCAATGAAGGCGGACAGTCTATCAACACATAATCGTATTTTGACGATACCGAAGCTATAGCTTCGCGAAGAATATATTCACGACCTGCCTCGTTGCTCAATTCCATTTCGGCTCCCGAAAGGTCTAGAGTTGACGGCAGCACGTCTAAATTTTCAAAAACAGTTACTGGTATAGGCTCTGCTTCGCCGGTAAGTACTTCGTATATCGACACTTCCGACTTTGTAATGCCGTAACTTTGTGTTAAGTTGGCCTGAGGGTCCATATCAATAAGAAGCACTTTCTTGCCTTCCATAGCAAGTCCTGCGCCTATGTTAACGGTGGATGTGGTTTTACCTACACCGCCCTTGTGGTTGCTTATCGCTATTGTTATGCTCATATCTTCAATTTAAATTGTAAGCCAAAGTTACTAATATTATTTGTTTTCTACAAAAAAACGTCCAAAATATTTGCATTTAGACAAAAATTTTTGTAATTTGCGTCAGATAATAGTTAAAAAAATGGCATACGAAATAGAACGCAAATACATCGTAAACGGCGAGTTTAAACATCTTGCCACCAGTAGCACCTATATTGTGCAAGGTTATATTTTTTCTAATCCTCAAAAATCGGTTCGCGTAAGGCTTAAAGGCGACCGCGGTTTTATTACCGTAAAAAGCACTATATCAGATACTAACGTTACTCGCAACGAATGGGAATATCCTATTCCGGCAAGTGAGGTGAATGAACTTTTGCGCATTTGCGAGCCATCCCTGATCGAAAAAACACGCTATATTGTATATTATAAAGAACAAACGATTGAAATTGACGAGTTTTATGGCGCTAATGAAGGTCTTCAACTTGCCGAAGTGGAACTATCGTTTGAAAATCAGCAGTTCGACAAACCATCTTTTCTTGGCAAAGAGGTAACCGGCGATCCAAAATTTCTCAATTCAAATCTGTCGAAACGTCCCTTTTCTGAGTGGACCGACGATGAGAAAAAACTTGATTAAGCTTCCGTTTCGCCATTGATAGTATTAATAAGGTGTTGTTTGGCGGCGTTGAATATTCCTTCAAAACCGGCACCTGCTGTTTCTACTTTTTGTTCAAATAGTGTTACAAGGGTAGCGGCTTTATCTTTTTGAATGTTGCAAGCGTTGTTTTCAAACAAAGTAAGCACTTCAAATGCTGTTTCAAAATCATCGGTGTTCAAAATCAGTTGGGCAATTTCGTCGGCTCGGTGCGAAAAATCGGCGTCAGATTGCCACAGCGCAGTTATCATTTTGCGTCGTGCATCGGCGTTGCCTGTTTGTGACATATAGTCGAACGCAATATCAGATGCAGTGTGGTTTTTTAAGTCGCCCACAAGGGTGAGCACGGTTTCGATTACAGATTCTGAGCGGTCAGACTCCAACAATCTCAATACATCGGGCAACACTTCGGTGTCGCCGTTGTTTCTAAAAAAGTCGAGAGTCTTTAGCAGTTGCTCGTCGTTTTCGGTTTTCAGTTTCGATAGAAACAGTTTTTTTTCTGCGTTGTTCATAGTAGTTCTTTCTGTAATTACTTGGTAGTGCAAAACTAAACAATTTTGCGAAAAAAATCTCTCATAAAAAATAATTATCTTGCATTTTTTGAAAAAAAACGTTATTTTTGTTTTTGAATACAAATGATATTTGTTTGCAAAATTAATGTTAAAACTGCTTGTTTCTGAAACGTTTTTTATTTGTATGCGTTTTTTGAAAAAAAGTATTGTACCTTGCAGCAATATCGATAACCAAGGAATAAAAAGGAATAATTTTGAAACTTTATAGTAATAACATACTTGAAATGAAGAGATTAGCAATATTGATACTGACTGTTTTGCTGTGGCAATATAATGTTATGGCGCAGTGCGGCGAGTATATCGAGTCTATTTCGGACAGCGAACTTGAACCCTACATCCTTGATGGCAATGTTCAGTCGTTTATATTGAGTGAGGGCGAAGTGGTAACTGCCAATTTCGCTTTTCAAGCAGGCAAGAGTTACAAACTCGATGTTTGCGGTATGGATATGTTTTTCAAGGAGATAACTATCACCGAAGGTAAAACAGAATTGTTTAAAAACTTCGGCAAAGGTACCGACGATAAGTTTGTTACCCTTGAAGATGGCACAATGTTGCCGCTCAACGGATTGAATTTTTATGAATTCAAACCTGATCACAATATGAACTTGAAAGTCAAGATTAAGATTGTGCCGTTTGACGCCGGTTCTTCGTTTAAACTTGAAGGATGTCTCGGCGTGCTTGTGGGCGTCAAAAAATAATCCTTTCTAACCTTAAGTAACCAATTGACAACAGATTAAATAATAAAGCCAAAAAAATTATGCTTAAAAATTATTACTATGCCGACTGCGACAATTCTAAACCTATGGCAGCGGTAGGAGAGCCTTGCGAACAGCGTTCTTTCGCTTGCAAGAAAAAATCGTACGATGATGATGACGATGATTCAGAGTACGTAAACGATTACGACGACGACTATGCCGATGATAAATACGATGACGATTTTGACAAGGATTTCGACGACGACGACCTTGATATCGACATCGATAAGTTTGTTGGCGACCTTGACGGTATGCTTGATGAGGACGGTAATTTTATCGACGACGACGATGATGACGCTCCCAAAAAATCAAAAAAGTCGGCTGGCAAGCGCGGAAACAAAGGCCGTCACGCTATTGACGACGATGAAACCGAGGAGGACGAAGATGATGATTTTTACGACGATGATTTTGCCGATTTTCAAGACAATTTCATTCCCAACGAATACGACGACGACATCAGCCTCGACAAGTATCTTGATGATGAAAACTACGGAGGCAGCGGCGGCGGATATTACGACGATCAGTATTGATTATTTCGTTTCATAGTACGGCGGCGGTCGGTCTCAATTGGCGGCCGCCGCTTTTTTTATGCTATGTGTTATAGATTGTTCATTATGGCTGTCATTGCCTCTCCGGCTTTCATACCTAAATATATGTCGGTGATGGAGTTGGTAAAGGCAGAGAAGTGAGGATTGATTTCTATAATTTTGGCTCCGTGACGTTTAGCCATGTGCGGAAGATATGCCGCCGGCATTACTTCGCCAGTGGTGCCTATTATTATGAGTAGGTCGGCTTTGTCGATCATTTTTTGCGATTCTGACTGGGCTTCAGATGGTATTCCTTCTTCAAAAAATACAAAGTCGGGTTTGAGAACCCCTCCACATTCGCATTTGGGCGGAAGTGTGTTGAGTTTTACATCGCTACTGCGGTATTTTTTGCCACATTTGATACAAACCATATTGCTGCAAGTACCGTGATACTCAATTACTTTGCTATTGCCGGCTTCTTGATGGAGATTATCTATGTTTTGTGTTATTACACCTTTTAATATACCTTTTTGTTCAAGTTGTGCCAATGCTTTGTGAGCTGCGTTTGGTTTTGCTTGTCCAAAAAAATCGTAAAACACTTTTTTGATGTCGATCCAAGCTTTGGCGGGGTCGCGATAAAAACGGCTTAGCGATAGTATCGATGGGTCGGTGGTGTTCCAAAGTCCGTCTTCGCCACGAAACGGAGGTATTCCGCTTTCAACCGAAATGCCTGCACCGGTGAATCCTATTGCATATTTTGATTGGCTGATAAGGTCGGCAGCCTTTTTGATAAGTTCTTTGTTGTCCATAATATAGTTACATTAGTTTTTCGATTGCTACAAATAATTTTGTTTTTGAGAAAGGCTTGGTGATAAAGTCGTTGCATCCGGCGGCAATAGCTTTCTGTTTGTCGCTGTCGTAAGCATATGCCGAAAGTGCAATTATCGGAGTAGATTTGTCGAATTGACGAATGGCAGTGGCTGCTTCTAAACCGTCCATTTCTGGCATTTTGATGTCCATCAGCACAAGGTCAAACCAGTCGTTTCGCATTGCTTCTACAGCTTGTTTGCCATTGTTGACGTGTACAATTTGATAATCGCTGAGTATGTGTTTTACAAGCATAGAGTTGCTTTCGTTGTCTTCGGCGTAGAGTATTTTGAGTGTTACACTCAGGTTGCCCATAGTTTCGGGTATGAGGTCGGGGTATTCTTCTTCGGTTTTATCTTTTGAGAAAGTTACCTCACAGGGAATATGCACGTTGAATACCGTTCCGCTGCCAAGTTCTGACTGTACATCGATGCTTCCTCCTGAAGTTTCGGCAATGGCTTTGCATACTGCGAGTCCAAGTCCTGCGCCTTGTACAAATGGGTCAACTTTTTCAAATCGTTGGAAAATTCTCTGCTGATTTTCGCGGGCAATGCCTATTCCGGTGTCAGAAACGTAAAGCACAATACCTTTCTGTTCTATTTTGAATCCCATTACCACACGACCTTTTGGGGTGAATTTGAAAGCGTTGTTTACCAGATTGGATATTAGTTGCGAAAGTCGTTCACGGTCGTATACAATTTCGCAATTGTAATAAGGAATCTCGCAAATGAGGTCAACGTTTTCGGGTTTGTTGAGGCTAAGAGATTGCTTCATTTCGCGAAAATACTCCGAAATGTTAAACTTAGTGTATTTGAAATCGAGCAATCCCGATTCTATTTTGGAGAAATTCACAATTTCGTCAACGAGTTTGAGCAGCAGTTCAGAGTTGTTGGCAATGATTTTTGTATACTCTTCGCGTTGCGAGCCTTCGGCATTGACCAACATTTCTGAAAAACCAACTATTGCATTAAGCGGAGTGCGTATTTCGTGGCTCATATTGGCAAGAAAAGCCGATTTTAGCTTGTCGCTTTTTTCGGCAACTTCCTTTGCTTTTGCTAATTCGTTGCTCTTGGATATCAGTGCGGTGTTTTGTTTGCGAATGCGTTGCAGTAGATTGAGAATAAACAAAAGTATTGCAGTGAGTACCACTATTATTATTATGCTTACAGTAATGGTTTTCTGATACTTCTGCATTTTTAGGTCGTATGAATTGTTGAATACAGTGCCTTCGGGAAATACAGTTTTGTGGAGGTTGTATTTTTCGAGAAGTGATTCGTTACATATGTATTCGTTGCCGTTGTATTTATACGATCGTCCGTTGTCGGTGTGTGTGTAGTAACGTTTGATATCGTTGATAATAAATTCCGGATCAGTTTGATATTTAGGAACATATCCACCAATGGCGTAACCCTCGTTGAATCCAAGTCCCGAGATGGTAAAAATGGGAAGTTCAGGCACTTTGGCAAAAAGAACGTCGAATTCTTTTGTGATAAAATATGTGCCCGAATAATCCACAAGCCACGAACCGAGCAGCAATACAGCATCTTTGGGTAAGGCTTCGATTTTTTGTTTTATTTCATCGATTGTGTTTTTCCTTCCGTCTAATAGTATCGGGTTGATTCCCTTATACTTTTCGTTCATTGTTTTGATGAAACTTGCTTGAAGCGATACACCGCCGTAAGTGTTGTCGCTCAGAAAAGCTATGTTCTTTACCCTTGGATAGCAATTTTTTATCAGGTCGATGTTTTTCACAAAGTCGTAATGGTTCATCACAGCTCCGGCACGACCACGCGAATCGGCAATCATCTTGGTGTTGATGTTTTCGGGAACCCACGCACTGAAGTCGTCGATGTGTGAGGGAATTTTTACACCGTCTTGACTAACATATACACCGTAAAACGGCACGTCGGGGCGCTCAATTTGAAGACTTAAGTACACTGCCCATGCTTCCTGACCTACAAGGATAATTGTTTTGAGTTCATCGTAATTGTATTTTTCGAGAACATTTTGCATTGTTTTGTGCCACGAGTTTACACCAATGAGCGGACCGTAGCCGAGTTTCTCGATTGAGATTTTGTAAGCCAGACCGGAGTTTGTAAGTCGATTTGTGATGTCTGACACAAATGCGTTGATACGTCTTTGGTCTTCGGAGTAGGAGGTGAGTATAAGTATTATGCCATCGTCGTTGTCGTTGATTGCTAATAAATTACGTGGCGTTGCAAGTAATGCAATAAAGGTGATTGCTACTATTGCTATTGTATATTTTATGTTTTGAATCAGTGTCATTGTCGTTTGTTTTTTCAGTTTATAAATATACGAAAAAAAACCATAAATAATGGTGATTGTTTGATTTTTTTTTAATTATCTTTGCGACTTGAAAAAAAATATTTTTGCAATGGGATTTTTTAACAAAAAGCATAAGAAAAATTGGCTGTTGCCCAAGGGTCAAGAGCCTACCGAACTCGACAGAAAGATAATGTATTGGCAGGATAAGGGTAAACTTGTTCCCCGCCGTGGTTTAATTCTTACGCCCGGACAGATTGAGGGCGTGCGTCAGAGCGGTGTTATCAATACCGCACTTTTGGACAAGGTGCAGGAGACTATCCGTGAGGGTATGACTACCAACGAGATAGACAAACTTGTTTACGATTTTACAATTGCCCACGATGCTACTCCCGCTGATCTTGGTTACAATGGATTTCCCAAAAGTTGCTGTGTATCAATCAACGAGGAGGTTTGTCACGGTATTCCTTCCGACGATGTGGTTTTGCAAGAGGGCGACATTGTAAATGTGGATGTTACAACTATTTACAAAGGATATTTTGCTGATGCTTCGCGTATGTTTATCATTGGCAAAACCACTCCCGAAAAAGAACGTCTTGTGCGCGTGGCCAAAGAGTGCTTGGAAGAGGGTATGAAGGCTGCTACACCGTTCTCTTTTGTGGGCGACATAGGCAACGCAATTCAAACTCACGCACATCGCAACGGTTACACAGTGGTTCGCGACCTCTGTGGACACGGTGTAGGATTAAAATTCCACGAAGAGCCTGAGGTTGAGCATTTTGGAAAGAAGGGCACAGGTATGCTTCTCGTTCCCGGAATGGTGTTCACCATAGAACCTATGATCAATATGGGCGATTGGCACGTGTTTGTTGACGAGGAAGACGGTTGGACAGTGGTTTCAGAAGACGAACTTCCTTCCGCTCAGTGGGAACATACTTTTGTTATGACCGACAACGGATTGGAAATATTAACTTATTAATGCATAATTCATAATTCATAATTCATAATCAGGGTTATTATGCATTATGCATTATGCATTATGCATTGATTTCCTGCTCATTATGCCGTAAACAATGTATTTACGCATAAAGAAGTTGAACAAAAACGCCACTGCCTGCGCTATGATGTTGCTAACGAGGTAATGCAGACCGTATTGATCGGTTAAAAGGTTGGTAATTAATACGTTGATACCTAATCCGCACGCACCTATTATTGTAAAAACAATAAAACGACCTATATTGTTGTTTTTCTGACGTTTATGGAATACCCATATTGTGCTGAAAATGTAATTGGCTATGCCTGAGAGCATTGAGGCTATTACCGTGCATACCGACAAGATGATATTGGTCTCTTTGCCAAACAGCGTTACAAAATATTCGCCTTTGCCGGCAATAATATCAAACGACAGCCACAGCAAAAAGAGGTTTAATCCTATCCTTGTGGCTTCTACAATAACGTTGCGGGCCATCTGAATGGCAGAATTTTCGGTTTTGCCTACAAATATATCTTTGATTTTGAATGATTTGGGTGAGTTTTCAGTATTTTCCATATTTATAAAAAAAAACGATTTTGCAGAAATATCTTCCTCCAAAATCGGGTTAAAAAAGTAGCCGAGCTGGGAATCGAACCCAAATTTACGGTTTAGGAAACCGACGTTCTATCCATTGAACTACTCAGCCGTTTTTGCGGTGCAAATGTACTAATTTTTGGGTATATTCAAAAAATAATCGGCGTTTTGGCAAAAAATTTTTTCTGACGGCGATTTTTTTATAATTTTGGCGGAAATTTAACGAATTTATCAAGATGAAAATATCTAAAAACAAAGTTGTAGCGATTACTTACTCGCTAACAACCGAGCAGGGTGGACCTGTGGTGGATCAGGCAACCGACGACCGTCCTTTGGAGTTTCTTTTTGGACGCGGTATGCTCCTCGAAAAGTTTGAATCTTATCTCGACGGTCTTACCGAAGGCGACAAGTACGCTTTCCATCTTTCGCCTGCCGAGGGCTACGGTGAATACAACGCTCAAATGGTTGTAAGCATTCCTCGCAGCGCTTTTGCCGCAGTTTCAGAAAAATATTTGGAAGTGGGCAACACTCTTCCTATGCAAGACAATCACGGAAACCACCTACAAGGTACTATCAAAGAGGTGGGCGCTGATAAAATCAAGATGGATTTCAACCACCCGATGGCTGGCAAAGACCTTTATTTTGAGGGAGTTGTAAAAACTATCCGCGATGCTTCGGAAGAGGAAATTGAGCATGGTCATGTTCATCACGAAGGACAATGCTGCGGTCACGGACATTGCCACGAACACGGCGACCACGAACACTGCGAGCATAACGGCGACCCTAACCACGAGTGCTGTCACAACACAGGTCACTGCGGTCATCATCACGACGAATAATTTTTTATCGCACCATATTGTAGAGACGTGCCATGGCGCGTCTCTATTTTTTTTGTATAATTAAGATTCCTGTTCTATTTTCTTTTTACGGAATATTATCAATTTGCTAAACAGATAGTTAGCCACCACCACAATTGCGTTGGTAATAATTTTAGACACTATTTCTAAAATTCCAAGTTTTTCGATAAAGGTGTACATACAGAGCATATCCACACCGAGAGTTATTAGTCTGAAAAAGAAGAATTTAGAGGCTTCAAATACGTTTTCTTTGCCGGTTTTGCCACGGCTTTCAAACACCCAAATCTTATTAGTGATGTAGGCGCAAAAAACGGCAATTACCCAACTCAACACGTTGGCTAACTTGTAGTTTACACCAAAAAGTGAATTGATTATCCAAAACGCTATAATGTTTACCAATGTGCTTACACAGCCGAAAATAACGTAGAATACCACCTGACGGTATTTTTGAAACAGCGTTTTAAGGTCGTGATTTGCGATTATCTCTCTAAGTTTCTCCATTTTTTAGTTATTCTTCTGCGCTGCATTGAAGCGAGTTGAGCACCATCTCGGTTTCTTGTTGGTCTACATCGTTGGTGTAAGATATTACAATAAAATATACCATCGGGGCTTTTTTGGCACGAGCCGTTACAAAAAGCCAATTGACACCGCGGTTGTTTGAATTGCCATCCACAGTAAAACCTGTGAGGGTAGCGTTGTCGAATTTTTTAAGGTTGCTATTATCTATTTTTGTTTGACTGTCTAATGCAATGTTTTGAGTTTTTTGTTTGTATGTGATAAGCATCAAGCTGTCGATGTTGTTGATTCCTTCAGCATCGGTAAGGTGGATGCACACACCGAAATTATCGTTGAAACAGTTGAAAATTTCGCTGTCGTTTGAAGTTATTTGCATATCCTCAAAACCTGTAAATGAGAAGTTTATGTTGTTGCAAATAATCTGTTTAGGTTGTGGTTTGGCGCATCCTGTCAAAATTAGAGCAGAAATTGTGTATATTAATATAAGGTGTAGTTTCATATGTCTTATTTTGTTCATTTTGGTGGCAAAGGTAGTGATTTTTGTTATCTTTGCAAAAAATATTGAGTATGCCCGACACAACACCAAATTCTGAAAACTTGAAAAAGAAAACTGCCGACGGACTATTCTGGAGCGGTATTGGCAGTGTGGTTCAGCAGTTTTTGAACTTGATGTTCGGTGTGTTTCTTGCCCGCATTCTTAGCGAAGACGATTATGGTATGGCCAATTTGCTTGCCGTGTTTATCGCTCTTTCGTTTTTGATTCAAGAGGGTGGTTTTCGTGTGGCGTTAATAAATAGAAAAAATGCAAGTTACGATGATTACAACTCGGTTTTTTGGACGAGTTTTCTTGTTGGACTTTCGCTTTATATCATTTTCTTTTTTGTTGTGCCGTTGCTGGCAGATTTTTTAAACGAACCCAATCTTACAGCCTTGGGACGTTTTCAGTTTCTCGGCGTTTTGGCTGCAAGTTTAAGCACTGTGCCAAGTGCATTACTTACTAATAGTCTTAGAAACAAAGATTTAGCTAAATCTACCTTTATGGCAGTGGTTATTTCGGGTAGTCTTGGTTTAACACTTGCAATCAATGGTTTTGCATATTGGGGTATTGCCGCGCAGAGTGTTTGCTATGTTGTTGTAAATATGATGTTTCTGTGGTTTTACAGCGGTTGGCGACCCAGTTTTAAGTTTTCGTTCAAACCGGTTTTGGAGATGCTGCCGTTTAGTATCAAGTTGTTGATTTCCAATATTTTTACATCAATTGGCGACAATCTTTTCACTTTCATAATCGGTAAATCTTACAACAAATATCAAGTTGGAATCTACGCTCAGGGTGCGAAATGGACAAACTTGGGGCAGCAGACTATATCTAATGCTTTGGAAGGCGTGGCTCAGCCTGTTTTGGTAAAAGCCGCAGAGAATGAGAAAACTTTGGTTTTCAACAAGTTGATGCGTTTTTGCGTGTTTGTGTCGTTTCCCTGTATGTTTGGATTCGGATTTGTTGCTCCCGAAATTATTCCTTTAGCCATTGGCGATAAATGGATTCCGTCGGTGGCTGTATTGCAGATTTTGTGCGTTTGGGCTGCATTTTATTCCACCTATCATTTATACAACAAACAGTTATTGTCAGCGGGACAATCCGGTTCTCTTATGTGGATAACTATTTGCAGATGTGTGGCACAGATTGCAACTTTATTTTTCACCATTAGCCAAGCACTTGAATGTATTGCCATTGGCTACGTTTCGGTAAACTTATTGTTTTTGATTGTAATACACATTGTTACAAAACGTTATATTAACATTTCTACATTTCAGGTATTCAAAAATATTGCACCTTATTTATTGGCAACGGCTGGAGCTATCTCTGTGGCGTGGCAAGCAGCGGACTTTTTTACAAATGTTTATGCGCTACTTGCGGTTAAAATTTTGACAACGTGCATACTGTATGTGGGTGCACTATATATTTCCGGCTCGGTGATATTGCGAGAGGCTATTTATTACTTAAAAGGTTTGCTTAAATTGTAATTCAAAATACCTACTTTTTGGGATTGCCCTATTTTTTTTGCAAATATAATTTTGCCGTCATAAAAAAGCGGTAATTGTATTTGTAAAGAGGCTGTAATGTATTGTAGACTATTGATGGCAATTCTGTTGCCTTTGTTTGTTGGTAATGAGGTATTTGCTCAGTTTTTTAATCTTGAAGGCGAAGTTAGATCTGTGTCGGATAATTCGCCTTTGGCTTTTGCTACTGTTGTTGTTGGCGATAATATGCTTTGGGCAATTACCAATGAGGGTGGAAAATTCATTATCAAAAATGTTCCTGACGAAGAGTTAATTGTGACAGTGATTTGTCTTGGTTACGAAAAAAAAGAATTTAAAATCAATAGACGATCTGTACCATTGATTGTGTTGTTAAATGAGGAGAGTCTTAAACTAAACGAAGTTACTATAACAGCAAAAAAGAATTCTGAAGAAACAGCCTCTGCATATACAATTGATCGCAAAACATTAGAACACAGTCAAATACTAAATGCCGGTGATATTGGAGCGCTTCTGCCGGGTGGCAAAACACACAATTCGTCGCTAACGAGCGATAGTCGCATTCTTTTGCGTGCAGGAACTGCTGAGGGTGGCAATTCTTCGTTTGGTACTGCCATTGAGATAGATGGTGTGCGTGTATCCAACAATGCTGTTTTAGACGAGACAGCAGGTGCTGCTATTCGCAATATATCTACATCAAATATTGAGTCGGTTGAGGTGATAACCGGTATTCCTTCTGTAGAATACGGTGATTTGAGCAATGGTGTTGTAAAAATCAATACCAAAAAAGGCAAGTCTCCCATAGAGATAAGCATGTCAACCAACCCATATACCAAACAAATATCAGTAGACAAGGGTTTTACCGTTGGGCATCGTTCCGGTGTGTTTAATGTTTCAGTGGAGCATGCAAAGTCTTTTACCAATTTAGTGTCGCCCTATACGGCTTATAACCGTAACAATTTTGATATCAGATATTTCAATAGTTTTGCCAAGTCGGGTGCCCCGTTGCTACTTAATGCTTCTGTAAGTGCAAATGTAGGCGGATACAATTCAGAAAACGACCCCGATGCTTTTTCTACTGATTATACTAAGGTGAATGACAAGTTTGTGAGAGCATTTTTCAAAATAGACTATCTTGCTAACAAAACGTGGCTTACTAATATTGATCTATCTGTGGCTGCATCTTTGTCTGATAAAACTACAGAAACCAATGTTAATAAAAATGCTCCATCATCACAAGCCAATATTCATACCGTAGATGAAGGATATTATATGGCGGCAGATTACAATCAAGACCCTAATGCTCAAATTATTATGGGTCCGGTTGGTTATTGGAGTGTGTTATCATTCAATAATTCAGAGCCTGTGAGTTTTGATGTGAAAACCAAGGCAGTGCTCAACAAAAAAATCTTTGTTGCCGACAACCGAATATCTGTTGGGGCGCAATATTCCACTACCGGCAATAATGGTCGTGGCACTTATTACAATGACATAATGACGGCTCCATCGTGGCGCGAATATCGTTACGATCGTTTACCTTTTATGCATAACTTGTCGGTATACGCCGAAGATAGGATTTCACATTCTGGACATAATGGGTCTAAGGTGGAATTAACTCTCGGTGTGAGAAATGATTATACAATTATCAGTCAGTCAGAATATGGCACAGTATCGAGTTTCAGTCCACGGGCTAATTTTAAATATACTTTTTGGAATGTTGCTGACCGCACTTTTTCTATGTTAAACATTTATGTAGGTAGAGGAAGAAGTGTAAAGTTACCATCTTTTGAGGTGCTTTATCCTTCTCCAGATTACTACGATGTACTTGTATTTGCTCCCGGGGTATTGTCTGACGGTAAATCTTACTCAACATATTATAGTCGTCCGTTTAAGGCTTTGTACAATAGTAATTTAAAATGGCAGTATTCTGTTCAAAACGAAATTGGTATTCAGGCAGAAATACTTAAGACTAAAATCAATATTTCGGCCTATTATAATGTAGTGGAGCATCCATATGCAAGTGAATATTTATATACTCCGTTTACATATCGTGCTACATCTATTGCCGATGTTGAACAATCGGGTATAGACCCCGAAAACCGTATATATTCAGTAGACCACGAAACTGGCATAATTACCGTAGCCGACCGTTCTGGAGTTTCTGAACCTCAGACATTGAATTATACCGAAAAAAAAGCACTAAATACCAATATTGCTTATACAAACGCTTCTAAAACAGTACGTTATGGTGTTGAGTGGATTGTTGATTTTGCCAAAATAAAGGCAGCTTTTACCCAAATACGTGTAGATGGCAATTATTATCATTACAAAGGATTGAATACCAATATTATAAAATATTCGCCAACTTCTACACATATGTCTGATGGGTCGCCATATCGCTACATTGGTTGGTATGAGGGTAGTTCTAACTATTCTACTTCGTATGGCAGTAGTGCTTCTGCTGCTAATGGTAGTATAAATGCCGCTGTTAATCAAAATATTACAACTACTACTCATATACCAAAAATACGAATGATAGTATCTATAAGGTTTGAATCATCGCTGTATTATTATAGACGTTCAATATCTCAACATTCTGAAAATATTGCTTTTGCAAGTGATGAGCCTGACTTGTTTGGTGGAGTGCCTTACACTTCGGATATGCAAGATAACTATGTTGTGGTGTATCCAAAGTATTACTCCACATGGGAAAATCCAAATGAGCCATTGCCGTTTTATCCTGCATTTGCTGCTGCAAAAGACAATGACACTCAACTTTACAATGATTTGGCTAAACTTGTGGCCAAGTCTAACTACCGCTATACGTTTAATCCCGACAACATTTCCTTTTATTGTTCTGCCAATATCTCTGTTACTAAAGAGATAGGAAATCGTGCATCGGTAACGTTTTATGCAAACAATTTTTTTGTTAACAACGGACGTGTAAAGTCTTCTCAATCAGGTCTTTATTCTTCACTTTATGAGAGTGCATATATTCCGCGCTTTTATTATGGTATGTCGTTAAAGTTAAAATTATTATAAATCTAAAATTGAAAAAAATGAAAAAACTATTTTACATTCTGTTAGCCGCTATGCCGGTGTTATTATTTCAGTCGTGCAAAGACGACGATCCTATACCCGAACCTGAGCCTATTCCGGCGCCTACACCTACTCCAACACCCACACCTACTCCTGTGCCCGGTGTGGAAACTTACTCTGTATCAATTAAACTTTCGGAAGCTATCAAAGATGTTGAAGTAAAGCTTAACGATGATAATAATACCTCATACACCGAAACCACCAACGAATCGGGTGTTGCAGTTTTTACTGTTCCGGTTGGAGTTTATGCTGCTTCTACTTCATATATTACCTCCGCCAACGGAAAGAAAATTATCAAAAATGGAACTCTTTCGCAAATTGTAGTAACGTCTTCGTGGAATGCTAACGAAGCTGTAAATCTTACACTTGACGAATCAGTAACCAACCAAATTGTTATAAAAGAACTTTATAATGCCGGATGTCCAACCGACAATGGTAGCACTTCGTTTTCCAACGACCAATATTGTATCCTCTACAACAACAGCGACCAACCTGCTACTCTTAAAAATATCTGTCTTGGTGCTTCTGACCCATCTAATGCTCAAGCCAACAATAAAAACGTTGACGAGTCGGGAAACCTAATCTACAAGGATCAAGGGTTTATTCCTTGTTGGCAGGCAATTTGGTATTTTGAGGGAGAAATCTCATTTGAACCATATGAGCAGAAAGTAATAAGTTTTGCAAGTTCTATCGACAATACTACTACATATTCTAAGTCGGTTAATTTAGCCAACCCTGCATATTACGCTTGCTACGATCCCGAGGTGTTTACCCACTCAAAGTATGCCGTTGATGCATCAATACCCGCAGCACAGCATTTTAAAGCTGCTCTATATGGTTTAGGCACAGGATGGACTCTCAGCAATACCGCTCCCGCATTTGTGGTTTTCACAACCGAGGAATCTCCTAAAGTTTTTGCTACCACTGAAGCTAACTACTATTACAATCCGGGTGGAAATCAGCCGGTTAATCGAAGTGTTAAAGCCCCCACAGAAAGTATTGTAGACGGTGTGGAAGTGTTTTCTGCCGCACACGACAAAAATACAAAACGCTTAACTGCTGCTGTGGATGCAGGTTCTGTTGCGTTAACCTCTAAACTCGGTTATACTATCTACCGCAACGTAGACAAAACTGCAACCGAGGCTCTACCCGAAAACGAGGGCAAACTCGTGTATAACTACGCATTGGGAACTTCTGATCAAGAAAAAGGCTCTACCGACCCATCAGGAATTGATGCCGAGGCCTCTATCAAACAAGGTGCACACATCATTTATGTTGACACCAATAATAGTTCCAACGATTTTCACCAAAGAAAACAATCTTCGTTGAGAGATTAATATGTTTGGCTTTAAGCACATGATACCTGCAATTTGCGTTGCCGCTGGAACAATTGTTCCAGCCGGTGCGCAGATTGTTTCTTTGCCTTATTACTGTAACGATAACTCAGCTTTTTTAACTGATATTGTTGATACAGTGCGCGTTACTACGGCGGGAATTTCGTCACATTTTGGTTCCGGCGGTTTTTGCAATTATAGCAATGGTGAAAGCGAATTTTCGGTAGGTGCATATGCAAAGTCTGTTTATCGTCTTAATGATCGTGTAATATGCTATGGTTTAATTGATTATAATAATCTATGGCAGCAAAAAGCGGCAGGCTCGGTGTTTATCAATCCCGAGGATAAACCGTTTGATATTGTGGAGGAAGCCGACACAAATCGTGGCACAACGAATCTTGAGAGGTTTCATCTTGTGGGCAAGGTGGCTTATAATATTACACCTCGTTTTTGTTTTGGGGCTGAGATTGATTACACAGCTGCTAATTATGCCAAGCGAAAAGATGCTCGTCATGCCAACTCGCTTATGGATATGAACTTAGGTTTGGGTGTTAAATACAATTTCCCATTTGTTTCGCTTGGTGCGGCATATATTTATAGGCGTAGCAATGAGGGAATGAAATACTCAATATGCGGTACAACTGATGTAGTTTATTATTCCATCATAAGTTACGGTGCGTTTTGGGGTGCTCGAGAACTTACTTGCAGCGAAGGATTTACCGACAAAAATAGGGAAATACCGTTATCTGATGAATATAAAGGAGTTGATTTTCAAATAGATTTTTCTTTTTGGAAATTGCGTATTTATAATTCGGCAGAATGGATCAATCGGGATGGTTTTTATGGCAAAAAGTCTCCTTACACTATTTCGTTTGAATGTCACGATGGTAAAACTTTTGAATATCAATCAGTTGTTGACTTTAAACAGTCGTCTGTGTTACGTCATCTCATTAGTCTTGGTTATAATAAAAAAGAACTTTTTGCATATCGCAACATATACAAAATTGTTAGCAATAAAAACGGCTCAACCGATGTGGAGTATTATGATCCGTTGAAAATCAGTGATAAATCTATAACAACTCTTTCGGCTGAATATTCACTGCATTGGAAAGGTAGCAGTATTGAACGAAGAATGGAATTGTCGGTTGGTCGTACAGAACGTGTTACCAATGCTTTTAAGTATCCGTTTTATCGCATTCAAGACATCAATTATAATAATTTAAACGCATTATATTCCGAGTTATATAGAGTAAGACGCAATGAGATTTCGTATTCGATTGGCGGAGGTTTTGGCAGTGGCAACGGCACTCCGTTTTTTGATGGTGTGTACGTGCAATTAACAGAAGGTCAGAATATTCCTCCGTCACAAACATTGCTGCTTTTGCGTGAATATGATTTTCTATGCAGTAGAAGGTTTTTTGCACAGTTGGGAGCAAAGTATTCGGTAAATATCAAATCTGATAATATAAAACCTTATATATTAGTAGATTATACTTACACAAGATCTACCAATGCAATATATTGCAAGCGTAGCCGAATGGTTGCGAATTGTTGCATAGGTCTGGTATTTTAAAAATATATGTTATGGAAAATTTGATAGAATGTACAAATTTGACTCATTATTATGGTAAAAGGCTTATTTATCGTGATTTAAACTTTTCAGTACCCAAAGGTCGTATACTTGGGCTTTTGGGCAAAAACGGTACTGGCAAAACCACAACTATCAACATTTTAAGCGGTTATTTGAAACCTTACAGTGGCGATTGTTTGATTTTTGGACAGCCGGCTAATGCCATCAATCCCGAGGTGCGCAAAAAGATTGGTTTGCTTATTGAGGGGCACGTTCAGTATCAGTTTATGAACATTTCGCAAATAGAAAAATTCTATTCTGCATTTTATCCCGGTCAATGGAAAAAGGAGGCATATTATGAACTGATGAATAAACTGAAAGTATCGCCAAGTCAAAAAATAAATAAGATGAGCAACGGACAACGCAGTCAAGTAGCTCTCGGATTAATACTTGCCCAGAATCCTGAATTGCTTGTGCTCGATGATTTTTCGCTTGGACTCGACCCCGGCTATCGTCGTCTTTTTGTTGAATATCTTCGAGATTATGCTAAGAGCGAGGGCAAGACGGTTTTTCTTACATCGCACATAATCCAAGATATGGAAAATCTGGTAGACGATTGTATAATAATGGATTACGGAAAAATATTAGTTCAGATGTCAGTTTCCGAATTGCTTTCGGGTATTAGACTTTACCGCTGTTCAGATGCTGAGGGTAATGTCAACGGTGAGATTGATGGATTATATCATCCTGAGTTTCTTCGAGATAAACTTGAATTCTGTTCGTTTAAATCGCAACAAGACGTTGAGCAAATTTTGCATCAGCACAACATTTGCTATTCGGCTATTGAATCTGAAACAATTAATCTTGAAGATGCTTTTATTGGTTTAACTGGAAAATATTGATTAACAATGATTAACGCTATTTTTTATAAAGAATGGATTAAAACCAAATGGTATTATGCCGTAGCGTGCTTATTACTAATTGGTTTTGCTTCCTACGCAGGCATTTATCTAAAACGTGTGGGCGACCTTTCGGGTATGGCAGCACTATGGGAATATTATCTTTCAAAAGACGATTCGCTTATAACAATCATCAAATATCTGCCTCTGATTGTTGGCATTGGCGGCGCAGTTTTTCAGTTTGCGCCCGAGATGCACCGCAAGTGTTTAAAACTTACACTGCACCTTCCGTGTGGATATATCAAGTCGGTTGGTGCTATGATGCTGTTTGGCACAGGTATTCTTGTGATGTGTTCATTGATTTGTTTTGCGGTGCTCTACGTTTTTGCTTCGCATATTCTTCCTGACGAAATTGTGTCGCGCATTCTTTTAACCGCAATTCCTTGGTTTTTAGCAGGTTTTTGTGCCTATTACCTTACTATTTGGGTGGTAGTTGAGCCGGTTTGGAAAAAGCGGGTTTTTCAGACTATTTTGTCCGTATTTGTTTTAAAATTGTTTATCATAACCGACACCCCCGGCGCATATTTGCCGTCGTTGTGGTGGCTTGTGCCGTTGGCATTTGGAGCCGCTTTGCTGCCGGTTATCTCATTATCTGACTTCAAGGAGGGTCTTCAAGATTAGTTATGAAACGCATTGCACAGATATATCTCATAATTGTGACGGCTGTTATTTGCCTTTGGCAATTGCCGTGGATATACAATTTTTTTACCGTTGAGGCTTATACTACTCCATTTATTCTTTATAGCTCGGTGGTTGACGATTTTGTGGTTCGCAAAACTGAAAACAAAAAAATTGTGTGCTCTGGTTTGGACGGAACTACTTATACCATCAATCAATACGATAGTATTCTTCCCGAATATCAAGCTCGTCAACTTGCTGCTTATGATTGTCTTCCTGATACGCTTTTTGGACGTGCAGTGTCGCTAAAAATGCTTACCGAGGAAGCTATTTCGATGCGTATTAAACCCGAGATGGTGTTTGGTCCTCAAATTCCGCTATACCAACTTATGGAATCGCAGTCGGGACGTGTAGATTTTGAAATGCCCGATGATGTTTTTCGTATTACTGATTCTAAAATAGAGTTTGTGATCAAAGATAGTAATAAGGTGAATGAACCAAAGTCGCAGAAGTTTACTGATGCGCTCAGTGATGCCGGTTTTGTTTTCCCTGCTGTGGAGATTGCCGGAAATCCCACGTCAAAAAAACGTTACGACAATGGTTATCTAATCACCGATAGCCGCAATTGTCTTTTTAATCTTAAAATGGAGAAAGGCAACCCCAATGTTCAACAAATTGAACTCGACCAACAAATCGTTCCTTGCCATATCTTTGTTACTGAATTTACCGGTATGCATAGTCTTGGAATGTTTTTCGACCAAAATGGCAAATTGTATGTGATAACCATGCCTGAAAAAGAGATTAAGATGGTGGATATTCCTCCTGTTGACCTTCATGCCGATGAGGTATTTATAATGGGCAATATTTTTACTTGGACAATTCGTATCAAAAACGATGATACCGTTTCGTGGTATGCTGTTGATGCTCAAAATTTTGCCCAGATAAAAAGTTATTCTCAACCAGTTGGTTACGAATATGTTAAAGGTTTAGACTTTGAGGAAAACGGTTGGATTGTGCCCGGGTGGAGATAAAATGATTTAGGTTTTTTTGTCCATTTTAATAATTATTAATAGTGTAATTACTCAATTACGCCTATCTTTGCAGCGTAATAAAACTCAATCACTTATTAAACGATATTAAAATGGACATCAAAAAACTGATTATCCCTTCTTTGTGTCTTGCTGTGCTTGCCCCGGGATGCAAAAAGATTTGGGAAAAAGACGATTTGCTGTTGCCTCAAAACGAAATAGAGGAACAAAAACAAGAACAAACTATAGTTTCTTTTGCCGAAAAGCCTTCCGATTACGAATATTCGGCTGATGGAGCTATGTTTATCCATCTGAAAAACAATTCTATTACTACCGAAAATTGCGATACAAATGTTGCAGTTTCTGGAACGGAAGCTATTATCAAAGCTGCAGGCACTTACTTTATTGATGGTTCGTTGTCGGATGGTCAAATCAAGGTAGACGCTGATAGCAAAAACGATCTTGTAAAACTTGTGCTCAACGGTGTTGACATTGCTTCAAATTCTTCAGCTCCAATCTTTGTAAAAAACTGTATCAAAACGGTTTTGATTATCAATGATGGAACACAAAATTTTCTTGCCGATGGTTCTGAAAACGACAAAGAGGGCGTTCTTTTCAGCAAGGAGAATCTTGCAATCTCTGGCGGAACTGAAAACACAGGATCGCTAACAATCACAGCCAACGCCACAGATGGTATCAAGGCTAAGGACGGACTTGTGATTAAAAGTGGATTAATTACAGTTAATTCTTCGTTTGACGGCATTGTGGGCAAAGATTTTGTGCTGGTTCACAATGGCAATGTTACTGTAAATTCTTTTGGTGACGCTTTGAAATCAACCGACACGGGTAGTGGATTCGTTACCATCGAAGACGGTACTTTTGATCTAACATGTCTTTCGTCGGCATCAGAAAACGACACTGCCAAAAACGACGGTATCAAAGCCGAAACTGCCATCACCATTTCGGGAGGTACATTCAAAATCGTTACCAAGCGCAATAACACAACCAAACAAGGTCCCGGCGGTTTCAATCCTTGGGGTCCCGGCGGTTTTGAGGGTTCGTCAAACAAACTCGCTTGTATGCACGGCATTACATGTGGCGGCGACCTGACAATTTCGGGCGGAACGTTTACCGTAAACGCATACGGCAAGGGTCTTAAAGCCGATGGAAATATTGTTATTAGCGGCGAAAACACCTCAGCCACAATCATTTCGGAGCGACACGGCATTTCTACGGATGGCGATGTTACAATTCAAGGCGGACGCATCTCAATTACCTCAAATTGGGAAGGTATCGAGGCTACCAACATCAATTTCAACGGCGGTGAAACCTATATTTCTGCCGAAGACGATGGTATAAATGCCTCAAACACAAATTCTTCGATAAATATGGCCGATGGTTTCTTATATGTTAGGGCGCAAGGCGACGGCATTGATTCTAATGGCGATATCAATGTTAGTGGCGGCATAATGGTGGTAAGTCAAACCGGCGGCGGCAATTCGCCAATCGACTATGGCGATGGTGGTTACAAGTTTTCTGTAACCGGCGGAACTGTTTTGGCTCTTGGTTCGAGCGATATGTTTTCCGAAAGTATTCCTTCAACTACCTCATTGCCAATGGTTTATTCGCAAAAATTGAGTAGTGCTACGTCGTTGGCAGTAGATGATATTGTGGCTGTGGCAAATGCGTTGACTTTTAACGCGGCTATTTTTATTTGCGACAAACTCACTAATAATCAGAAATATAACTTTATTGTGGGTGCTTCTATCAAAGGCGACCCATATAAAGATGGTTCGGGATTCTATTTCCCGCCGACGTTGGTTTCGGGAGGTAACAAAACAGAAGTAACAGCCACAATGTCAGGCGGTAACGGAGGCCGTAGATTCTAATGGACGTATTAAACAAATTTACGGCGGTAGGTTTGGCTGATATTGGAAAGGCAAATTTTATGAACCGCGTTGATACCAAATTTCCATTACGCTCTGAGGTGCTGTGGCAGAATATTTTGCCCGAAATCACCGATGATTATTACATTGTGGAAATCAATGGTTTACGCTTGATGGAATATCGCACGGTTTATTTTGACACGCCCGACAATATGTTTTACACCACGCATCATAATGGGAAACTCGACCGTTTCAAGGTGCGCAAACGTATGTATGTGGATACCGGCACTGCATTTTTGGAGATTAAGCATAAAAACAACAAGGGCAAAACCAAGAAGAAACGCATTGAAATTCAGTCGCCTTTGGACGTTATTCTGCCCGAAGAATACGATTTTGTGGCTCAACATGCGCCGTGCAAACCGGAGTTGCTTAAACCCGTTATCGAAAATCATTTTCGCCGTATAACGCTGGTTAAAAAGGACTTATGCGAGCGTTGCACCATTGATTGCGATTTGAGTTTTGCCGATTCTGAGGTTAACCACTCTACCGACCATTTTGCTATGGTGGAATTAAAACACGAGGCAGGCGCACCCAAATCACCGCTGCGAAAAACACTTATTAAATATGGCGTTCATCAGTCGGGATTTTCAAAATATTGCATTGGTCGTGTGCTCAACGGTCAAAAAGACCTGAAAACCAACCTTTTCCGCGTGAGAATCAGAATGTTGCAAAAACGACTGGATAATGCGCTGGGAGTAATGTTTAATGCATAATGCATAATTCATAATGCATAATTAAAAATGAAAAATTAAAAATTTGTAATTAGATATTAAAATGATATTAGATATTTTGCAAGACACAACTCAGGTTGTGAGTTTAGAAGATATAAAGTTTTATAACCTTAGTCTGATAGATTACCGCGATTTTGGAAAACTATTTTTCCGTTTGCTGTTTAATACAGGCGTTCTCTTTGTGCTGATAAACCTTATTTATGGCAAAGGCGGACGCAGGGAGTTTACTTTTACATATTACGCTCTTGGAACGGCTATCTTCTTGATGTGCTTTTTGTTAGAGGATGTAAAATTGGAACTTGGTTTTGCCCTCGGACTTTTTGCAGTGTTTGGTATTCTAAAATACCGCACCGATCCGATTCCTATCCGCGAAATGACTTATCTCTTTGTGGTAATTGGTATCGCAGTGCTCAACGCATTGGCCAACAAGAAAGTAAGTGTGGCAGAACTTGTTCTTACCAACGCCGCAATCGTCTTTTGCGTTTTCCTTTTGGAAAAATTCCTTATCAAGAGCGAGGGTCATATCGACATTATTTACGAAAAAATTGAGAATGTAAAATCCGAGAATAAAGATGTCTTAATGTCTGATTTAGAGAAACGTACAGGATTAAAAATCAAACGTTTCGACTTTGTCCGTATCGATTTCCTCAAAGATATAGCCAT
>JAGCVU010000192.1 GCA_017962175.1 Bacteroidales bacterium | reverse complement strand
TCGAAGTAAAGGTATTTTTCGTTTGTTTCTGTATCGGTCTCGGTTTCAGGTGCTTCGGCTTTGAGGGTTTTGGCGTATTTAATAAGAGCCTCCTCAGAGTCGCCGAATTGGATTTTGTTGTCGATAGAGTAGTCGGGATTTGATGTAAGAATTGACGATAGGCGATAAGTTTCGTCTTCTTCGTCAGGTTCGAGCACAAAATCTGTCATAATGCCATCGTAGAACATTGTCAGCGTGTTAGACTCCTTGTCGTTTTCGGTTTCGTCGGGTGCGCCGAATATTTCTGTAATCTCTTCCTCGGTGGCTCCGAACTGCAACGGGCCGAGTCCCTGTCCGATAATTATGTTTAATTTAGTCTCCATAATAATATATGTGTTAATGAAATACTGTTTTCAAAACTTCGAGACTCTTAACCGCGGCGATATTCTCAAAGCGATAGCGGTAATAGTCGATAATTTTTTCAAGGAGGAAACTTCGGTCGCTGCCGCTGAGCGTGATAAAGTCGCACGGAATGTAGTCGTAGTCGAGAATGCGGCTGAAAATTTCGCTATATGGCGGATGTATAGCCTGCCTTGCCGAGGAGATGTTGGCGGTGAACTTGGCGTTGGCGATGTCGAAACACGGACGCAGTTCGGAATAGCGGTTGGCAGGGTAGAAGCCTAAGTATTTGGTAATCTGCAGGAGAAATTTTAAGTGGAAATTTTTGCCGTTTACCTCGTTTTGGTCAAAAAGTTTGAGACTTGAGGTTATGTAGTCGTATAGTTCCTCGTTTTTTTCTGAAAAAGTAAGCACCTTAGCCAAAATCTCTGTAATGAACATTGCTGTAGTGGTTTTGGTGGTGCTGAAGGGTATAGATGTGTAGGTATACGCCGGTGCTATTTTCGACGCTTGTTTAATTTCGGTTTCGGGTGCAGAATTATACTCTATCTCGTTGATAAACAGCGGTTGACAATAGGGTAGGGGAGATGCTTTTCGGTTTTGAGGAATTCTTATTGCAAAAGCAGCCCTGCCAAGTTCGCGAGTGTAGGTGTTGACAATCAATTTGTTGTCGCTATACTTGGTACAATTAAGCGTTATGGCACGGGCGGTTTGTTTCATTATTCCTTGGTGTAAAGTAGGGTTATGTTTGAAACGTCCACGTGTTTGTTGCCTGTTGGGTCGCTATGGTCTAACACCCATCCACGGATTTGTTTAAGATCTTTGTTGGGGTTGGTTTTGATCATTGCGCTGAAATGACGTTGTATTCCATCTTTTTTAAAGCCTGTGGTCATGATTACTTCGTTAGTTTCATCGAAATAATCGGCAATGATTGTTAAACGTGGATTGTTTGTTCCATCGTCTTGGTAAAAAGTGAAATCTGCTGATATTGTGTAAATTCCGTGGTCGTTAGCTGGAATTTCGTATGCGATAGGATTTGTAGCGCCGTCGGTAGGTAGATTGTAATACGAGCGGAGGTTCCATATATCGTTTTCTGCTTTTTGACGATTTCGGTCATCGTTTTCTCGTTTTCTGTCATCTTCGGCATTAACCACTTTCACCACCTTTTCGTAGAGGGTTTTGTAGCGTTCGGGGTGCTGTGTGTACCATTCTATTGTTTCGAGAAACTCTGCTTTTGATACGCCTGTTTCTTTAAAAATATAGTTGTAATACGATGCGCTGTCGCCTTTGAGGTTGGCGTCGCTATATCCTGCTACAAACATAATGGCGTCGGCTTCGTGCATTTTGATAATTACTTCCACCGCCTTGCTTTCGCTGATGGGGGGTTCGTTGCCGCATGACGACAGTGCGAGTGCGAATGCCGCCGCTATGGTCTTTATCGTGGTTTTGTTCATTTCGTTTTGTTTGATTATTCGCTGCAAAGGTAATAGAAATTTTGCATATTATTTTTATTTTTGCACTTCAAAAAAATCATTTAGAGATGGCGAACATATTTTCAGGAAAATTTGATACTAGGCAAAAAAGGGCGATCGGCGAAATCCGTTCCGCTTTTGAAAAAACGTGCGAAGAGTATCAAATTGTTGAAAAAGGGGATAGGTTCGCAGTGGGAATTTCGGGCGGAAAGGATAGTTTGACACTCCTTCATCTGCTGGCTTTCAAGCGGTTAGTGCTGAAAACAGATTTTTCGCTCACCGCTGTGTATGTTCACGTGCAAAATGCGGCTTATAGTCTCGATTTCGACAAAGTTCAGCGCTTTTGCGACGACTTAGAGACCCCTCTTGTTGTAAAGAATATTGTACTTGAAGATTTGCGCAACGCCGAAAACCGTTGCTTTATTTGCAGCCGTGTTCGCCGCAAAACTCTCTTTGATTTTACCCGCGAGGAGGGGTTCAACAAACTTGCCCTTGGTCACAATATGGACGATGCTGTGGAGACTCTGATGATGAATATGGTTTATCACGGCGAATTTTGCAGTATTCCGCCCAAGATGACTTTTTTTGATGGACGATTGGATGTGGTGCGTCCGCTGATTAAGATTAGCAAAGATCAGACGAGGCTCTATGCCGACCTTTACGGATTCCCGAAAATTAAGTCGGAATGTGGATTTGAAACTGTCACCGCACGTGGACGTTTCCGACAATTTGCCGACTATCTTGAAAAAATGAACCCCGGCGCAAGGGTGAATATCTTTAACAGTATGAGTAATATCAATAGTGATTATTTAGTTAAATAATTTGTTTAGATAATAGTAATTAAAATGAACATAGACAGTATTATATCTAAGGCTTTAGTGTTGCAACCGCTAACATTAGACGAAGGAGTGTTTCTCTATCGCAACGCTCCATTGTCGGTGCTCTCTTTTGCCGCCAACGAAATAAAGAACCGCTTCCGCAAACCCGAAGACCGCAACAAGGTGGGATGGATAATCGATAGGAATATCAACCTTTCGAATATCTGCGTTACGCGGTGCAAGTTTTGCAATTTTTCGCGTTCAAAAAATTCGCCCGAGGCATACGTTACCACAATGGAGCAATATCGCGAAAAAATCTCCGCATTGTTTGCCGCAGGAGGAAACCAAGTGCTTCTGCAAGGTGGAATGAATCCCGATTTTGGAATGGATTTTTATTGCAAACTTTTTAGCGATTTGAAGAGGGAGTTCCCCGGCGTGGTGCTTCACGCACTTGGTCCTGCCGAGGTGGCTTATTTGAGCAAGACCTCGAACCTTAGTTATAGAGAAGTGCTCGAAAAACTCCACGCTTCGGGACTTGATTCGCTCCCCGGCGCAGGTGCCGAAATTCTTGTAGACCGTGTTCGCAAAATTGTGTCGCCGGCAAAATGTTCGGCAGTGGAGTGGCTCGAAGTTATGCATCAAGCCCACGTGTTAAATTTGCCAACCTCTTGCACCATGATGTTTGGTCATGTGGAAACCCTCGAAGAACGCATTCAACATCTTATCGCTCTTCGCGACACTCAGGCTCGAAAACCCGAATACAGCCAAGGCTTTGTTACCTTTATTCCATGGCCATTTTGTAGCGAAGATACACGTTTGGTTAAAGAATATGGTATGTTCGCACCTATTTCGGGCGAAGAATATATCCGTTTGATTGCTATTAGTAGATTGATGCTCAATAATATAGCCAATATTCAAGCCTCGTGGCTCACTGTGGGCAAAGAAATTGCGCAAATTTGCCTTCATTCTGGGGCCAACGATTTTGGATCTATTATGATGGAGGAGCACGTAGTGTCGGCGGCGGGTGCAAAATACAGCCTCGATTCCAACGAAATGATAGCCGCCATTCGCCAAGCCGGATTTGTTCCCGTTAGGAGAAATAGTCGTTACGAATTTGTGGAGTAGGAGGGCTACTCCACACAATTTTCCAACAATTTTACCTCCATCTTTTCCGTATCCAATCTTGCCTTCACTCCAATAGGAAATGTACATCTCGATTGCACATGCCCGAATGTAAAGTTTTTCACTACTGGAATGTTGAGGTCTTTTATAAAATCTTCGATCACGTAGTCGAGCGAGAGCGATTCGTTGCCTTGCGCTTCGCAGCCTTTCATTATGCCGAAAATTATACCCTTTATGCCTTTGAGTTTTCCGGCGTTACGAAGGTGCGTGAGCATTCGGTCTACCTTGTAGGGCGGTTCGTTTATTTCTTCAAGAAACAATATTTTATTATTAAGATTGAAATCGTATTCGGTGTCTAAGAGCGATTGAAGTAAAGTTAAGTTGCCACCAAAGAGCGTTCCACGGCATTTGCCTGATTTTAAAACTGTTGGCTCTTGCGAAGATAGTTCTTTATTTTGTTTTTGGGTATCTTCGCAGGTTATTCGGTAGTTTTTGTGTCCGTTGGCAAAAATATCCCACATACTATTTTTTGAGTAGTCGGTTTCGTCGGGTACAAGCATCGACGAGTGGAATGTTACGAGTCCAGTTTTTTTGTAGATGGCGCAGATAAGTGCGGTAAGGTCGCTATAACCACCGATGATTTTGGGGTTCTCTTTTATGAGGTCGTAATCTATCATATCGAGTATGCGGGTGCAGCCGTATCCTCCACGAGCGGCTAATATTGCTTTAATACTTTTGTCGGCGAATAGAGTGTTTATTTGTTTTGCGCGGTACTCGTCGCAGCCGGCAAGGTATCCAAAACGCTCTGTGAGGCCATCGGCGCAAACGGGAGTGTATCCGGCTTTTTCTACTTTGGCAACGGCAATGCGCATTTGTTTTTCGGTGATAGGTCCGGCGGGGGCAATGATTCCCACTTTGTCGCCTTTTTGCAAGGGGGCGGGCAATATTTTTTTCATCTGTCTGTTTTATTTTTAACTATTTATAAGTGCAAAGGTAAAAAATTAGATTACTTTTGTAGTTTTATTTTTATGCATAAATTTTTGACGATATGAAACGGCTGTGTTTATTTCTTATTATATCTCTATGGGCAATAACGTCGCAGGCGCAGCGCATAATCACATTCGACGAGTATCAGGCTATCGAAGATGAGGAGCGCAAAAATAGCGTGCAATGGCTTCCATACCGAACCGAAGGTGCCGACACAATTCTTATCAAAGAATTTCGTCCCGCCTTGGCACGTCCGCCGTATGTGTTTAAAACCAAAAGGCAGCAGCAGCAATACTCCAAACTTCTTTACAACGTTAAGCGCGTTTATCCCTACTCGGTGCTTATTCGCAAGGTGTACGCCGAAATTGAAGATTCGCTCAAACATATTGCCGACGAAGACCAACGTAAGGTTTTTATCAAGGCTAAGGAAAAAGAATTGCGCGATCAATTTGAAGACGAACTTATCCACTTGACCATTTCGCAAGGCAAGATTCTTATAAAACTTGTTGACCGCGAAACAGGCAACACTACTTATCAAGTGATTCAAGAGTTGAAGGGCGGATTTAGCGCATTCCTTTGGCAGGGCGTGGCGCGTTTGTTCGGCTCTAACCTCAAATCAGAATACGATGCCGACGAAGAAGACCGAATGATTGAGGATATTATTATTAGAATTGAAAACGGACTATTATAAACTATGTACGAATACATTACAGGAAAACTTGCAGAACTTACCCCTTCGTTTGCCGTAATCGACAACAATGGCGTGGGTTTTTTGATAAACATTTCGCTAAATACATTTTCGGCGTTGGAAGGCAAGCCCGATGCAAAACTTTTTATTCATCAGGTGATTCGCGAAGATGCCAACATTCTTTTTGGATTTGCCGATAAATACGAACGTGAAATTTTCCGCTTTTTGTTGGATGTTTCGGGCGTGGGACCAAACACGGCGAGGGTGATACTTTCGTCGATGAGTCCTGCCGAATTGCAAAGTGCGGTGCTCTCCGAAGATGCCAAACTTATTGGAAGAGTTAAGGGCATTGGTCCAAAAACGGCGCAACGCATTGTAATAGATTTGAAAGATAAATTGAAAAAATCTCCCACATCGGAGGTTTCCATAATAACGCCACAAAATGCCAACCGCGAAGAGGCTATTGCAGCCCTTGTAATGTTGGGCTATCCCAAGGCGGCGGCAGAAAAGGCTGTGGGCGCAGTGTTAAAGAGCAATCCCTCGCTCAGTGCCGAAGATTTAATTAAACAGGCGTTAAGGAGCGTATGATTTTTGCAATTAAACTAACTAACTATTGATGAAACACATAAGAAGAACTCTCGGAATGGCGGGCGCGGTTGCAGTTTTTGCAGCGGCGGTGTTTACCTCTTCGCCGTCAAACGCAGGTATCAACCGAAACTCTCTGTGGCAACGTCCCGGAATCGACGGCGACACCGACCGTATCCGTCAAAATTCGCCAATTCAACTTAAAGACCCCGACAATATCTCCACACAAACCGAGTACGATTACAAAACCGGCACTTACACCACTCAGAAAAAAGTAGGTGGAATGGATGTTGGTCGTCCCGTAACCTCCGACCGTCAGAGCCACGATTCTGCCGAAAACCGCACCGAAATGCGCGAATATTGGCGTCAGCAGATGTTGATGCAGAGCGCAAGAAGCGATGGAGGTAGCCGCAATGGTCTTGACCGTTATCTTAATCCGCGTATCAATGTAGATATCCGTGGATTCGACCGCGTGTTTGGTACAAACGTTATCGATATTAAGGCTCAGGGTAATGTACAGGTGCTGTGCGGTGTCGACATTACCAAAATCGACAACTTTACGCTTCCCAAAAAGCAGCGAAACGATGTGTCGTTTGATTTTGATATGAATATGCAGGTAGGCGTTACCGGCACCATCGGCGACAAAATGAAAATCGGTATCAACTACAACACCGAGGCAACTTTTGAATTTGAAAACAAGCAAAACATCGAATACATCGGTCACGACGACGAAATTATTCAACGCATTGAGTTTGGTAACGTGTCGATGCCGCTCGAAGGTACTTTGATTCAAGGTAGTAGCACTCTTTTTGGTGTAAAAACCGACCTGAAATTTGGCAAACTTACCGCCACAGCCGTTCTTTCGCAGCAAAAAGGCGAAACCCGCACCATTGAGGTAAACGCCGGAGCCGTTACCAACGAGTTCCGTATTCAAGCCAGTGATTACGAGGCAAACCGTCACTTTTTCCTCAACCATTTTTTCCGCGACAATTACGAACGCGCTCTTGCCAACTTGCCTATTATTTCGTCGGGCATCAACATTACAAATATCGAGGTTTGGGTAACGAATAAAAAACTTGCCACCGACGACACCCGAAACTCTGTGGCTTTCCTCGACCTTGGCGAGCCTTCGCAGATTTATAACCATACCGCCGTCCATTCTTCGGGAATGTCGAATGGAATGCCCCAAAACTCTGCCAACAACCTTTACAATGTGCTTACTGGTTCGTACAAAGCCGTCCGCGATATTAATAGCATCACAAGCACCCTCAACGGACGTTTTGAACCCGGCACCGATTACGAAAAAATTGGCAACGCCCGAAAACTTGGCACCAACGAATATACCTTTAATTCGCAACTTGGTTTTATCTCGCTAAACTCTGCCCTTCAAGACGATGAGGTGCTTGCCGTGGCTTACGAATATACTTATAGAGGCAAAACCTACAAAGTGGGCGAATTTAGTTCCGAAGTACAGCCGTCGCAAACTCTTATCTTAAAACTTTTGCGCGGTACATCGTTTTCGCCCGCACTGCCCAACTGGAAGTTGATGATGAAAAACGTCTATTCGCTCAACGCTTACCAAATCGACAAAGACAACTTCCGCCTCCATATCAAATACCACAACGACAAAACCGGCACCGAACTCAACTATCTCAACGCCGGCGACATAGATGGAAAAGTTCTTCTCCGTGTAATGAACCTCGATAATGCCAACACGCAGTTGGAATCCACACCCGACGGTATTTTCGACTTTATCGACGGCGTTACCATAAATGCCGAGCGCGGACGTGTTTTCCTTCCTATGCTCGAACCTTTCGGCAGTTATCTCGAAAATAAAATCAACAATAGCGGCGACGCTGCAAAATATTGTTACAACCAACTTTACGACAGCACTAAAACCATCGCCAAGCAAAATGCCGAGCGCGACAAGTTTTACATTACAGGTAAATACAAATCGTCGGCAGGTAGCGAAATTTCGCTCGACGCTATGAACATTCCCGAAGGTTCGGTAAAAGTTACTTGTGGCGGAATGCAGTTAAAAGAGGGTAGCGACTATTCGGTAGACTATCTTCTCGGAACGGTAAAAATCCTCAACGAATCTATACTTTCGTCGGGCAACAAAATCCTCGTTTCGGTAGAGAGCAACACCACGTTTAGCAGCACCACCAAAACCCTTATGGGAACGCACCTCAATTATCAGTTCAACAAAAATTTCAACATTGGCGGTACAATTATGCGTCTTTCGGAAAAGACCCTCACCAACAAGGTAAGTTTTGGCAACGAACCTATCAAAAACACCATCTGGGGTTTGGATATGCGCTACTCGCTGCCCTTGCCCGGATTAACCAAAGCCATCGACCGCCTTCCATTAATTAGCACCAAAGCCGAATCGCGATTAAGTTTTGAGGGCGAATTTGCGCAACTTATCCCTGGTCATAGCCGCTCTATCGACAAGGCGGGAACTTGCTACATCGACGATTTTGAAAGTGCCCAAACCAAAATAGACGTTAAATCGGTAAGCCAATGGGTTTTGGCATCCACTCCGGCTGGAACAAAAAATTTCCCCGAGGCTAAATTCAACAACGACCTTAGATATGGTTTCAACCGTGCCCGTTTGGCTTGGTATAATGTGCTGAGCGACCTTCAAGGCACAGCCACAAGTAGTTACGGCATCACACCTTCTTATATTAGTAAAGACGACCAAAGCAACCACTACATACGTGCCGTTTACGAACGTGAGATTTTCCCCAACGCTCAATCTATCAGCGGAATATCCACTCAGTTAACCATTCTCAACCTTGCATATTACCCCACCGAGCGCGGACCTTACAACTACGATGTGGAAGGTGAGCCCGGCGTGTCGGCAGGTATCAACGAAGACGGTTCGCTCAAAAATCCGTCAAACCGTTGGGGCGGCGTTATGCGCGAACTTACCACCACCGACTTTGAGGCTTCTAACATCGAATACATAGAATTTTGGATGCTCGACCCCTTTATCTACGAGCAAGAAGAGATGGGCGCCGACCTCTATTTCAACCTTGGTAATGTGTCGGAAGATGTGCTAAAAGATTCGCGCAAAAGTTTTGAAAACGGTCTGCCTTATCCGCCCGACCCGCAATTTATCGACACCACCGCTTGGGGCTTGGTTTCTAATAAAACTTTCCTTGTAAACGCTTTTGACAATAGCAACGGCGCAAAAGATGTTCAAGACCTTGGTTTCGACGGTTTAGACGATGATCAAGAACGTACATTCCACAATAATTTCTTAGACCGAATCTCAAATGTATTCGGCACTTCATCTAAGGCATACGCCGACGCTTACAACGACCCGTCGAGCGATAATTACCATTTTTTCCGCGGCAGTGATTACGACGAACAAAAACTCTCGATTGCCGACCGTTACAAACATTACAACGGCACACAAGGCAACTCGCGCGATTTTTCTACTTCGTCGGCATACTCCACCATCAAAGACCGTTACCCCGACGTAGAGGATATCAATCTCGACAACACCCTCTCCGAAACCGAATCGTACTATCAATATAAGGTGCACCTTTCGCCCAACCAAATGCAGGTGGGACAAAACTACATCACCGATATGATTGAAAGCAACGTAAAGACTGTTAACGGTCAAACCGAAACCGTAAAATGGTATCAATTTAAAGTGCCTATCTACGAACCCGATAGCACCGTTGGTTCAATCTCCGACTTTAAGTCGATCCGCTTTATGCGTATGTATCTTACCAACGCCAAAAAAGATATTATCCTACGTTTTGCCGAAATGAACCTCGTGCGTGGTGATTGGCGCAAGTACAACGCCGCTATGACATCGGCTGGCGAAGTGGTTACCGACCATCAGTATAGCGACGGACTTTTAGACATTTCTACTGTGAGCCTCGAAGAAAACGGCAGCAAAACTCCCGTTAATTATCTTCTTCCTCCCGGCATCGACCGCGAGCGCGACTACCAAACCAACCAAGTGGTAGAAGAAGACGAAAAATCTATGGCTCTTTCGGTAACAAATCTTCCCGACGGACAATCGGTGGCAGCATACAAAACCGCTGTTTTAGACCTTCGTCAATACCGAAAACTTAAAATGTTTGTGCACGAAGAGCAACCCGCCGGCACAGTATTAAACGACAACGACCTTAGCATTTTTGTCCGTCTTGGTAGCGACTATAAAGAGAACTACTACGAATACGAACTCCCCTTGAAGGTAACGCCCGAAGGTTATTACACCAACGACGAAAATGGTCGCCTCGGTGTTTGGCCGCTCGAAAACAATGTGGAGATAGTTTTTGCCGACCTTCAAGATGTTAAGGTAATGCGCAATAATGCAGCACGCGAGGCTGGGTCAACTGTTTCGGTAACAATGCCTTATACCCACGTAAACGAAAACGGCACTAAAATTACCGTTATGGGTAACCCCAACGTCAGCAATATCAAGACTATAATGATAGGTGTGCGCAATCCCTCGCAAGAAACCAATCCATTCTCTGACGACGGATTGCCCAAGACCGCCGAAATTTGGGTAAACGAACTCCGCCTCACCGACTTCAACGAAGACGGCGGATGGGCTGCTAAGGGAAAAGTAGAATTGCAGATGGCAGACCTCGCCACGGTTTCTGTTGCAGGTTACACACATACGCCCGGATTTGGCAGCATAGAAAAGAGGGTAGGGGAGCGTTACCAAGAAACCGTTTACCAATACGACCTTACATCGCAAGTGCAAATGGGCAAATTTTTTAATAATGATTACGGAGTAAAATTGCCGGTTTACTTTGGATATTCCGAAAACTACGAAATTCCACGCTATAATCCGCTCGACCCTGATATCGAGTTAAAGGAAACCTTGAATAATCCTAACCTAACTCAGTCAGAGAAAGACGAAATACGCGACCGCAGTATCACATTCGAACGCCGCAAGAGTTTCAACGTAACTAATATGCACATAGAGGGACGAAGCCGTGAGGCAAAGGAGGAGGCAAGGCTTCGTAAGGAGTTGAAAAACGCCAACGCCGGCGTTCCCAACACGGAACAGCCTCAGCAGGAAAAACAGCAGAAGCCCAAGAACAAGAACTCACAGAAACCTTTTTACCACGTGTCGAACTTTACCGCCGGATTTGCCTATAGCGAGTACTATATGCACGACATCACTATTAAGTCGCAGTTGGAAAAGATCCTTCAGTCGAATCTCGAATACAACTACACCTACAATCCCAAGAACTACCGTCCGTTGTCAAGAACCAAGTTTTTGCAAAACAAGCACCTGGCTCTTATCCGAGATTTCAACTTCTACCTTCTGCCCACAATGGTGGCTGCTTCGGCCAATATCGACCGCACATACAGCACCATACATTACCGCAACATCAACGAGGACGACGGTTTTCTCGACCCGACGTTCCAAAAAGATTTCCGTTGGCGCAGAAATTACGAGTTGCGTTACAAGCTGTCGCAAAACCTTTCGATGAACTTCTCTGCCAACAACGAGAGCCGTGTAAACCCCGACGGACTTATCGACCGCTTTGGCGTGGAGGAGGCAAGGGAGCGTGACACCATATTTATGAAGTTTCTCGACCTTGGATACAACACCCAGTACAATCAGACTGTGAAATTCCAGTACCAGGTGCCGCTCAACAAGATGCCGTTGTTTAACTGGATGTCGGCCAATGCAATCTACAATGCCGACTACCAATGGCAGCGCGGTATCGACCCTGTGGAGGTGGCTGCCACCGACACCACTCCGTCGTACTATATCGACCACGGCAACACTATTTCAAACAACGGCGTGCTTACGTTGAACGGTGCGCTCAACTTTGAGAGCATCTACCGCAAGCTTCCATATTTCAAGGACGTGCTTAAACGTTTCAACAAAGACGGCCGCAAAAAAGCCAACAACGAGAAACGCGAGGTTACCGCCACCAAGGACAATCTCCGATTTACCAAAGGCGTAGGACGTATCATCTACCACAACCTTGGCACTACCGACGTGGAGGTGGAGGTTACCGACATCGACGGCAAGCCTATTAACGGCAGCACCTCCATTGTGGACAAAAACCGGGTTCGTTTTACTGCCGACGACGACTACCAGGGCTGTACCGCAGTGTTCAAAGGCAAGAAGGATGTCAACGACAGTCCGTTCCTTGTGGCCACCGACTATCTCACTATGTCGCTTATGAGCGTTCGCAATGTGTCGGTAACATACAAAAACCAGCGTTCAAACACTCTCACCGGCTACAACCAGGGTACAAGGCTGTTCGGTTCTAACTATACCGGCGGAGTTATCACCCCTGGCATCGACTACCTGATGGCTCTCAACGACGACGATTTCCACCTTACCGCCGCCGAAAAGGGATGGCTCTTGCAGGATTCCACACTTACCGACCCTGTGATGTACACCAAAGGAAACAGCATTGGCGTGCGTGTGGCGTTGGAACCCATCAACACGTTCCGAATTGATGTAAGTTTCGACCGCAGCATAGTCTACAACACCGAAGAGTTTTTTGCCTACGCCACCGACATCGACGGATGGCAGACATCGAGCCGCGTTAAGCACGGTAACTTCCGCATAAGTTACAATATGCTCAAAACCTCGTTTAAGAAAGTTGGCGATGATTACAGTTTGGAAACCTACAATAAGTTTCTCGAAAACCGCGAAATAATAGCACAGCGTCAAGCCGACCGTCGAATGGGTCTCAAAGAATACGACCCCACTCCGCAGGTAGACGATGATGGCAATCTGCTTTATGGCAATTATCCCAACGGATATAGCAAAACCCATCAAGATGTGCTCTTGCCGGCATTTCTTGCAGCATACGCAGGCACAAGTCCGCAAAAAATCCGTCTCGACCCGTTCTTGAAAATTCCTTTGCCCAATTGGCGAATCAATTATAAAGGTTTAGGCAATATTCCATTGCTTAAAAATGTGGTACGCTCGGCAATGTTGACCCACGCTTATTCGTCGTCGTATTCGGTATCCAACTTTAAAAACAATGCCGATTACAGTTTCGACGACGAATACAACTGGGGACGCTCGTTTGCACGCTACGAAGCCAACAACCTTTTTATTCCGCAATACGAAATTGCCGCCGTTACTCTCGACGAAAAATTTGCGCCTCTTGCCGGTATCGACATTTCGTGGGTAAACCTTATGAGCACCAAATTTGAATATCGCCGCACCCGTCAAATCACCCTCGGATTTGCCAACAGCCAAATATCCGAAATGTACCGCAAGGAGTGGATAATCGGAGTAGGATACAAGTTTGCACAGTTGCCGCTCAATATCCGCACCTCGGGCGGCAGCAACCGTTTTAAGAGCGATCTCGACCTCCGTGCCGATTTTGTTATCGACGACGACAAAACCATCATCCGCGAAATTGAAAACCTCTACGACCAAATTTCAGCCGGTCAAACAAGTTTTTCAATCAAATCCACCGCCGACTACCGCCTCTCAGAGCGTTTCAAAGTGCAACTCTACTACAACCACCAAATCACTAACCCGATAATATCTACAAGTTATAGAACAAGTAATATAAAATTTGGATTTAGCATTACGATGAGTTTGGATTAATGATGAAGATATTTTTTTGACAAAAAAAATTGAATTTTTATAGTGTTATTTACATTAAGGTGATTATCTTTGCAAATAATGCGTACAAGGTATCTTATATTGCTAATATTGCTGTCGGTAACCGTTTTGAGTTATGCCGCGCCTCCCAAAAAGACTGTTTCGGCGTTTAAGGGTGATAGTACGTCGTATATCTACTACCATCCCCTCACATCGCTTGATTGTTTTTATTGGGAAAATGGATTGCGCATAGCCAAACCCATACCACAGATTACGGTGTCGCCTAAGGTTGACTCACTCTCGATGAGGCTTGTTGACGATACAGCTGCATTGTTTACGCTTCCTGATGTGTTGCCCCCTGTGCGCAATTCGCTTTATACTTTTGAAATCAACGAAACGGAATACACTGTGGGCATTCCCACCGACAAAACTTCATATATCTATCAGCAGCGTAAGCGTTATCCTTTTACACACGCAGATTCGGTACTTATGTACGTGCCGTTAAATATGAAAAATCTTAGCCGATTCACCCTTGCGTTTTACGGCATTAATGCTTGGCAGATAGATATTGAGAACCCACCATCTGAGCGTTTCTACTTTGATCTAAACAAGTCGAAATCTGAATTAGAGTTTCCCGAGGGAATGTTGGCTGTGTTTGTGCTGAGTCTTGTGTTGATATTGCTTGCCAATTTTTTCTCCAACGGTTATATTTCGCGCCTTTTGTTGATAGTGTTTTATTACAACGCTTTTAACAATACTGTGGGCGAACGCAATATTTCTGCCGACAAAGCCGGGTATATGCTCTTTGTTAATTACATACTCAACGTTGTGCTGTTTTCGGTGATAGCCCTCACTAAATACGGACATGATTTGCCGTTTCCATTTTTATTGGCTCTTGCAATAGGCTGTGCAACAGTGGTTGTGGTATATTTAGTTAAATTTTTGGTTTCACTATTGTTGAGCAACCTGTTTATGTGCAAGGATACATTTTCGCTGCATTATAGCAATGTGTCGTATATAGCGCAGTTGCTTGGCGTGGTAATGCTGCCTTTAAACTTCTGTATGGTGTATATTGGTTACGATATTACCATCGAAGCATTGTTTGTAGTATGCGTTTCGGCGTGCATTTTGGCAGAAATGTTAAAATTATTTAGATTATGCAAAATAATATTTGATAAACATTTTTCTAAATTTTATTTATTTTTATACCTTTGCGGCGTGGAATTTTTGCCCGTGTTGTTGGCAGTCAAAATCCTATCCCGTTGACAGTCATCGGCAAATTCCCGACGATAGGGATAGATTGGGATATTATTTTTAAAAATAGAGAGATTTGAAAATTACTAATTTGCTGATTTCGCAGCCCAAACCGACGGGAGACAGCAGTCCCTATTTTGATTTGGCCGAAAAATTCAAACTTAACGTTACATTCCGTCAATTTATCAAGATTGTCGGAGTTAGCACCAAGGATTTCCGCGGGCAACATATCAACCTGCCCGACTATACCGCCGTTATCTTCACAAGCAAAATCGGTATCGACAATTTCTTCCGCATAGCCAAAGAGGTAAAATACGCAGTGCCGGAGACATTGAAGTATTTTTGCACCACCGAGCAGATTGCGCTCTATCTGCAAAAGTATATCGTATACCGCAAACGTAAGATTTTCCACGGCAAAAAGACTTTCAACGATACTATCGACGCTCTTAAAAAGAACATTGCTGAGAAATTTCTTCTTATTACAAGCGATGTTAGCAGCAACGAGATTCCCGATTTTCTTGACAGCGTGGGCATCAAGTTTGACAAGTGCGTGATGTATCAGACCGAGAGTGCCGAATTGGACGATTTAAAGCCCGATTTCCCCAATTTCCAAGTGCTTGTATTCTTTACCCCCGCTGGTATCAAGAGTCTTCACGAAAACTTCCCCGATTTTGAACAAGGCGACGTTAAAATTGCAGCCTTTGGACATTCGGCGTGGGAAGCTGTGGAAAAATACGGCTATCGCTTAGACATCAAGGCTCCTACCGAAGAAGCCAAGAGTATGCCTGCTGCCATTGAGCAGTTTATTATTGCAAACAATAAGAAAAAATAGACTATTTTGCATAAGACAAACACATTAGGCAGAACCGAAAGGCTCAAAAGTTTTGTCCGTATCGATAAACTTTTTAATTCGGGAAGGTCGTTTATGACCTTCCCTTTTATAGTTTACTACAGCATTGGAGGCGATGCCGATACAGACAACGACCAGATGATGGTGACGGTGAGCAAGCATTATTTTAAGCACGCTGTAGACCGCAACCACATCAAGCGCCTTACTCGCGAAGCTTATCGTTTGCGTAAATCTCAATTGCAAAATATCACCGACAAACATTTTAGTATTGCTTTTGTTTACAAATGCCGGCACATATCCACATTTGCCGCCATTTGTGCCGCTATGGACACTATAATACCTAAAATTGCCGGATTTTTAAAAGATGATGAGGTATAAATCTTTTACAACATTATAAAACAAAAAAGCCTCGCTATTAGCGAGGCTTTTTTGTTAAAGAAATTATTCCTTTTAGAATGTGTCTTCTTCTGTTTCGCGGTCGATGATGTAAACTGAAATACAGCCTTTGTTCTTTTCTACAGGAACAGCGTAGCCTTCTTCTTTGGCGGGCTGCTGGTTTTGACGCGGCTGCGATTCGTAGTCGTAGTCGGAGTAGCTATACTCCTGAACTTGCTCTTGAGGAACTTCAACCTCTTTTACGTCAATCATAATTTTGAGAGAGGTGGAAGAAACAGGGGTGAAGTCGAAAAACGGGTGTATGAACTTGTTTTTCTTCAAATCCATATACTCTTGCAGAGCAGTTTGCTGTGGGCTTTTCGGCTCGTCATCTTGCAACTTGCCGGGAACGTTAACAACTACTTCGCCGGTGCTCATATCGATGATTTTTACATCGATATTGTTGTTGAATACCGTGCTTGCAAAAAACTGTATTCTATAGTCCATACCTTTGGTGATCGGCAACACAAATTCGTATTTGCGACCCGTTTGACACATAGCGCTTTTTGAAGCGGTGTTGTATCTGTAGGGGGCCATCGGCTTGCGCATTTTTAATTGGTCAACGCAAGTGGTGTTTTGTGCTTGAAGTCCCAACGGCAGTGATACTAAAACAACAAGTAAAAATTTCAATATATTTTTCATATTTGTAGAAGTTTTAATATTTTACCTATTTAACGTTGTTTATTGTGATATTATTTCTTACAGAAGTAATTGTTTCTTTAATTTTATTAAAATTATTTTCTGTCATCTTAATTTTCATGCCTCCGCCTACTTTGATAGCACCGCTGTTGCTTGTAGAAGCCTTTGCTTGAGTGTTTTCAACTGTGAGTTCGTCGAATGCTACTTTGAGGGGTGTAAGGTCGGTGATGGTGGCTTTGATGCCGGGGTCAGCCTGCTGCTGTTCTAAACGGAGCATAAGGTTGTCGCAGATGATTTTCTGGTCGGCAATGCGCTGAATAGTGGGGTTGTCTTCTGAGTATTTGTCAACCGAATTTACTACAATGTAGAGAAATTCGAGCCATCCGCCGGTAGAGATGAGTGTCATTGTTTTGGCGCGGTTTTTAGAGTCGAGGAAGTTTTGGATGTCGTAGTAGATATCGCTTGAAATCTGTTTCAACGAGTCGCGATCTTCCTTAACGTTTTCGATACGATTTACGAGGCTCTGGTTAAACACATTGCCAATGCCAATTGCGTCGGATATTTGACGTACTACTTTAAACTCTTTGAGCGATTCTTGATATTTGCCGAATGCTGCGCTGTATGCCATGTCGGCGGTGTAAGTACCAAAGTTGATTTCTTTAGATTTTACATCGATGTATTTGTCGATGTTTTCAACGGGGTTGGTGAGTCCGGGTACAAATTGAAGGTTTTTGTCTTTTGTGAAGGCAAATAGATCTTCGGGAGAGGGTATCAGATAGAAGTTGTTTTCGTTTGTCTGATTGTTTTGGGTCTGTTCTTGTTCTTGTTGTTGTTGATTGTTTTGGTTGTTGCTGTCGCCTGCACACGACTGCAATGTCATTAATGCTGATGCTGCTACAATAGCGTAGAGCGGTGTTGCTTTAATTTTCATTTTTTGAAGTTTTTGATTTGGTTTATAAATTATTGTTGTTTTGTGTGTTCCATACAATTTTTTTGCCGAAACCTAAACGGTTGTCGGTAAGTTTATAGTAATTAGGCTCTAAAACCACGTATGTACCCGAAACGGCTATGGCGTAGGGGTATTTTAATAGGTACGTTTTTTTTGCCTGCGAAAGTTCGTCGCCTTCGGGGATAATGGCTGTGGCGCATATCTGAAGCCCTTGCAACTTGCCCACTTCTTTGGTCTCTAAAACGATTGAGGCGGCCACATTGTTGTTTTGGGCTATCTCTTTCATGTGACGCGTGTTTTCGGCATCGGTCTTTATTATAAAGGTGTTGCGCTCAGCGTCGTAGGCATAAAAACAGTCGCAGCAATATGGTTGGTTGTCGGCACAAGTGGCGAGAACCAATACGTGATGGTTGCCTATAAACTCCGTTATCTTATTGTCTAATTTTTCGTCCATTTGGTTGCATTTGTTTAGTCGTCGGAGCCGAAAGGAATACCATTTTCAATCTCCTTAAAGTCGGTGCTGATAACGGCAAATTCTGAACGACGGTTTAACTGGTGGCAAATTTCGCGGTCTTGATTGCTGGTGAGATTGTTGATAAATGCCTCGCTGAGCACGTCGCCCTCTTTGAGGAAGGGATATTTGTCGGCTATCTTTTTGGTAACTTTTACGGGATTGGATTCGCCCATACCTTTTGATGTGAGGCGGGCGGGATTGATGCCTTTTGAAACAAGGTAGTTGACAACGCTCTTGGCACGTTCGTCGGAGAGTTTGAGGTTGGCCTCATCGTTGCCACGGAAGTCGGTGTTGGCGCGCAACTCTATGGTAATATTGCTGTTAACGTTGAGCACTTCAACCAATTTGTCGAGACTCACCATCGACTCTTCGCGGAGGTTTGCCTTGTTAAAGTCGTACTCGATATTCTCTATCTCAATTACCTGATTGATAGGCGACATAAGTATTTCGATATGGAGCACTGTGTTTTCGGTTAAGCCTTTGGTGGTTTCTTTGCCAACGCCTTTGAGAAATCCAGGTTTGTTGGTAACGAACATATAATCAAGGTTTTCAGTAAGTTTAAAATTAAATGTGCCGGCGTTGTTGGTTTTGGATTCCAACTGTGTACCATCGCTGGCGGTGAGTTTTACTTCGGCGTCGGTGATTACCACTGTGGTTTCCTCGTTTTTAACCACGCCCTCGATGCTTACCTCGATAGGAGGGAGGTAGAATGCGTAAATATCGTCGCCACGGCTGCCTTCGCGGTTGGATGAGAAGTAGCCTTTTTGAAATTTCTTGAAGAATGTGATGCCAAAATCGTCGCCTGCCGAGTTGATGGGCACTTGCATATTTTCGGTGTGGGTTACGCCGTCTTTGGTGTAATGCTTAAAGATGTCTAAACCACCGAGACCGCCGCGTCCATTGCTCGAAAAATAGAACGATCCATCGGCTGCGGCAAAGGGATAAAGTTCGTCGTCTTGTGTGTTGATGCTGCCGCCGAGGTTTTGAGGTTCGCCCCATTTGTTTTTGCCTTCGCGTGTGGCTTTCCAAATATCTCTGCCGCCGAGACCGCCGGGAGCGTCGGACGAAAAATAGAGTGTGCGTCCGTCGGGACTTAGGCAGGGGTGTCCTACCGAAACGGCAGTGTCTTGAAACAATGGAACCTCCTCAGGTGCCGACCAAGTGGCGTTTTCCAACAATGTGGCTGTGTAGATACGGCAGCCGAGGTTTTGGTTTTTGATGTTTTTGCACGATGTGAAATACATTGTCTGTCCATCGGCAGATATGCAGGGACTGCCTTCATCAAAATTGGTGTTGACAGCACCCTCGGCAGGAATTGGAATACTCCATTTGCCTTTTTTGTCGCGTTTTGAGTAGAAAATATCGGTGTAATACATTCCGCTGTTGGCGTTACGCTCGTTGCCTGTGGCGCTTTCGCGAGCCGATGTGTAGAAAATTTCGGTGGAGTCGGTTCCGAAGGCGGGAGCAAAGTCGCTCTCTTTGTCGTTGAGCCAACGTGCGGGGTAAACAATGTATCGGGTGGGTTTCTTTTCCCATTGAAGGGCTGTTTCGCAATCTTTTACGCCTTGTTCGCCGCGCTTGTCGTCGGGAACGAGGTCGATGTAACTACTATAAGTGGCGGAGGCGTCTTCGTAGTTTCCGCGCATTTTGAGTGCGTCGGCAAGGTATAGAGTAGCCAAGGGGTTAGAATATTTTGCTTGAACAGCCTTTTTGTACCAACGTTCGGCGTTGCGAGGGTCGCTGGTTTTGCGGGCACATTCGCCAAGGTAGAAGCAAATTTTGCCTTTTGTGGGACGGTCTTTGGTTTTTGGATAAAGTTTCACAAGCATTTCGGAGCATTTGGTGTATTCTCCTGAGTTGAAATAGGTGAGAGCCTTATCCACCTTTTTGTTCTGAGCCATTGCCTGCGGAATAGCCGCCACAAGAATCAGAGCCACTATTGTAATAATTGATCGCATCTTGTTTAGAGTTTAGAAATACGTTTTGTCAATAAATTACAAATTTTGTTCTTTTTTTCTAAATGGCAAAAATTTTTTGAGATTTTTTTTGATTTTATGTGTATTTAGTGGGAAATGGTAGGGAATGGCGTTATTTTTTTAATCCTTTTCCTTATTCAAAAGTGCCTTCAACTGTTCGATGTCCGGCAGGGCTTTGCGGAGTCTGTCGTCCATATCCATAGTGGTACGGTATGTGGCAACACCCATTGGTTTGTCGTAATCTTGTATAACGTATTCCACAAATTTGCTGTTGGCATTGCTGCAAAGTAAAATACCAATAGAGGGATTCTCGTCGGGTTTTCTTACTTCGTCGTCGAGGATACGCAGATAACCTGCCAACTGTCCGAGGTATGCAGTTTTAAAAGGTTCTGATTTGAGTTCAACACAAACAAGTGCTTTGAGTTCGCGGTTGAAAAACAGAAGGTCGGGGAACTGAATTTCTCCATATTTTTCCAAGCGGTATTGGTTGCCTACAAAAGTAAAATCATTGCCAAAGGTCATAATAAAGTTCTTGACATTGTGGATAATGGCTTGCTCTACCACTCGTTCGTCTTGATCCTTGTCGCGAACAAAAAGTTCCTCGACATTGATGAAGTCCAACAAGTATTCATCTTTGAACATCGAGATTGCGCGGAACGCTTGCAATTTGTCGGGAATCGTCTTGGTGAAATTATTGGGCAAACTGCCTCTACGCGAATACAAGTCATCGTCGATGAGAGCCTCCAAGTCTTCCACTTTCACCTTTGATTCGCAAGCAAAACGGATGTAAAACTTTCGTTGTTCTATATCTTTTACTTTGGTCAAGATTGCAATATGATGTGTGAACCCAAGGCTCAAAAATTCAAATAACGGAAAATCAGGTATTTGTACGATTTCTAATTTTTGGATTTGCAATTCGGCAGTTCCAACTGCCGAATTATGGCTTTGATTTTCTATTTCGGCAGTTGGAACTGCCGAATTTGTATCGCCGTTTTCTAAGCACTTCCATTCTTCGTAAAAAGTGCGCATATTCTTGATGTTCCTTTCGGAAAAACCTCTCAGCCCGGGCAGTTCTTTCTTCAACTGTTGCGAAATAGTGTCGATAACGCCTTTGCCCCAATTTTTGTTGCGTGTATTGTATGACACATACCGCCCAATGCCGTAATACAGTGCAAGTTGCTCTTGATTGACGGCTTTTACGGCTTTGATTTGGCTCTGCAATATCGCCGATTTGATAATATCTACGGCTATGGATATTTCTTCGTTAGTGTTTTTCATATAGTTGCCTGCCGCTGTGTATGTATAGCGCTAATTAGGGCAAAGATAAGGATAATTTATCAAAAATCCAAACGTACAGACGTCATATTATGGCGTCTCTACGTTGCAATTTATAAAGGACAGTTTAGTGTTTAATTTTTCTTGGTGGAAAATACTATTGGAATGGCCATTTGAACGTTTACGGGCTTGTTGTCTTTGATGCCGGGCTTAAAGTCGGGGAGCATTTCAATTACTCTTTTTGCCTCTTGGTCAAGCGATTCGTCACCGGCACTTCTTAATAATGTGATGTTGGTTACTTTGCCTTGTTTGTTTACTATAAATCTATAATAGGCTGTGCCTGAGGCGTTTTTTTGCTTTTGCATCTTCTGGGTATTTTACATTATCGGCTATGAATTTTAAAAGGGCTTTCTGTCCGCCGGGGAATTCGGGTTGAACGTCTGGCGTTACATATACAGAATCTTCATTGTTTTGTTGTGGTGTTGTTACCCTGATTTTTACTGGATTGGTGTTTTCCTTTTTGGATTTTTTGGTGGTGATAATTACTACACCGTTGGCACCTTTTTCGCCGTATGCGTCTATGGCAGATTTGTCTTTGAGAACCATTATGCTTTTAACATTAGAAGCGTCAACGTCGTCCATCGTTCCCTCTTTGCCGTCGATTATTACAAGAGGCGATGAGGGTAGGGTAGAAATGTCCATTTTTATGTTGTGATCCATATCAATGGTTGCGGGACCGATAATAATTTGCTCTGAGGGTAACTTTGGTTCTGTGTTTACTACATCGTTAGGATTGTCGGACGGTTCGCTTTTTTTGGTGGTGATTTCAATTACGCCGTTTTGGGCATCATTGCCGTATTTGTCGGTTGCAGTAGTGCCTTTATATATGTTAATTGATTTAATTTTTGACGATTCCACGGCTGAGGTGGTACTTGGTTTGCCATCTACAATTACGATGGGATCTTGCGGCGCAGTTTGGATATTCAAATTTAAATGGTTATCTTTGCTGCTGGTAACAACGATGGTTTGGGCGTTGCTTTCGGCGAATTTTGCTGTCAACAGTGCCGAAACTGCTATTGGCAATAGTACCTTGATTACTGCCAATCGTGACGAATTTTTACTTGACATCATAGTTATACGTTTTTTTAAATTACTGTGATTCAGGCTGCTGGC